>JAJRWS010000289.1 GCA_024276705.1 Planctomycetota bacterium | reverse complement strand
TCATTGAAAGCCTGGCGCCTGGCGCGGTGACCGAGAAAAATACCGACGCCACCACCCGATTCGACAAAATCAGCCAGATTCCGCCAGACCCTCGCTGGCAGTGTGGGTGGGTCGAGCAGTCCCACCGCGTCGTACGACTGCAATTCGGCTTGAGCCAGGCTACGAAAATGGAGCGTCGCACAGCGAAACGGCGTATCTGCGAGGACGCCGGCTTCGGGTTCCCCGACCTGGCGTTTGGAGCCCGGCCCCAACGGGCCGTTTTCGCCAGCCTTTTCGTTTTCTCCCGCCCTTCCCGCATCGATGGCCCCTTGAACCAAAGTGGTGGACCCCAGGGTTGAAAGCCCCAAACTGGAGGGACTGAGCGCTTCGCGCACGAAGAGCGTATCTTGGTCGGTTTCGCCAACTAGCAGAATGTGTGCCGGTGCGTGGATTCGGGCAGTAAAATACCGGACGTTGTCCATCAGGAGGGGATCGGCAAGCGCTAATTGAACGGAACCCTGGTGGACCCCCAGAGGCAAGTCCGCCAATTCAAAAATAATTTTACCCGGCTTTCCCTTGTCTTGTGCGTTCCAATCGTACCACTGTTGCCCTCGTTTGACCGCCTGGCCCTGGCTGTCGTTCAAATAGAGTTCCACCAAAGTTTGGGAATCGAGTGCCGGCGTTGCGGCTGCCGCGGTGGACCTTTCACGGACTGCCCGACTCGAACCGACCACGGGATCCAAGGCAGCTTTCATGGCAGCTGTTGCGTGCAAGTCCAGCTCCAAGCGAAGTGGCTCGCCGGGGGTGAAAACTTCGCGGCGCATCCGCAAGTCGCCCAACGCCATATTATACGGCACCTCGATACCCACATCGATCAGATAGAGACTCGCCTCCGGAGCCTCGGCCAAGGCCACGGCAATCTGTTCCAGAGTTTCGTCGGCCAACGACGCTCGGGTCATGTCGGTGAAAAGAAAAACCTCCTGGCGACAATCTTCACGGCTGGCAACCAACTCCAAGGCCGCCTGCACCGTGTTGCCCAACGGTTTTGGGTGGCTGGTGGCAGTAAGCCCTTTCAGCCTTGCCCCGGCCGCACTCGCATCGATCAAGTGACCTCGCGTCCTCCGGCCCCGATCGAGTACGGCCACCGAAGTTCCGGCAGGCAGCCGGTCGACCAGCCAGGTCGCCAGGTCGCTGGCCTGTTGCAGCCGGCTTTGCTGCTGATGGACGTATTGCATCCTTGGCGAGTTATCGAAGACCAGCGCCACAGCCAGTGGCGCACCTTTTTTACCTTGCAATCCACTCCCGTGCAGCGTCGGCCGGGCCAGGGCCAGGGCCAGGCCGCCGATCAATGCGCAACGCAAAGCCAGGAGCAACCAGTGTCGCAGGCGCATCCGCCGCCGATTCGATTCGCGCCGCTGCATGACGAAACGCAGTGCCGGAAAGGTAATTTGCTGCGGTTGTCGCCGCATGATCAAATGCAGCAGCAGGGGCACGGCCATCAGAATGCCGCCGGCCAACAAGGCTGGAGTGAGAAATCCCATCGCCTACCTCCGATTCCGCCGGTTCACCAGATATTCGGTCAAGGCGCGATCGAACGGCATGCTGGTATCCAGGGGCACATAATCGAAGCGGGTTTGCCCGCTCTCACGTTGAAACTGTTCGCGGAACTGGCCGATGGCCTGTTGGTAGTCGTTGCGGTAGGCGTCGGCATCGACCTGAACCGTTTGACCCGATTCAGGATCGTACAGTTCGACCAGTCCGTGGAAGGGAAAAGTCACTTCCGCGTCGTCAAAAACATGAAACAGGATGATGTCGTGGCCGCCATGCCGCAGACGCCGGAGGGCGGAAAGCACCGGCTCGGGGTCGGTGAGCAGATCGCTAAAGATCATGATCAGGCTGCTATGCCTCAGCATGGCAGCGAGCTGGTCGAGACTGCGGCCAATGTTGGTTTTCGCCCGCGGCTTGAGCCGGGCCAGATGCGAAAGGATGTTGCCAATCTGCTGCCGTTTCGATCGGGGCGCCAGGCTGTTGATAATCTGCTCGCCAAAGGTAATCAGCCCCACCGGGTCATTCTGATGAATCATCAGGTAGCAGAGGGCCGCGGCCAGGCAAATTGAGTATTCGAATTTGGAGAGCGTTTGCGCATGCGTGTAGTCCATCGACGTACTGGTATCCATGACCAGGTAGCCGGTGATATTCGTTTCCGCCTCAAATTTTTTAATGTAATACTTATCGGTCTTTGCATAGACAAGCCAATCGATATCCTGCGGGTCGTCTCCCGGAGTGTACTTGCGGTGTTCGCTGAATTCGACCGAGAACCCATGAAACGGGCTTGCATGGAGACCTTGCAGGTAGCCCTTGACGATAAACTCCGCCCGCAGATCAAGCCGGGCAATCTGCCGGATCACTTCGGGCTTCAAATATTGTTCGGTGCTGGGCATTGGGGAGAAAAGTGGGCAGTGTTTCGGTGTTTCGGTGTTTCAGTGTTTCGGTGTTTCGGTGTTTCAGTGTTTCGGTGTTTCGGTGTTTCGGTGTTTCGCGCGGAAAGGGGACCGACACCGTACTTTATGCTCTAGGCTCTCCGCTCTTTGCTCTCCGCTTTTTTACTGCCCACTATACTTCGGTATTTCCGGCAGCCGGATTTCTTCCATGAGCCGGCCGATGACATCCTCGGTCGTCATCCCCTCGGCCTGAGCCTGGAAATTGGTGCTGACCCGGTGCCGGAGTACCGGGATGGCGACTTTCCGCACATCCTCGGGCGCCACGGTGAAGCGGCCATCCATGGCGGCCAGCGCTTTGCCCCCGTGGATCAGGAACTGGCCCGCGCGTGGGCCGGCGCCCCAGTCGACCAGTTCGCGGATGAACTTTGGGGCCGACTCGTCCCTGGGCCGGGTCGCTCGAACCAGCGTGGCGACATACTTGATAATGTACTCGCTGACGGCGACCGAGCCGACCAGCTTCTGCAAATTGAGAATGGCCCGGGCCGAAAGGACCTTTTTCAAATCCGGTTTTTCCTGCCGCGTGGTCGCGGTGAGGATTTGCTGTTCTTCGGCCAGCGACGGGTAATCGATTTTAATGTTGAACATGAAGCGGTCGAGCTGCGCCTCGGGCAGCGGGTAGGTCCCTTCCTGTTCAATCGGATTCTGCGTGGCGATCGTGAAAAACGGCTCCGGCAAACTGTAGGTGGTTTGGCCGACCGTCACGTCCCGCTCCTGCATTGCCTGCAACAGGGCGGCTTGCGTTTTAGGCGGGGTGCGGTTGATTTCATCGGCCAGCAAAATATTCGTGAAGACCGGACCTTCGACAAACCGGAAGCTGCGCCGGCCATGCTCGTCTTCGTCCAGCACATTGGTGCCGGTAATGTCCTACGGCATCAAGTCGGGCGTAAACTGGATCCGTTTAAAGTCCAGGTCGAGAATCTTGGCCAGCGTACTGACCATCAGCGTTTTCGCCAGGCCGGGCACCCCTTCCAGCAGGCAATGGCCGCGGGTAAAGATGGCGGCGAATAACTGCTCAATGACTTCATCTTGCCCAATGATGATTTTTTGCAGCTCCTGCTGCATGACATGCCGATGTTGGCGAAATTCCTGCAGGATGTCGCCCAGATTGCGTGTTTTCGTCGACAACGTTTTTTCCTTCGTTCGCGCACTCCCCGAACGTGGGGAACCGCGTTCTGTGCTCTGGCCGTCTGTTCTCTGGCCGTGGGACCCGTAGAATGCATGGGTTGGGCTATTGAAGATTCTATCGGCCCCCTGGCCGCGGGACAATGCAAAGGGACACGGCGAACAGGGGAGGCAGGAAAGGAATGGCGATTGCACGGAATGGGAGAGGATGGCTTACTGAGGGGCTTACACCGGTACACGGCTGCGTTATACCGCATGAAATCGACAAGATAAGGATGGCTCCGTTGCTCAGGCACGCGATGAATCGTTTCATGCTGGTTGTTGGCTTGGGTGCCCTTGGGCTTGGGTTAAATACCGAAGCCTGGGGACAACCCGAGCATTTCGATGGCCCGGTTACGGCCG
>JAJRWS010000288.1 GCA_024276705.1 Planctomycetota bacterium | reverse complement strand
GGGCGAGGGACATCGGACAGTTATTTCTCGAACGATCCTAACCGTGATCTGGGCAGCCGAAAACAGGTGTTCGTTGTGCATCGCCACTTTTCTCGCAGTACAAGGTGCGAAGCGCAAGCGAGTGAATTAGTCATAAACCGTTCACTCGCTGGCGCTTCGGGCTTGTATTTCGTATGCTTCCACGTAAAAGTGGTGCTGTCCAACTATTATATAATGCTACAATCGAATCGAAGGGATCCAGCCAGGCATCTCCTCTCTTCCCCGGAGAGATCACCATGTCAATCCAGCCAACTCCGCGACTTACGCGCCACGAGTACTTAGTTATCGAACGTGGCTCGGAACAGAAACATGAATTCTATCGAGGCGAAATGTTTGCGATGGGCGGAGCATCCATCGCACACAACCAGATCACGTTCAATTTGGCGGCAACGCTGCACTCCCAGCTAACCGATCGCAATTACACAGCCTTTGTCGCCGATATGCGAGTCTGTAATTCCACCACGGGACTCTACACGTACCCCGATGGCATCGTTACCTGTGAAGAACCGAAATTCGAAGATGCCGAGCTTGATACGCTCCTCAATCCCCAAGTGGTTATCGAAATACTTTCCAAGTCGACTGAGAGCTATGATCGCGGTAAGAAATTTGAGCATTATCGACAGCTCGATTCACTTCAGGAGTATCTTCTCATCGCACAGGACCACCCACAGATTGAGCGGTTTTCTCGTCAAGCAGATCGACACTGGCTTCTCGACGAGGCCAGCGGACTCAACGCCGTGCTGCACCTGCCAGTGATCGACTGCAAACTAAAATTGGTCGACATTTACGCCAAGGTGCAATTTCCACCGGTCGATAGATAGCATATAGCCAGCATCACACGAATTCCTGGATGACCCAATATGGCAAAGACAATCATCGTGACCGGCGCAGCCGGATTCATTGGTTCCCACCTATGCGAGCGTCTGGTGGACGAGGGACAAAACGTCATAGGAATCGACAATTTCGCCGATTTTTATGCCCGTGAAGTCAAAGAGCGAAACTTGGCCGAACGGCTCCTGGGAGAAACCCGATTCCAATTCGAAGAGATCGATATCCGCGACCGGCAAGCGGTCGATTCGATCGTCCGGCAGAGCAGGCCGGAAACGATCGTCCATTTGGCGGCCATGGCGGGTGTCCGGCCCAGCATCGAGAACCCGGGGCTCTACACCGAAGTGAATCTCGACGGCACGGTCCGGTTGCTCGATGCGGCAGTCACCAGTGGTGTGAAGAAATTCATCTTCGCCTCCAGTTCCAGCGTCTACGGCAACAACCAGAAAGTCCCCTTCGCGGAGACCGACCCGGTCGATCGTCCCATCAGCCCCTATGCGGCCACCAAGAGGGCAGGGGAGCTCATCTGTCACTCCTTCTGGCATCTCAACCAGATGCCGATTGCCTGCTTGCGTTTCTTCACGGTGTTTGGCCCCCGGCAGCGGCCCGACCTGGCCATCGCCAAATTCTTTCGCCTGCTGGAAGCGGGCAAACCGATCCCGCTGTTCGGCGATGGCACGACCAGTCGCGATTACACCTACATCGACGACATCATCGATGGGGTGCGGGCGGCGATGGACCGGATCGACGGCTACCGGATCTACAATCTAGGCGGCAACCATCCGGTCACACTTGCCGAACTGTTAACCGCTATCGAAGAAACAACCGGCATCCAGGCAGAGATCGACAGGCAGCCGATGCAGCCCGGCGATGTCGACCGCACCTACGCCGACCTGGCCAGAAGCGGCAACGAACTGGACTACCGGCCCAAGACCAGCCTTCGTGAAGGCTTGGCCAACCAGTGGCAATGGCATCGGTCCGCGCGTTGAGTTTCAACGAATGCCGGTTGGAGCATCCTTAGGCAAGCCCAGCCGCTGGGCGAGCATACGCACCAACGTGGTTTTACCAACCTGGCGGGCACCACGAATCAGCAAAGGCTTGCGCCCCGTATCCAGCCGCCCCCACGCTTCTAGATCAGCCAAAGCCGAACGCTCAAACACCTGGTGCCTCCAATTCAAACCATAACGGGCGGGCGGTTTTCAATGAAATGCCGAATATCCAGGTATAGTCAGCAAAAACATTGACAAAAGTCAAGGTATTTACAGCAACCAGCCCCCCAGTTCTCATCCTTGGTTTCTTCGCCCAGGTCGGCTATCCTATGGTGCCTGACCCATTCAATGGGCGTATCAAGTCGGCCCCCCTACCGATCGCGACGAGCAGTCCTTGCCCACCCAGAAATACAGTAGTTCCAAGGATGGCCGATGAAGCCGACCCGGTGGGCGTGCCAGCGGTTAGGATCGTTCGAGAAATAACTGTCCGATGTCCCCTCGCCCCTATGGGGAGAGGGCAGGGTGAGGGGCCTGGAAACATGCCAGTTATTTCTCGAGCGATCCTTAAAAACGTCGGCAACGGACGGCTTATCGCCCTGGGGACTCGTGGGGCTGAGTGGCAAAATCAGAAGTACTGAAATAGTAACACCGCATCAGAAGAACCGAACGGACACTCGCAGGAAAGGAGTCTCGGACCAATCATGGTGTACAAAAAACGACGTGGGCTCAATTTCTCATTTTTGCAACAAATGATCGACTCCATGCCCTCCATCATGAAATCTTCCTTGCTGGAAGATCTCGATAGAGATTTCGAATCCGAGTACGAAATCCACACAGGCTCCGACGGTGAAGTGGATGACGTCTCGGAATGGTCGGAAGAAAAATTACGGGCCGAATCACTCCAGGTTCTCCATCGTCTGCGAAAGAACCACCCGAACCAACTCGTCAAGCGAGCCAAAAAACTCCATTACTCTTTTGCAAAAGTCGATTTTGGATGCGATGGATTCGTCGATGGAATGTGCAAAACTTCCGACACCCATCACGAAGTCTGGTTGGAACTGGGATTCTCCGGCGAAATGGCCCACGGAGGATGTTCGTGCGACGAATCCTCCGAGGAAGCTCCGTGCCCTCACACCTATCTCTTCTGTGAATATTTGATCGCTCAACTGGAAAATCTCGCCTCTCCGCTCTGTGAGGCTCTTGGCATCGTACCCACGTCGCCGGAAGATATGGCCAATTCGGTCTTGGCCCAGCTCGATGAATTTGCCAGCACACGTCCCCAACCGGACCACGCGGAACTGGAGACGATCGAAGAGAACACCTCCGTCAGCCGGCTGGTCTGGAAGCTTTCCATGGACGGAAAACTCGCTCTCGGTGCCGTAAGCCAACGTCCCAAAAAGCGGGGTGGTGGATGGACCAAGGGCAAAAGCGTCTCACTCGAGCGACTATGGAACTCGCCCGAAATGCTCCATAACCGGGTTGATGCCCAAATAGCCAAGACGATCCATCGCGATCGAAGCAGCCCTTATTACAGCCGGCCTGCCTTCAAGCTGGACCTTCCCAAAGCACTCGAAGCGCTGGTCGGCCACGACCTGGTGATGCTGGACGACCGATTTGCCGACGTCCGCCCCACTTCTTTCGGCATACGCGTCGTGGAAGAGGGCGAAACCTTGCGTCTCGAATTAGCACTCGATGGAACCTTGGAGAATGGTTCGTCATGCGAATTTTCCGGCGACGCGCTGATCCACTGCGATCGGGAACGGTCGGTGATCGAGTTCGTCCGCTGCGACATGGCGGAACGGCAACTGGCCCAATGGCTCCTGTCGAAGTCGCCCACTTTTCCAAGGGACCGATTCGACCAGTTGCGAGAACGGCTCGATGCCATCCGCCACGTCGCCTCGGTCGAAATGCCCGAGTCGCTTGCCGGCCCGATCACGCCGGACAAGACTCGACTCGTCGCCCTGTTGCGATCGAACGAAATGGGGCATCTTGAATGTGGACTTCGAGTTCGTGATGCGGCCGACCGCCTGCATCGGCCCGGACAAGGTGTTCTCCATTACGCCGACACATCGGCTGGCCAGCCATTGCAGCGGCATCGCGATGCGGCCGATGAAATCAGCCGAGCCGGTCGGGCCATGACCAAACTTCGATTGGACCATGCCCATGGGGTGGCCGACTGGCAATGGCGTTTTCTCGACTTCAATCAAGCCTTGGAGTTCCTGGAGGATCTGGAGGTCGAAGGAACCAACTCCGAGGTCGAGCCTCTCTGGGACCCCGACAGCCCGACACCGATG
>JAJRWS010000287.1 GCA_024276705.1 Planctomycetota bacterium | reverse complement strand
TTCAAGAAAAAAACTTCGGTAAATCGTGGCGTTCTGATAATGCACCTTCGTACTCGTACTCAGCCGCTTGCGGCGGTACTCGTACTCGAGTCGCATGGCGAGTATCCTACGGCCGTCGAGTACGAGTACGAAGAGAAGCCAAAATACCCAACTTGAAATGGGGAAATTATTCCTCGTTCGCTCCTAAACAAGCCCGTGTGCGTCCCTGTCATCCTGCCCCAAGCAGCACGGAGCCTCACTGGAAGCCCACCTCACCGCCCTCAGTGAAAATGGGCTGCCTGGGCGAAAGATTCCGATTTTTCGGATTTTTCCGTGTGGTCATGCCTGCTTGCCACCCGATAGGTACCAACAGGATACGCGCGGTGGCTGCGCAGCAACCCTCCCTGGCGAGGGGGCTTATCATTGGACTTCGCTTTGACGGAAGTAGCTATCATGGATGAACTAACTCATACAAAAGTTTCAGTGCTGGCAAAATATGTGGTGCTGGCGAAATCCGCACATTGGCACACCGCCATCCTGGCGATCGGCCTGATCAGCTTGTCGCACACGGCTGCTGGTGAAACCGAGCGGCAACCATCGAGCTCGACCATGCGGTCCTCGATTGTGATAGCCGACTCGAATCCGGCCGCTGGCACGAAACAGAATTTACCATCGCGCACCTCCGGGCAGGTATCATGGTTGAAGCCGGCCACCGAAGGGCAAGCCGTGTTTGTGTCCGATTCGGTTCCACCCACGGTGGCTCCGAAAAGGGAAGCTCCAAAAAGCAAAATCTCCATGGTCGGCAAGAAATTTGCCCGCCAAGGAACTTCCACAGGCACATCTACTTCTTCACCGTGGAATGTCTGGGCTGGAGATCAACCCCCGCGTCAGGCAACCGAGAAATCCTCGCCCCATTCCAGAAGTCCGAGCCAACTGACCGCCATGACTGGCAGCCGCAATTCGCGGCTACCACTCAAGCCGGTACAGCATGTGGAGCAACCCAATACTCGCCATCAGGTGGTCTCGCGGGCAATTGCCTTGGAACCGGTAAACACCCCGTTAAAAAGTTCCGCCACGGCTTCCAGACCATCCGCATCACGCCACAATGCTCATGCTCGGACGACCGCGCGGCGGCCAAAATCAACGACTCATCGCTCGAAACCACGCCCATCGAGCTCCCCATCGAGACGGTCTACGATCGCATTACGGTCTAAAGGGCAACCAAGATTGAAGCGTGAGGATGCGGCCCTGCTGCAGGCGCATAAAATTTCGGAAACGGCTGGAACGGAAGCAGACTATACGAAAATGCTCCGATTGTGTGCCGGTGCCCTACGTCAAGGCGCTGGCGGCGAGAAGGGCGACTTTGCTCGGCAGTTATCCGCCTGGGCCTTGAATCGTCGCGGGCAATTACGCGCGGACGAAAACCAGCCTGAACTGGCGATGGCCGATTTTAACCGCGCCCTGGAGTACGACCCCGACCATTGGCGTGCTTTGCACAACCGGGGCGTCACCCATGCCCAGTCGGGACAGTTTGCCGAAGCTTTCGATGACTTCAATCGAGTGCTCGAAATCAATCCGACCTTTGCCAAAGCCTATTCCAATCGGGCCACGCTCTACGTGCAGGCAGGCAACATGCAGGCCGCCCTGGATCAGTATACTAAATCGATCCAGTTGGATAGCAGCCTGGCCACCGCCCAAATCGGTCGTGGCAGAGTGTGCCACCGGTTGGGCCGGTTGGATGAAGCGCTCGAACATCTGAATGCCGCGGTAACCATCGACCCAAGTGATGCGCAAATTATCTGCAGCCGAGCTGACTTACTTGCGGACATGGGCAAATATCGCCAGGCCATGGCCGACTACGCCAGGGCCATTGATTTGAACCCCGAATTTGCCCACGCTTACCGCAACGGCGCCTGGCTGCTGGCGACCTGCCCTGACGTGGAACTGCGCGATGTACGCAATGCACTGATTGGCGCTCAACGCGCACTCGAATTCGGCTATGGACAGAAACATGTGGCTCTCGACACGCTAGCAGCCGCACAGGCCAATGCGGGACAATACGACGAGGCGATTGTCAGTTTGCAGCAGGCAATCGACATCGCCCCACCAGCAGCCCGGCAGACTTACGAAGTGCGTTTGCAGCTCTACGAGCAACACCAGCCTTTCCGTACCACACCGCTCGCCGATGTCTATCAAGCCGGTTATGAGCAGTGAGCCCCCTCTTCACATCAGTTGCCACTGGCCACTGGTAACGACATAGATGCCCAGTAACAGATTGGTTGTGGCATGGGCGACGACACAATCCCAGATGTTGCGGGTTCGGACCATCAGCCAGGTGACCAGGCTGAACCATACGAAGGCTGCCAACAGCTCTCCAGGATGCATCAGCATCGGGATGCCGGTGCCGACAAGTACCGCCAACAGCGTGACCTTACCAAAAGGCCATTCCCACCACTGGACGCTGATCACGTACCGCATGAAAAAGCCGCGCAGAAAAAATTCTTCGATCACCGGCACAACCACCGCCAGCCCCAGGAAACGAATGGCTAAAAAAGTCATGGCCCAAAGGGGCGTTTCGCTCAATTCGGCCAGTGGGTTGAACGCACTACGCTGGCCTTGATCCAGGAACCCGCCCAGACCCAGTGGACCCAGCAAGCGGGACTCCAGTTGCAGGTGGCAGAGCCCTACCCAGAGTCCCACTCCGGCAATCCCCACGACGACACTCCACGGGCTCACATGCCAGCGGAATGTCCGATAACCTGGCCAGACGAGAGCCATGGCCAATAGGGTAAGGGCGATTTTAAGCGAGTAAATAACTGGGTAGTAGCGATAGGCAATGGTCCCTTCTTCGCCAAGATCCTCCCCGCCAAGGTCCTCTTCGCCGACTTTCTCTCCAGTCGGCGCGTTCGCGGCGACCCCGGAACTGGCCAAGTCGGAACTGGCCAAGTCGGAACTGGCCAAGTCGGAACTGGCCAAGTCGGAACTGGTCTGACCGACAGATTCTTCATGATCGGTCTGGGCAGGCGGAGTCGGTTCCAGCGATCCAACAAGCAAAAACACGATCATCGGCAACAAAAACGTTACCCAGGGCCAGCGGCTGAGCCAACCGGCAGGCAAGGCCGTCGGCAGCTCGGTCGGGCAACGCTCTGCTTTCGATTCGGGTGGGGCTGGCGCGTTTTCCATATCGTCATAACCTGTTTAATACACAACACTTACAGTAAACACAGAATGCCCTGGTGGCCGCAGCCGAGCAAGCTTGAGATACTCTATTGTACTAGACGCACCGGGCAGGCGTTTCGGCATGGGAAAGAAATAAACTGGGCTCTCTTTGACGGGACCGGTTACTCGAACAACTACTTCGCCCTGCATTCTATTTTTGTAACAATTTAACCGTCTGAAGAAAAAGCGTGAATCGCCGAGGTCTGGAACTTTTTTTCATGGCGGTTGCAGGTTTGCCCCGGGGAAAGCGGTTTGGCCACGAAAAAAGGTTCCAGACCCCTTCCTCACGGTCCACTTCAGACGGCTAAAGTGCTACCTCTCCCATGCGGATCATACCGGGAGGACCATGGAAAAGACTTACTTTTATTGGCGGAAAGGAGTAGATTTGGGCTAGCCAATACGCCGACGGGGATACAGAATGTGGGATTGTCCCACCTGGAATTATCGGCGACAACACAGGGTTGTTCGCCTTTTTTCTTATATAGCTATAGCGGTCGCTGGCGTGTCTCCTGGCATGCCATGTCGCCCCGTTGTTCTGTGGACGCGTGTTCTGTGGACGATTGCTAGTGGGTCACCGTTATGAACATGGTTATTCATTCAGGGTGGCAGGCACTCGGAGTAACAGGGGGTTTGCAGACTCCTTTGAACTCCCCGCTGGTTTCATAAAGTTTGTTGTTTGAGGCAGAGTCATGGATCTTCAAAAAGTTCGTAATATCGGCATCTCGGCCCACATCGATTCGGGCAAGACCACGCTGAGTGAACGCATTTTGTACTACGCCGGCCGTATCCACAAGATTGAGGATGTCCGTGGCGGTGGCGATGGCGCGACCATGGACCACATGGAGCTCGAAAAAGAGCGAGGCATCACGATCACCAGTGCGGCCACCACGGTCGATTGGAACGGGCACACCATCAACCTGATCGATACGCCGGGTCATGTGGACTTTACGGTGGAAGTGGAACGTAGTCTGCGCGTGCTGGATGGCGCTGTGCTTGTTCTCTGCGCGGTCGGTGGCGTGCAATCGCAGTCGATTACGGTCGATCGTCAAATGAAACGATATCATGTGCCTCGCCTGGCATTCATCAATAAGATGGACCGCACCGGCGCGGATTCCGCTTCGGTCGTCGAACAGCTACGTGAAAAGCTGGGCTGCGACGCGTTGCCGATGCAAATCCAGATTGGCAACGAAGATAAATTCGAGGGCATCGTCGACCTGATCACCATGAAAGCGATCTACTTTGATGGACCGCATGGAGAGACGCTTCGCGAAGAAGATATCCCTACAGCGCTGGTGGACGAGGCGAAGACCGCGCGCAACCACATGCTCGAAGCTCTTTCCATGTACAGCGACGAGATGATGGAGTTGCTCCTCAGTGAGGAGGATGTTCCCGCAACGCTCATCCACAAGGTAACCCGTGATGCGACTCTCGAGCAGGAGTTGACCCCGGTCTTCCTCGGCACCGCCTACCGCAACAAGGGCGTGCAGCCACTGCTCGATGCGGTAACTCGCTATTTGCCATGTCCCCTCGACCATAGCTTGCAGGCAAGCGACCCGCGCGATCCTGAAAAAACCATTCCCCTCTCACCCGATCCGGACAAGCCCTTCGTGGGCATGGCGTTCAAGATTGTCGACGACGAGTTCGGCCAGCTCACCTTCACTCGCATTTATCAGGGGAAGGTGGAAAAAGGGGGCCAGTATTACAATCAGCGTATTGGCAAAAAAGATCGCTTCAGCCGGATTGTCAAAATGCACAGCGACAAACGGGAGGAAGTCGACAGCGCCTCGGCGGGCGACATCGTGGCCATCATGGGAATCGACTGCGCCAGTGGCGATACGTATTGCCAGGAGAAGGACTACTGCACGCTGGAAAATATTTTCGTGGCCGAACCAGTGATCAAGATGTCGATCGAGCCAAAATCTCGCGATCAATCCGATCGCCTGAGCAAGGCGTTACAGCGATTCCGTAAGGAGGACCCGACCTTCCGAGTGATGACCGACGAAGAAACGGGTGAGACCATCATTGCTGGCATGGGAGAATTGCACCTGGAAATCTACGTCGAACGCATCCTTCGTGAATACAAGGTAGAAGTCGAAGTGGGTCCGCCCAAAGTAAGTTATCGCGAGTCGGCGACCCTTCCCGCGGAATTCAATTACAAGCACAAGAAGCAAACGGGCGGCTCCGGCCAATATGGCCATATCGTGGGGAGCATCGCTCCCATGACCGAGGAAGAAACCGCTGAAACCGAAGGCGAATTGCTGTTCGTTGACAATGTGACGGGCGGCCGCATTCCGAAAAACTATATCCCGGCGGTCGAGAAAGGGTTTCGTAAAATGCTGGCCAAGGGCCCCGTGGCGGGATTCCCGGTTGTCGGCTTGAAAATCGAGCTGGACGATGGCTCGTATCACGATGTGGACAGCTCCGACATGGCCTTCATGCTCACCGCGCAAGGCTGCTTCCGCGAAACCTTTCCCAAAATGAAACCGGCCCTGCTGGAACCGATCATGCTGGTCGAAATCGAGTGCCCCGAAACCTTTCAGGGCCCCGTGGTTGGCAATGTCAGCAGTCGCCGTGGGATCGTTACCAGCACGGGCGTCCAGAATGGAGTCTGTACGATCCTGGCCGAAGTACCGCTCGCTGAGACGTTTGGGTACTCAACCGACCTGCGCAGCATGACGCAGGGCCAGGGGACCTTCACGATGGAACTGGCCCGGTACAAGCCGGTGCCCAGTGGTATCCAAACGGAGATCGTGGCGGAACGCAAGGCGGAATTGCAGCTTGCCTAGGGACGGCTCATCAATAATTTCGGTGTTTCCATGCAAAGTCGCGCTAACCTTCATCCTGGTGAGGAAGAGAAGGATTGATGTGAGATGGTTGATTGTTGATCTGAAGAGATGGATCCCAAGACAGTTCAGCAATCATCGATCACACTTCAAACATTTGCATGGCGTGCTTCTCCATGGCTATTCCAAAGCAGGAAGTTATTATTGAGCCGACCCTAAGGCACCAGGGACATCGGCAGGGTGGGATCGACATGGCGCAAATCTGCGGCCGTGTAGCACTTAACCAGTGGCTTGTCATTTTCCAGTAATTGGTAATGGATGCACCGATCGTGCGCATCCCAGAGCATCTCGCGGATCGTGCCCGTACGCGGGGTATTCCGCTGCCCCCGTGATAAGACTTCCACCCAATCACCGATATTGAAACCCTCCCAAGTTACTTCCTGCCATAAGGTGCGCCGAACGCGAAGCCGGATGTCGCCGTAGGCCAGCACGCAATAGGGGCCCTGCACACCATCGCGACAAAAAATTTTTGGCCCGGGAAGAATGCGCCGGGCCAGGCTGACGTCCTCGGGATGTAACCAATCATCGCCATCCTGGGGCCACCAGGGGTAATGACCATATTTTGGGTCTACCTTTAGCATTCGGGGGAACTCAAGAATAACTTCCGGGGCCACCCGGTCAGCCGGAGGCCGTGTTGGGCTTTTCTCAATCTTAATCTTAATCTTACTCTTAATCCAATTCGGCCTCGGTCAATCGCATTTTCCAATTTTTGCCCACTGCTAGCGAGTCGCTCCATTCTACTCCAATTTGTCTTGACCGTTTCCTGGAATTGTGCAAAACTTCCGCCGCTCGACATTTCCGCCTCCAGGCGTTGCCAGCGGTACGGCAGCACGGTGTAACGCCCATTTTGGGCATGCTTGAGCAGACTATTCCAGAGTGCTATCGACGATGGGTTTGTAACCGAGTGATACCAGTCCCAGGATGGGGAGTTACCTAGATGACCAAGAAGTTCTCACTGCTATGGCTCTTTGCTTTTTCCATTGTCTGGGTTGGCTGCGGCAAAACTGACAACTCAGGACCCAATAGCTCCGGAGCCAGCAAAGGTTCCACCGCAGCAAATGCGGTTAAGCATACGGGCGACCAAACAACTCCAATAAGCCAGGTCGTACAAGATTTTTTAGAGGCTGTCCGGTCAGGCAGCACCGAAACGGCCAGCGGGTTGCTCACTCCATTGGCATTGCAAAGGACTCGTGAAATGGATTTGAATTTTTCGCCTCCTGGCAGTTCCACGGCAAAATTCAGCGTGGGCGAAGTCGAGTTGATCGATGCGAAACGGGCGATTGTACGATCGGTCTGGACCGATCTGGATGCGGATGGCAAACCGGGCAGTGAGCAGATTACCTGGGCTTTGAAACAATCGGATGGCGCCTGGCGTATTTCTGGCATGGCCGCCGAGGTTGGCGAGAACCAACCGCCGGTGGTTATGGATTTTGAGAATCCTGGAGAGCAGGCAGGCTCAAGCCAAACCGCCTCGGCCCCCAACAAGGAAGCTCCTCGTCAAGCCAATAGCCAGGCCAAGGACCCGTTCCAACAAACGGCCCCCCGTTAAAATCGGACTCTTACAGGCACCTTCCACGTTGCCGTAAGCTATTTCCTGGAAAGTCTTTAGTGCGTCTCCTGCACAATCTCAGAAAAAGTGCCCTTTTGGGCATTTTTTTATGCGCACCTGGTAGTGCTTAACCTATAAATGGAATAGTATGTTTCTGCAGAGACCCTGCATTCCACCAATAACCCCCTCCCACCCCCTCCCCCCCTGTTCATGCTCCCCTCCCAGGCGACTTGTTTGGTTGCTTAATTGCCTCAGGCTCTTGACAGCATGTCAGTGCATGCTATTTTGTCGACCTGACTACCCGAAACTGGTTATTTGACGCAATCGGCAGAAAACACCAACAGCCGCCGTATGTTCGGCATCAAGTAAGAGTGAAGCGCTTT
>JAJRWS010000286.1 GCA_024276705.1 Planctomycetota bacterium | reverse complement strand
GTCCCAGTGAGACGGGCCACGCTCTCACGCCCGCTATGCATCATCGCCTTGGTAGGCCATTACCCCACCAACAAGCTAGTACAACGCAGTCTCCTCCCAGGGCGGAATCACACCTTTGATCTACATCTTTTGAAGGATGCGGATGTTATCTGGCATTACCTGCAGTTTCCCACAGCTATTCCAGACCCCGGGGTAGATAACTACGCGTTACTCTCCCTTACGCCGCTTTCCATTTCAGTAATCAACCGAAGCGTCAAACTAAAACTTCTCGCTCGACTTGCATGCCTAATCCATGCCGCCAACGTTCATTCTGAGCCAGGATCAAACCCTTCAGTTAAATATACACATCAACGGGTGCCGCAATTTCACTAACCCAGCCTGCAATGAGGCAGGGAAAATGGACTGTTGCACCAGTTAAAGAGCCACTTTAGGTTCGAACTAGCTATGTTAGAGATTAACCATACGGATGCCAGCCTGGACTTGTCAGCCAAGGCCTAACGAATTAGGCCTGCCTTTCAAGTTGAGCAGGATACCCAACGGAAAACCTCTAACGCAATTCTGTAGTATAGTCTTGCATTGGCGTTCAAAATTGCCCATTCAAATGCCCTTGCAGGCACCCTTCCAGACGCCATTTCAGACGCCCTTCCAGATGAACGGACAACCTCAAACCAATAAAATTAAAAGAGGTCACTCACCAAATTGTCAAAGATCGTTCTTGCTCCGTTTGACCCGGTGTTGCCACCATGACCAGCGGAGACTCGCAATTCTATCAACCATCGGCAAGCTGTCAACAGTTGCAATAGCGGAAAACGGAAAAATTTCTAATTCTTGCTACCGGCCCATTTGGGTGAAGTTCCGTTGGCAGAGGTTGGGCAATATTAGCTGGCGGAATCTCATGTTCTGGCTTGCCCTGATGAATGCATCGCGTTGGATAAGCTCGAAAGAATACCCCTGATTAGCGCGCAGTATGTTTTGCTGACGCTTAACATCGGTGAGCTGACCGGGTAGGCTAAGCAGCGGAGTAAGCGGGTAATATAGATCAGCCAAACAGTACTGTAGCCATTGGAAAGGCAGCCATCTCATGTCATGCCGAGGTGTCCGCGGGGCGACGACGATTAACGTGAATGAAAGGGAGGAAGTCCTGGCGGCCACCCGGCAGCTTCTGGCGCTGATGATACGACGTAATGGCCTGGTTCCCCAGGACGTGGCTAGTGCGATCTTTACGACTACCACCGATATTGATGCCGAATTCCCCGCTTTGGCAGCCCGACAACTTGGCTGGTTGGAAGTTCCCTTACTCAGTGGCCATGAGATGGCCGTAGTGGGGAGTATTCCGTTATGTATTCGAGTGCTGATTCACTGGAACACCGAAAAGAGCCAAGATGAGATACAGCATGTCTACATCCGCGATGCCAAACGCCTGCGGCCCGATCTTTCCAAGCTTCCCGCAGTCGATTGGGAGGAGCTGGAAGATTGGATCAATGAGCAAATGCATGCAATGGACTAGTGCCATTGCCAAACAAATCTTTTCGCGAGGAATCAGACCTGTACCAGGCCACTCGAAGCAGGTAACCCCCCTAGCTGCCGCCGCGAAAAGTTTGGCTTGGCCAGATGCCCATTGCCAAACAAATCTTTTCGCGAGGAATCAGACCTGTACCAGGCCACTCGAAGCAGGTAACCCCCCTAGCTGCCGCCGCGAAAAGTTTGGCTTGGCCAGATAGAGTGAGTGCCGAAGAGAGGATTTGAACCTCCACGCCCATTACGGGCACTAGATTCTGAGTCTAGCGCGTCTGCCAATTCCGCCACTTCGGCCCACATACATCTCCATTTACCATGCCATATCGGTCCAGGTATGACAAGGGGACTACTTTTAACGGTGTATCCGGGTTTCAACTGTGCATTCGGGGCAAATCTTCTCCGGCGGCAATGATTTCGGCCTCCATGGTGGCCAGTTCATCGAGCCGCGCTAGTACATCGGTTTCGGCAGCGAAGTCCATGGCCAGTTGGGTGTAGGTGCTGTGATGCCGCGCTTCTGACTCGAACAGGCCATGATAAAAATCGGCCAATTCCTGGTCGGGAACTGCCTGGCTGCTTACGTGGTCGGCCAAACGCTTGAATCGTTCGCAGGATCGGGCTTCGATGACCCCCGCCACCAACAGCCGATCGACTGCCCGTGCAGGTTCCTGCTTGCGGACCAAATCGTTCAATTTCCGCCCATATTGGCCCGGTTTCAACCGTCGAAAGCGTATGTGGCGTCTTTCCAGTAAGGCGATTACCTGGTGAAAATGTTCCAGCTCTTCGTTGACGATGACAGTCATTTCCCGGCAGAGGTTCAGGTTCTCGACATACGCAAAAATCAAGTTGAGCGCAGTGCCTGCCGCTTTCTTCTCGCAGTGAGCATGGTCAATGAGCATCTGGTCCAGATGCTGATCGACCTGGGCGAGCCAGCGGTCTCCGGTCTCTGATTTCAAATGTAGCATAGGATAGCCGATGTGGGGGGGTAAAGTGCAGCCAGGATAGCCAGGTCGTGTATTGTGGTCGTGTATTGTCAGGCAATGCCGTGGGCTTTCAGAGTAAGAATAGCCTAATACGTCCTCCGGCTGTGAGCGGCTCCCGATTTCTATCTGGGACGTAACCGAACACACAGACATAAGGGGGCAGTTTGGTCAATAATACGGACGTACAAGACAAGGGTGGTACAAGGTGGTACCGGCCTGTTCTGTCTTTCACAGGTTGAATAAGAAGGAGCGAGAAATGCAAAAAATGAGTCTTGTCCAGAAGTTTGCGGGGATCGGAGTTTTGCTGTTGGTTGTGGTTGATTCGGACCACTGCTGGGCTGGTGCCAAGGTAGTCGTTGGGCAAGGTTGGCCGGCCGGACAGCAGGTATCGATTGACCAAATCAACCATGCCAGTTGGGAAGCATTGTTAGGTAAATATGTCGACTTGGACGGCAGAGTGAATTATTCGGCCTGGCACCAGGCAAAGGAAGATCGTCTCGCATTGGACCAGTATTTGCGACACTTGTCCCGAGCCGACTGGCGTCGACAGGCAACGCAGGAGGCCAGACTCGCCTATTGGATCAATGCCTACAATGCACTCACGATCCAGGGAATTTTACGGGAATATCCAACCTCCAGCATACGCAACCATACAGCCAAGGTATTTGGTTACAATATCTGGGATGATCTGCAATTGACTGTGGGAGACCGTTCTTTTTCGCTGAATCAGATGGAGCATGAAGTATTACGTAAAATGGGAGAGCCCCGTGTACATTTCGCAATAGTCTGTGCTTCCATAGGCTGTCCGCCTTTATCCAATCGGGCCTATTCGGCCGATCACCTCGATCAGCAGCTCACGGCGAATGCCCGCCGTTTTTTTGCCGATCCGCAAAAATTTCGCTTCGATGTATCGCACCAACGGCTTGAATTGTCTCCCATCCTGAAATGGTTTGCCGAAGATTTTGGGGCCAGCCAGGCTGCCCAAATGCGAACGATTGCTCCCTACCTGCCCGACCAGGCAGCGCGGAACCTGGCCACCCGTGGTACCGCGACGGTGAGTTACCTGGGCTACGATTGGAAGCTCAACGACCGATTGCCATAGTTACGTGGCTCCTTCCGCGGGAGGGGGTTATAGTGGGTCAGGCAGCCGCTAGCGATGCACCGATTGCATGAACACACATTCGCTTGTAGGCTGATTCTTTTCCGTAAACCACCAGCTCTGCTGGTGAGTGTCGATCAGGCTCTGCCGTTCTGTCGTACTCGTACTCGTACTCGAATGGAACCATTGGATGCAAACGAAACAGGAGGCCATGGATATCGATGATGACCGATCTTGCCTACGACTTGGATTCGAGTACGAGTACCGCTCTGCTGAGTACGAGTACGATATTCTCTCCTCGCCTCCTTTGAGGAGCCTTCCTCAAGCCACCCGCTATGCGGGTGGTACGTGACAGGAGGTATTGGTACAGGGCTCACAGGCAAGTGGACGGGCG
>JAJRWS010000285.1 GCA_024276705.1 Planctomycetota bacterium | reverse complement strand
GGGCAATCCCAACGACATTTCGTATTCGCCATCCTTGGCTCCTCCATTGTGCGGCTTGTTTGGAAACCGCAGCATGATGGAAGAGCCATTTTTTGTGGATATCAGTTTTTTACATTTTTCCCGAAAGTGCAGTCCCAGTATTGCAACTTTATATTTCCAAGGATTCGCGTTCATTCGTGTCTATTCGTGGTTTTTTCTTTGTTCCTTGTCAGGTTTGCCTAGCGCTGTGGGGTTAGGCTGCAGAGGCTACTCGGTTAAAGAAGATTCCGCTCTTTATGCATTCGCGGAATTCGATAGCGATAGCGAGTCCGATCCCGATCCCGAGTCCCGATAAGATAATTACTTGTAGTCGAGAAAAATTGCCCCGTTTTTCCGATAATACAAGCTGCTGATAAACGCTAGTAAAAATCCTCACCCCTCAACTCTCAACTCTCAACCTTCAACCCTTTAGACCTGCTCAACCGGCGGGCACCATGCTATATTGGCTCCAGACGTGGCAATGCATGGATTCTGAAAAGGGCCATGACCTGGCCCCTTACCAATTCATCCCCATTCCCTGGAAAGGAAGTAACATGTCAGACCCCAAAGAAATCCTGGCAGATACGATCAGTACACTCAAACAGCAGCGGGACGAACTGGCTTTGAAGGTTCATCTGGGAAGCATGGAGTCCAAGGAGGAATGGGACAAAGTTTCCAAAAAATTCGATCAGCTTGCCGATAACCTCGAACCTGCCAAAACGGCCGCGGAAGAATCGGCCGGCGAGGTCTGGGAATCGCTGAAGCTGGTGGCTGAAGAAGTGAAGAATGGGTTTGAACGAATCCGCAAGAGCCTCTAACAGGATCTGATTTCTCACCCCTCACGACTCGCCGCTGACCCACTCTCCACGCACTATGGATATCCGATCTCTGCCCCAATTGGCACGCAACACGGGCCGGTTCCGGGAAGTGGTGACGACGCTTGCCAAATACGGCCTGGCACCCTGGATGGGAAGCGTTCGCATCGATTGGATGGAACGGCTCTTTCGTGATTCCGAGGGGCAGGACATTCGCGATCTTTCCCTGTAGGTCCGCATTCGCAAAGCGCTGACCGAACTGGGCACGACCTATATCAAGCTGGGGCAGATCCTCAGCACCAGGCCCGACCTGATAGGGCCCGAATTGGCGGAACAACTCCAGTTGCTGCAAGCGAACACGCCGGCCGATTCGCCCGAAACAATACGGGCTTTGATCGAGGTGGAGCTGGGCGCGACACCGGAGGCTCTGTTTGCCCAGTTTGATGCTGAAGCCTTCGCCTCGGCTTCGATCGGGCAAGTTCACGCCGCCCGTCTCAAGGATGGCCACGAAGTGGTCGTGAAAGTACAGCATGCGGATATCGAAGACCGTATCCGTAACGACCTGGAGATCATGCAGTCGATGGCCGAACTGGCCGAGCAGTACTCACCCGAATTGCGGCAATACCGACCGGTCGACACAACGGCCGAATTCAGCCGCACCTTGCTGGCAGAATTGGACTACACCCGCGAACAGCGCAACCTGCTGGCCTTCACTCGCAATTTTTCCAGCCAGGAAGATGTGCGTATCCCCGCCGCTTATGCCGAACTCTCGTCCAAGCGGGTATTGACGATGGATCGACTGCGAGGGATCAGCGTGGCGGACCGTGAGGCCCTGCGGCAGTCGAACCAGGACCTGTCGGATGTCGCCAAACGGGGCGCCAACCTGTTTTTGAACATGATTTTTCGCGATGGTTTCTACCACGCCGATCCGCATCCGGGAAACCTGATGGTTCTGCCCGGGGGAGCGATTGGCCTGCTCGACTGTGGCATGGTAGGCCGTATCGATCCACACCTGCGCGAGCAAATCGAAGACATGCTGCTTGCCGCCATCCGGCAAGATGGGGCCGTTTTGTGCGATCTGATTGTGCGTCTGGGATCGGTACCGCCAGGATTCGACGATGCGAAGATGCAGGCCGACGTCGAAGATTTTCTCGCTGAGTATTCAGGCGATTCGATCAAAGACTTTGATCTGAGCGGTGCCCTGAACAGGATGACGGCCATCATTCGCAACTATGGCATCCTCCTCCCGGCGCGGGTATCGCTGCTCATCAAAGTGCTGGTGATGCTCGAAGGCACCTCGCAAAACCTGGACCCCGATTTCAGCTTGGCAGAGCTGCTGGAGCCATGGCAGGCCAAGGCGATCAAGCGCCGGTTATCTCCCAAGCGGATGCTGCACCGGATGCAAGGGGCATGGGCCGACTGGTCGCGGCTGGGCGAATCGCTGCCACGTGACGTGGGGGATATCATCACCCAGATCAAACGGGGCCGATTTGACATTCACCCGGAACACCGGCGGCTGGAGCAAACGGTCAATCGTCTGGTACTGGGCATCCTCTCGGCCGCCCTGTTCATGGGCTCGGCCCAGCTCTGGAGCAGTCAGGTTCCCCCACGGCTGGCCGGTTATTCGATCCCGGGGGCGCTCGGCTGCCTGGCCGCGGCATTCCTGGGCTTCCGCTTATTGCGCGCCATCAAACGGTCCGGGGATATTTAGGCGCGGACGGGAAGTCATGTACCACCCGCATAGCGGGTGGCTTGAGGAAGGCTCCTCAAAGGAGCCGAGAAGAGAATATCGTACTCGTACTCAGCAAAGCGGTACTCGTACTCGAACCCGACTGGGAGGCAAGGTCGGTCATCATCAATAT
>JAJRWS010000013.1 GCA_024276705.1 Planctomycetota bacterium | reverse complement strand
TCTGAGTCGCATGAAGCTTGTGCTTTTTCGCAAGCTCAGTGATCGTGCGTATCTCCTTGACGGCCTCGATAGCTACTTTCGCCTGCCATTTTCACTTTCAAGGGACGATCCGAAACGACGACGCTTCCGTGACATGAGTTTCTCCTGGTTCGAAGATACTGATTTCACTACCAGTTTCGTCGATCCAAGGAAACTTTTCTATCTAAGCCGGTGGTCCAATAATTGGGGTCCACTTCAAAAAACGCTACAAAGTTAGACAGCTTTTGTCTTTCTGCTTTGGGTGTCAATAAAACTAAGACATACTGGCCATTCTTGGACTCAATCTTCCGCGACTTGTAGTTAGGTAGTCCAGCGGACGCATCTAGAGCCGAGAAGGCCGTAGACACTAACAAAAACGAATAAAGCAGTGACGAAGGTCGCATGAGAATCGAGGTGTCCGTGGAGCTAGCGTGACCATCCGTCAGTATAACTCTATGCCCCTAAACTAGGGGGTGATTCAACGACAAAATTACCAGTCCGTAGGATGGCCAAAGCGAAGCGGCGGCCCATCGATTCGGTTGGCTTTGGAACCCATTGATACGATGGGCCTAGCGGCACCATCCTACCACCTGCCAACTCTCCGTCGGCTTCATCGTCCGACGCACTTTCAAGGTAATGCCCCGTTTTACATTAGTCCACTGGAAATCGGAACTTTGATTTCAAGGGGGAGTTGGTGGGACTGAAGAACAGGAAAAAAAATGGACCATCACCGCCAGATTTTTTTGTCTCAAGAAACGGTTCTTTGATGGTACACTCCTCAACTGACGCCGCCTATCCATTCAAAACGGCGACCAGCCACTCGTCAAAACGGCGACCAGCCACTTGGACGCTCGGCCAACGAGATCGCTGGCTGTTCGCTAGCCGCGTACTGACGCCAAGCGGCGACGTCGTTGCCGAGATCTTGGCCGCTGACCGACTTGAGCGCTTGGACGCCTGCGTATTGCAAGGCGGGGTCGCGATCGTTGACCGCTTTGGCCAAGGCGGCAACGCTCTGGGGCGATTTGATCTGTCCCAAAGCATCGATGGCGGCCAATTTGACGTCGAGTTCGGTGTCGGTTTCCAGAGCGATACGCAAGGCGCTGATTACGTTGGGATCACTTTGCTGGCCCAATAATTGGCAACAGGTCAGCCGCACGTCGAGATCTTCGTCCTGTAGCCCGGCGATGAGCACTTTGCTTGCCAATGGTGTCGACATCTTGCCGAGCGACTCTTGAATCGCCCGTCGCACAAGCGGATCGGGCTCTGTCTGAATTTGCGTCGCGAGTTGCTCCGTCAGTTGCAGTTGCTCGTCCGCATCCGCGTCGCTCGCCCGCGCGCCAATTTCAGCGATCGCCGCCATCCGCATTCGCGGAGTAATGATCGTGGTCCGCTCGTGCTCTTGCCAAGGCATGGAAGCACAACCGGCGAACACCACAAACGCCAGCGTCCCCAGAGCAAGCGAAGTCGTTCGCCACTTTTGCCAGGTTTCTATATGCAAGGATTCGTTACCCATGAATCAAATCGTTGTTGAAGTAAAGTCTTCCCAGAGAGAGCCCAAATTCCGACGCGAAACAGTAGCAAACCCTCGAATCGCCAGCCATGCCAACTTCTGCGACAGATGGCTCGACTGGTAAGCTAGAGAAGAGACGTATGGCTCGCCCTTCGCCCTAACGCTAGCAGTGCTAGCACCCTCCTCGCAGGAGAATCCAGGAGAATCCGCGATTCTTTTTTCATTCGCGCAATAAATTTCAATTCTCGTTGCCATATCCAGCGCCGTTATAGGGGGGAAATCGCTCGTAGTGCTAACACTCCAAGGACTTACGTCCATTGGCTCGCCTGGTGCCGATCGAATTAGCGCGAGTAATGCTCCGAGGGTGTGTGCAGAAGTCAACCGATTCAGCAACACCAGCATTTTACCTGATCGCCAACAAGAAATTTCGTGAGACTTTTGGCCACTTGTGGTGGCAGTAGATTAGCTTTGCCGTCAGGATCAAATACAGTTGGTGAAGTCGAATTCAAAGTTGGGTGCCATCAACATAAGATCGTCGTAATCGACGTCTCCGTCTCCATCCATATCACCATCGGCAAACGTGTAGTCTGTTCTACCGGTAGAATAATTACTAAAGAAAGCAGCAACGTCGACTCCATCAAAAATATTATCTTGATTCAAATCTCCAGGAAGAATCACAAAAGTAAAATTAAACGCCCCCGCCGTCGTACCATCACCCGAGGGAAAACTCTCTGGTGATACGGCATTCAGACCATAGGGTGTCGCCCAATCGGCATCGAGGGCATTCGATTCAGCATCTACGATACTTGTATGGTATAGCCAGAACCCCATCATATCAGCTGGAAACACATCAAAAATCCACATTGCTGTGTACGTTGTACTATCGAACGAAAAGCTGTTCGTTATTGGCAAATAGTTATTGCCAGTGAAATTCCCCCACATCTCGAAATCTTCTGCTTCGATATCAACCCATTCAGAAAACACAATTTCGATCGTGTCAGCCCCTCCCACTGGCACCGTCGTGAATTCATGGATGCCCTGCGAAAAAGCCTCGGCAAAACTGTAATCGTCATGAACTGAATTAGAGCCGCTGATAATCACATCGACCACTCGCGGTGCATCACTGACCTCCACGGCACCGATGTCCAATCTTCCCTCAAGAACGCGATCAAACGCCGCGCCACGCTGGTCGAATTCTGGAATGCCATTGGTACCTGCGACAGCTAGGGGATCTCCCGCATCAATCGCCGGGCTCCCTTCCAAAGGTCGATGAACTAGAGTCGGGCCACCGATGAATTTCAAAGGAGCTAGTCCAGGATCATTGTCCGAATTGTTGATGTTTCCGCTGCCCGTAAGGTTGGCCGTCGTGACACCGCCGGGGCCGATGAGATTGTACGAAGAAGTGGGTACGATAATTCCGTCAATGTTGTTGGCCGTACTAGCGGGATCGATCGTAACTCGGTTGCCCGAAACTATCGTGTTATTCAAAAGGACATTGGTTTTGCTATCTGCAAAAGTAGGAACGAAACTCCAAATCCCGCCACCAGACCCGGCGATGTTGTTGGTAATCGTGGTGTTGAGGAATTGAGCGTCGACTGCTTCAAAGTCTTCGTCTGGAAAGATCGCGATATGGACGCCGCCGCCCGTGCCGGGGTTATTTGTTGACGTCGTCATGCCCGCTTGATTGCCTGAAATTGTTGAATTGGTGACTCGCACCTGGGCGCCAGACGTTAATGTGGCTGGCGTCGTATCTCCTCGCTTCGTGCAAATGGCAATTCCGCCGCCATGATCGCCAGCAGTATTATTGTCGATGGTCGTGCCCGTGATCGTCAACTGGCTAGGATTTGCATCATTACTAAACAGGTAGGCATAGATCCCGCCGCCGGAGTTTGGTAACTCGTTGAAGAAAAGGCGCCCCTTTCCCAGCAACGCTAAACCGGCCTTGTTGCCCGAAATCGTACTATCTTTGATGTCAATCACACCACCAGCCCCCGAAGAAAGAAAGATACCTCCTCCGCGATTCACGGCTTCATTCGATTCGATGACCGATTCGGTGATTGTAAGCGTCGAGCCACTTGCGTCGGCATGATATTCACCGGGCATGTTCACCGCGATCCCACCGCCATCGTTGTTGCTAGTATTCCCGCTAATCACGCTTCGCTCGATTACGATGGCGACAGCATCTCCTACATATCCTTCTGCCGTATCTTCCGCAAAGTTTTTGGTATAGATGCCACCGCCATCGCCGTTGGAATGATTGCCCGTCACGACCGAATCGCGGATGGTTAATGAGACTTGCCCCAAACTTGACGTGGAGGAACCATTCCTCAGGGTAATTCCTCCACCACGGTGGAAGCGATCAGTCGGACCTCCTTCGTCCTGCAACGCCGAGTCGCCGCCGGTGATGGTAAGGCCAGCAAGTACATAAGTGAGCGTGTTGCCAGCCGTCACGTTGGGATAAGCGATATCGAAAACCGTGGTGCCGTCGCCGGTACCTACGTTGCCATCGGTACCGCCCGTCCCGGCGATCGTAAGGCTGCTGAGCATCGTGGCGTCGATGATGACCGAGTTGGTGATGGTGAGTTCTTTTCCTTGGGTCGGCCCAGAAATACCCTCGTCGAGCCTGATGGTTTGGCCACTAAGCGATTGGGCGAAGACGATCTTGTCGTTGGTGCCAACGGGTTCGGCTCCTCCTAGATCATCGATTTGCAGAAGGTCGCCGTTAATTAAAAACGGGTTATAAGCATCATTAACGACGGCTATAGCTTCCCGTAGAGTCAAGGTTCCATTGTCGATATTCGACGCAGAATCTGCGAAACTATTCACTGTCAGCACTGCAAGCATTCTACGATCTTCCAGCAGCTCAAATTTAGCGTTTCGAAAACCAGCAGCATGTGGATATCGGCGATTCATTTTGTAACTCCATGAAGTTAATGTTGACCTAAATTGTCCTTGTATTCTTGGGATTTACTGTTTAGCACCGTAGCATGCGGGAGCAGGCGAGACTTAGGATGATTACGATGGCTCCAAGTGTGCATGACGTAGGTTCAGGTATGCTTGCAACACGGAAACCATTAGTAAATCCGCCGGAATTTGCAAGCCTTTCTATCCCTGAATTAAATGACGACATACCAGAGCCGTTGATAGCTTGCCCCCATTCATCTCCTCGGCGAGCTCGAACATCAGGTACTGGGATATCATTTGCCACGCCATCTAAAGGAGTTTCTTGCCATTCACTAACATTTCCTGCTTGGGCAACTGTACCGAATGGGCTAGCCCCACCAGCCAGAGTTATGTCGGATGGTCCAATTGTTTGATTCCAAACGGCTGTCCCTGGATCGATCCCAAACGCCACGGGAATCGGTTCGCTGTCACTTCCTGTGGGATAATCGAAATAGGATTCGGTCCCTGGATCATAAAACGCCGCCTTGTACCATTCGTCGACGCTGGGGAGGAAGTAGCGGGCCTGCGTGTTGCGAAATCGGTTATCAGGGTCGTAGCCGACGTCTGCTGATTCCCAAAGTTGAAAATCACCTTGGTCGTCGAACTTGTAGGCAGGCGTTGCGCCTTTGCTGGTGTTGAGCCAATTCACAAACTGTGCCGCTTCGAACCACGAGACGCGCGTCGCCGGTTTGTTTGGACCACGCCCGTCGTGCGCGATGCCGAGCGGATTGCCTTCGTCTGCTGTGATCGCATTCGCGGCGTCGATCATCGCTTCGGAGATTTCGTACTTGCCCATGCGGTAAGTGTACGGCACCGCGCCGGCAGAGCTTGGATCGCCCGTGGTGTCGGCCACGTTGCCGGGAACGCCGATGGTGACGAACTCGATCTCAAAAGCATTTTCACCACTGCCAAAGATGTCGGCGTAAGCAGCAGGAGCAACTACCCCAACAACCACCGCCCCCAAAAAAACCAACCAACATTTCATTGTGAAAATTTTCATAAGTTCACACTCCTTTCGAGGAATTTGGGCAGATTTTATCATACAGGGGAGAGGGATATCAAGTCAATCATTGAACCACGACGACACGACGGGCACGACGCAGAATTTTCGTTGTGTTCGTCGTGTCGTCGTGGTTCACTTCACTTCTATTTTACGCAGCCAGAGTAAATCGTGCACTATGCAGGCCGCGGATCGCTAGAGTATTCCCGCTAATCACGCTTCGCTCGATTACGATGTCGATCGCTTCTTGTTGCTAGTCTAGTACTACGGCGCTAACTACAAAAAACATGGACCACGGATAGCCCAGCGCAGCCCGTGGCCGCAACCTAAAATAAAAACAAAAAAGGTCTCACACAAAGAGGCAGAGGCACAGGTCTTGCTTCTCCGTGTTACTAACGGTCAAAATCTTCGCACCGAACAAAGATTTTAGGGGATCCAATAAAAAAAGACTCACGCAAAGGCGCTAAGCCGCAAAGAAAGGGTCCCATCGCTATTCGAGGTTAAATCGCGATCTCCGAGTCCCATGAAGAGGTTTTGGGTTTCTTTTTCT
>JAJRWS010000284.1 GCA_024276705.1 Planctomycetota bacterium | reverse complement strand
TGTTCTGGTAATGCAACCCTCGTACTCAGCCGCTTGCGGCGGTACTCGTACTCGAATCGCACGGCGGGTATCACACGGTCGTCGAGTACGAGTACCGCTTCGCTGAGTACGAGTACGAAGGGAAGCCGAAATATCCTACTTGAAATCGGCAAGTTATTCATCTGCCGCCCCTAAATATACCGACCTCTCAAACCGTTCTCCCGGCTGGATCCGCTCGGCCACGCCCTGAGCATCGAGGGCAAAAAGTGGGCTGATTTCCACATCCACGCCTTCATCGACCCGCGCTCCAGCCGCTTTCAACCAACGGCCATGCTGGGCCAGCAACATCCGTTGTACATATTCGGCCGTATCCTTTTCAGCACCTGGAGCGTTTTTCAGTGGGGCAAACGAATCTTGCTCGGCATATTCCACCACCAAAGGGCACTGGGCCTGGGGCAGCAGGTCAAAAATAAATCGTTCGAACTTTAATGCATTCGCCTCGGCAGGTGTTACGTGCTTCCCGCCCGCATCCACATAGGGGACTTTTTTATGGGCAACATGAAATGGCAACGCATCGGCCAACGCCTGAGCGCGGCGGAGAAACTCGACTTGAAATACATGGATTGCCACACTGCCGGCCCAAAAAATCAGCGATCCGGAATCATCCACGCGCTCGGCCACGTCTGCGGGGAAATCACTGTACTCAATAACTTGCAGGCTACCGTCGATCATGACAAAATTCCCCAGCCGGTCGTAGGGCCCGCTTTTGGCGATCGCCAGAGAAGTCATTTCCGAACCGGTCAGCAGGTGGGCGCCGATCAGCTCTGGGTCACCGATGGGAGCTAACGGATTGTCGACTTGCAAGTAAAACAACTGCTCAATCCCAAGTTCCCGCATGTGCTCAGTCGCACCGCTGGCCGCCAGGGCGGCAACCGTCCCGCCATGGCCATCGGGAGACATGAATATCTCTCCGACATCCGAGAGCAAAAGACGGCCCGTTTGGGAATCGACCGCTGGCATCGCCCCCTGGCAAAAGACAAACAGTTGCGACTCGGCAAGTCCCAACCGATCGTGTTGCTGAAGAAACCGCACGGTCGCCTCGTGCGTGGCCGGACTGGTCATCAGGTAGAGCGGAACAGAGACACCATAACGGCGTGATGCGGCCCGAACCTTCTCCACATGGATTTGCAACAAGGTCGCCTGGGAAATGGGGCCAATGGGGTAGAGACTCTTGGGCAATTCAAAACCGAGTCGCGTCCCTTGCCCACCCGCAACCAGCAGTACGCCCACTTTGCCAGCTCGGAGCGCCTCGATCCCACGCTGCCGCGCATCGGTCGGAGTCATGCCCAGGGAAGTGGTGGCGCCATCGTGCCAATTCGCCAACCGCACTGCGTTCGGCGGTTCCGCCCGTCGAGCGAGCGATTCCCAATCCGGTCCATCGCTGGCCTCGGGCGACTCCGTACAGGCATTCCGATACAGATCGCCGAAGAGCTTGAGGTCAAGCTGCTCAACCTGCCGGACCAACGCCTGCTGCTTGAGAGGATCCAATTGTTGCCAAAACTGCAACACATGTTCCTGGCCGAAAGTGGCCAGATGGTTGCGCAATAGGGCGACATCCGGGGGCAATGGGTCTCCATGCTTCGCGTTGGAGCTGCGGTGAAATTCAGACATGATTCGCTACGTTGATAGGAGCTCACCGAGGATTGCTAAAAATCCACCACTGATGCACCCAAGCGTATGCTAGCAGGCAAGCGAGCGGAAATAGAACAAAAATAATGCCGTAGGTAACCAACGACGTCCATAAATGTCGTGGCCAACGGGCCATGAAACGCCTCCAATTGGGCAGTGGGAAGTAGGCAGTGGCATTGGGCATTATCGCGCCAGCCGAGGCTGTCTGCTAGCCCCAATACCGTGAAATCTGCCGATCTCCAAGGGTACCACCACGGGCCTGGCTGGACTTTGGACCTTCGCCAGAGCTTGCTTCTCGCCTCGCCTCTGGAGCCCGATTCCACCGGCAACCCAATTACACCGGTTGATCAAGGCGTAAAAGGCCGTTTATACTGACGCCCAGTCTTAGCCCCCCCTTACAAGTGGAGACCTCGATCCGTGGCATCTGGAAAATACTTATTCACCAGTGAAGCAGTCAGCATGGGACACCCCGATAAGCTGGCCGACCAAATCTCCGATGGCGTCCTGGATGCCCTGTTTGCGAAGGATCCCCACAGTCGAGTCGCTTGCGAAACGATGGTCACCACTGGCCTGGTCGTCGTCGCCGGCGAAATCACCACCACCGCGTATGTCGACTTGCAGAAGGTCGTCCGTGATATCCTGCGAGAAGTTGGCTACATCGATGCGTCGATGGGCATCGGCGCCGATCAGTGCGCCGTCATGGTCACACTCGACGAGCAAAGTCGAGACATTGCCCAGGGCGTTGATGACAACGCAGCTCAGGGTAAGGATATCGGGGCTGGCGATCAGGGCCTGATGTTCGGATATGCCTGCAACGACACGCCCGAACTCATGCCGCTACCGATCGCCCTGTCACACCGGATCCTGAATCGGCTTACGGAAGCCCGCCAGCAGGGAGAAGTCGATTGGCTGCGGCCCGACAGCAAGAGCCAGGTGACGATTGAGTACGAGGGGCAGAAGCCGGTGCGGATCGACACGGTCGTTGTCTCCACACAACATGCGCCCGAGGTGTCGAACGAGGAAATCCGAAAATTCGTCATTGAAAAGGTCATCAAGCCGGTATTACCCAAGGATCTCGTTCCCGGGACGAGTGCGGAGACCGACATCACCTACCATGTCAATCCTACCGGACGCTTCGTCGTCGGTGGCCCTCACGGAGACTGTGGACTCACGGGCCGAAAAATCATCGTCGATACCTACGGCGGCTGCGGCCGACATGGTGGTGGCGCTTTCAGTGGTAAGGACCCCACCAAAGTCGACCGCAGCGCTGCATACATGGCTCGCCACGTGGCGAAAAACATCGTTGCATCCGGTTTGGCCGAGCGGTGCGAAGTGCAACTCGCCTATGCAATTGGCGTTTCGGAACCGGTGAGCATCTACATCGATACCGAAGGCACGGGAAAAATCGAAGACGCGCGGATCTGCGAACTGGTGCGGGAACAATTCCCTCTCACCCCGGCTGGCATCATCGAATACCTCGACTTGAGACGGCCCATTTATCGTAAAACGGCTGCGGGGGGACACTTTGGTCGCAGCGGGCCTGAATTCACCTGGGAACGTACCGACAAGGCCGCGGCCCTGGCCGAAGCCGCAAAAGCTAGTGCGTTGGGATGACCTCCTAAACCACGTGCTTGCGGACTTGCGTAGCCAGGCGGCGACCGAGTTGGTCCTCTTCATCGACGACTTCGTGTGCACCAGCGCCCAGCAACTCCCAATGCAGCACATGGTAGCGGCAGCGGACCACGATGAACACATCCGGAGCGAGATCGCGGACCAGATAAATCAGGTTCCGTGTGGTCGTGGGGTCTGGCACGGTCACGACAAACGCACATGCCTTATCGATACCGGCATGCTCGAGTATCTCCCGCTGGGTTGCGTCGCCAAGATGGGCTTTCAAGCCATATCTTCGTGCAATTTCGATGTTGGCAGGGTTGAGATCGATCGCCACCATCTGCTCCTGGTGTGAGTCCATCAGACCTTCCGCAACCCGTTGTCCAGCCGGGCCGAAACCAACGATCACAATCAAATCGAAGGCGACAGACCTGGCGGGACTCGCTTCTTCAGACGTTGCCCGGCAATGGCCAGTCGGCGGCATCCTTCCTGCCATCTCAACGGCCGGACGAATTGGACGTCGCCATCGCCTCATCACATCCTCACAGCGAGCGCCAACCCACGGTGCTGCGCCGACAAGATAGGGAGTGCACAGCAGCGTCAGGATAGTCGCCGAAACCATCACGTGAAAGGTCGTCGAGGTGATCAGCGGGACACCAACAGCATCGCTGTGTGCGATGATCGCCAACACAAAAGAGAATTCGCCAACCTGGGCCAGGCACAACGCTGACGCAATCGCATAACGCCAGGGTTGGCCGAAAGTGCGTGCTAAGAGGGCAATGATGAGCGATTTGCCTACGACGACTGCGAGTACGACCCCGGTAACGACCGGCCAATGTGCAAGCAACCACAGGGGGTCACCGAACATACCAATGGATGCAAAAAACAACGTAACCATCAGCGTCGTCAGGGGCCGCGTGTCTACGCGGATCTGTATGGCAAACGGAGACACAGCCAGCAGAACACCCGCCGCAAATGCCCCCATTGCCGGGCTCAGTCCGACCGCATGGGTCGCCCACGACGAGCCAGTCGCCATGATCACGGCCAGAAGAACTGGCAAATCGCGATTCTTACGCCACGTGGGCAGCAACATGAGTCGCGGTGCGGCGACATTGAACAACGCATAAAACAGGCCGATGAGAACGGCCGCCAAGAGCAGTACCAGGGCGAGCTTGGCAACGATCAGACCCCAATCGCCCCCAGTTGCCATAATGCTTACCAGCAACATCATCGGGACCACGGACACATCCTGGACTAGTAGAATCCCAAGAGCCGTTCGTCCATGCTGGCTGTCGATTTCGGCCCGGTCTGTCAACAACCGCAGCACACACGCAGTACTGCTCATGGCGACCATCATGCCAACAACCAACGATTCTTGCCCACTCAAGCCCCAAACGTTCGACAATGCGTAACCAAGGACCACCGTCAAGATGACTTGAAGCGGACCGATTTTCAGCACGGCACTGCCGAGCGTCAGCAGCCGGCGCGGCGAAAACTCCAGCCCAATGGCGAACAACAGCAGGGCCATGCCCAGTTCGGCGATGTTGAAAAGCTCGCCTTGAGTGGAAATCCAGCCAAGGACATTTGGCCCGACCAGCGTACCCGCAATCAAATAACCGACGATCACACTCTGACCAAGCCGTTCGGCAACCGTTCCAAGCACAAGGGCCATCGCCAACAAGACAAGAATGTCCCTCAAGATGCTCCAGACGTCTGGCGACGCGGCGGCCAGGATCGGTAGGGTGTCAAGGATTACCAAACCTTACTCACATTTTTTTCGTGTTCGTTGCTCCTCGCGAAGGTGCCATTCACAAAGGTGCCATTCACAAAGGTGCCATTCACAAAGGTGTAAGCGTTCTCTGCTTGCGTGGCATTTTGATTATCACCACCGGGCAATCGGCTTGACGCATCACATCCGAAGCTACACTTCCAGCTAACAGTCGGCTTAGGCCACTACGACCGTGTGTGCCAATAACAATAGCATCCACCGATTCCTGGGCCGCATATTTCACGATCTCTTCAGCGGGGTGGATGTTCTCACTACTTGGCGGCGCGTGCAAAAGGCAATGCTCGCAAGCAACACTCGCATCTGTTGGCAAAACCGCCTGAAGCTGTTCAAGCTCCTGGGGTGATGGCTCAACCGGTTCGTCAAATAGCTCGCCAACTGGGTACAATTCGAGATCTGAAACGTGTGTAATCAACATTGTCGAGTCCGCGGCTTTCGCCAATGAAGTGGCGTACTTAAGCGCCTCCTGGCTTAGCTCCGAATAGTCCGTCGCATACAGTATTTTACTTGTGGACATCCTACCTGCTCCTTTTTCCGATTTCATGTGACCGTTGCAATTCGCTTGCCAATCGGCAGTCGCATCTGGCTGTTCTTTCTCTCATTGACTATCAAAGGTAATGACGTTTTCGGCCGAGGAGGGGATGGTGGCTGCGAATTTCGGTTTCCAGCCGAATGTCCTCGATTTGCTGAACGATGGACATTGCCTTTTCCGTACACTTGCTTGTCTCCTTCAGGTGCGCCATTCGTCGATGCGCGGCAGCCATTCCCTCCCATGCCGGGGCATGCATGCTATTGAGGGCGATGCAATGTTGAAATTGGCTCATGGCTTCCTCAGGGAATCCGTGCTCAAGCAACTCTTGCCCCTGTTTGAAATGCGCCTTGATGCCATCGGCTTCGGCATCCAACCGCAACCGGACCGCATGCTCTGATTTCACCGTAACAATCGAGCAGGGCATTTCCTGGGCGACCTTTCGAGTGACCCCTCCGATCCATAGCTTCGAAAAGCCCGTTTTACCCACCGAACCCATAACGAGCAGATCCGCTTTTGTTTCATGAGCAGTCGTCACGATTTGTCGGACTGGATCGCCGTGGCGTATCACCTTGTTCAAACAAACATTGTGGAAGTCAGAGTGGGCAAGAAACGGGTCAAGCTGGGGCAATGGCTCCTCGGTGAATGGCTCTACTTCCACGGCAGCGGCTTTACCGAAAGGTTCATAGTAATCCGGCAAGCCCTGATTGACCGCGAGTACCGTCAACTCAGCCGGAAATTCACGTGCAAGATGAATTGCATTCTTCAGCGCGCGGCCGGATGACTCGGAACAATCCACCGGGCAAAGGATCTTACTGAATCGAGGCAAAACACCCGGCTTCACGGCCCAGACCGGTTTGGTTGCCTGGCTGCGGATCCTGGCGGTTACCGTACCCAGGCGAAACGGCTTGCCATTGCCCAGTTCGCCAGCTCCCATGATGATCACATTGACATCGCCCCTCATGGCATGCTGGTCAATCTGGTCTGCTGGGACACCGTTTTCGATAACGGCCTCGACGCTCTGGATGCCCTCCGCTCGGATCTGCTCAACCGTCTTCCGTAAGTGTTCCCCAACTTTCTTCTCAACCATCGCCCGCACATCGGAACTGAAATTCAAGGTACCTGGAATCACGTGCAGCAAACAAATCTCCGAGCTGAATTTCTTGGCTACAAAAATCGCCGTTCGGACTGCGTCCTTGGCTGCATGGCTGAAGTCCGTGGGTACAAGAATTCTTTCTAAAATCTTCATCGCTTTCTCCTTTTCAAAGCGGGAACAGGATGTCAAGCAAACTCAGACCCGTACCCTTTTTCTTCACCGCGACAAGTGGTATTTGAGTCGACGCGATCAGCCGCTCGGTAATGCTTCCCAATACCAGCGCAGCAGCAGCCGTTCTGCCGCGGGCCCCGACGACCATCAGGTCAGCTTGCTGGTCCTCGATGACTCCCAAGATGGCTCGCGACGGATTGCTGGACAACAAAAACATGGGCGTTATGGAACACTCTCCGTGGGTAAATCCCTGGATGAATTCCAGATATGCCTTCTCCACGCCTGCCCGCAGGATCTCCGCGAGCTGATCATAATGCACCTCATATCCCTTGTTACCTTCGTAGGACCGATAGACGTGCAGACCTGCAATATCCGGCAAGGTTCCGGCGATGCTGAAGGCGATGGCCACATCCATCGCGTCGGCGGAATGCTCCGAGAAATCAACCGGTACTAGAATCTTGGAGATTCGCGACGGGGCCCCTTCGGGAACGACCAGAACGGAACAAGGGGCCTTGCGTGCGAGTTTCTCCGGGAGCATGCCGCTCTGTTGGTGTTCCTTGGTCTTTCCGACCAGCAATAGATCAATTTCCTTCTGGCGGGCCAATCGCAAGATTTCGACCAGCGGCGTCCCTTCGACAACTTCAAAGGCCACGTCGATCTCCGGATGGCAAGAGAAACGATCCACGACCATCTCCCGCATCTGTTCGATCCAATGCTCATCAACAGGTTGCAGCAAATCTGGATACGCCTCGCGAATCGGTTCCGGAATATCCAAACTGTCGGCGACATGGACAAAGTAGGTCTTCTCCGACTTCGCCATCCGGCTGACCATGGCGGCGTACTCGATGGTTCCTCGATCTCGATCAGCCCCGGCAAGGCCAACCAGTAGACGCTTATACCGGTACATGAGGCTCCCTTTCCGTCTTGAATCTTGCCCGATGGCTCGCTGCCTGATCTCTACTGCATTCTGGAGCAAATGCCGTTCCGAGCTGAACCCTGGGTGCCGCAATAGCTCGGCAATAACTCGTAAGTCTCGATCAGGCCGATAGATAAGCAGCTTCCAGACCTCGTGGTCCGTCGGCGAGGAGAGGTCATCAAACGTCCGTCAACCGACAGCACGCCAGAAATCCGACAGGCAGTCCAAATCAAAATCAAAATCAAAATCGGGATCGCTATCGAAATCGAAATCGCTACCGAAACACCATGCGGCAGGGGCCAATCACGTACCACCCGCTATGCGGGTGGCTTGAGGAAAGCCCCTAGAAGAGGCCTTCCCTTCCCGCGTGGCCCAAGGTGCGGGCGATCGCCCGCTTCAATTCGGTGAGGTTTTCGGACTTCTCCACGCAGGCCACCGCGAGCCGACTGCGACCATCTGCCATGCAGTCTTCATCGTTGGCGGTAAACAGAATGATAGGAACCTCAGGGGAGATTGCCCGAATCGGCCCGACCGCCTCGAGACCACCAACTCTTGGCATGCGGAGATCCAGGATTATCAGATCGGGCAACTCCATCTGGACCCGTTCGATCGCCTCCCGACCGTCGCGGGCAAGGATCACTCGGTAACCCTCCTCTTCAAGTTCCTGCTTGCAGTAATCGCGGATATTTTTCTTGTCGTCGGCCAATAAAATCGTTGTCATAACTCACCTCTGGCATGGAGGCCATGTTTCTGCATTTTAGCGTGAAGGGTTGGGCGGGTCAGGCCAAGCAACTCCGCCGCCCGCGTCTGGTTACCTTGAGTCCGCTTGAGGGCTTCGGCCAACAGGAGCCTTTCGGCTTTCTCCAGAAACCTCTCGCATGCACGGATTCCTCCGTGTGCACTGAGCCAGCGCTGAACGATATCGAACAGCCTCTCATCGTCGAGATTCGCGACCCCTACTGGCCCCCGCCCGCTGTCGAGTTCCAAGGCAAGATGCAGATCGGTCGCCTGAATGGGATGTCCTTGGGTGTGGATCATCGCCCTTTGAATACAATTCTGAAGCTCTCGAACATTGCCTGGCCAAGAGTGGTCTTGAAGCAATCCGGTGGCATCTTCAGCCAGCGGGGGTCTGGCCACATTGAGTTCTCGGGCCGACCGATCCAAAAAGTAACCGACCAGCGTGGGGATGTCCTCTCGCCTTTCTCGCAGCGGCGGCGCCTTAATCGTGACAACATTCAAACGATAGTAGAGGTCCTCACGAAAAGTCCCCTCCGCGATGGCAATTTCCAGATCTCGGTTGGTGGCGGTCAGCACTCGGACATCGACACGGATCGTTTGGTTGCCACCAAGACGCTCGAACTCCTTCTCCTGCAAGACTCGAAGAATCTTCGCCTGGATGCTTAGTGGCATGTCGCCGATCTCATCCAGGAAAATAGTACCTCCACTGGCTTGTTCGAACTTACCGATCCGCCGAGCATTCGCTCCGGTAAACGCACCTTTCTCGTAACCGAACAATTCGCTTTCCAGAAGCGTTTCCGGGATCGCCACGCAGTTGACCACCGAGAGAGGCGCAGCGCTACGACGGCTGTGTTGGTAGATGGCTTGGGCAATGAGTTCCTTGCCGGTACCGGACTCGCCCCGAATGAGTACGGTGGCGTCGGTTTGCGCCACGCGTCCGATCGCCTTGTAAACTTCCTGCATCGGCGGACTTTGACCAATGATGGCGTCGCCAGCCGCAACCTTGTTCTCTCGGCCGAGAGCGACGTGCCCCTTCATAAGCCGGGTGCACTGAAGCGCCTTTTCAATCGTTTGGAGCATGTCGGCCGGTTCGAATGGTTTCAGATGGTAGTCGAAGGCTCCACGTTTGGTCGCTTCGACCGCGGTCTCCATAGTCCCTTCGCCGGTCATGATGATGACCGGCAGTTTGGGCTGCCCATGCACAATCTGCTTGAGCGCGTCGAGACCGCTCATTCCTGGCATGCGGATATCTAAAATGACCAGATCGAAGTCCTCGGCCTCAATGCGTTCCAATCCCGCTTGGGCGTGGCGGGCCGTCAGGACTTCATGCCCCTCCGAACCGAGCAGTTCCTCGAATCCAGAGAGCACGTTGCGTTCGTCGTCAACTACTAAGATTCGGCTCATGGGATTCTTTCTTGGCTGTCGGGACCCAAACCGCAAACGTTGTTCCCTGTTTTGTTGATGATTCGAGCACGAGGCTTCCACCATGCTTTGCCATGATTTGCGCTGCGATACAAAGGCCAAGCCCCGTACCGTCGTCCTTTGTCGTGTAAAATGGCTCGAAAATTCTCTCGCCGACGTCTTGCGGCATTCCCTTGCCATTGTCATGAACACGTACCACCACCATCGATCGATCGTTTGTCTGATCGTCCTTAGCCGCCGTAATTTGAATCTCTCCACCTTCGTTCGTTGCTTCGATAGCGTTGTCCAGCACATTATTAAGTACCTGCTTGAACTGATCCGCATCGGCCAGGACCGGCGGCAAATGCGCCGCGTCATGGTGAACCAGCCGGATCTTCTTTTCCTCAATCCGGTGACTGAATAGCTCCAGTGTTCTATCGACCAGCGCGGAAACGGATTGTGCTTCTTGCTTCAGCGCCGGCGGTCGCGAGAATTCAAGGAAATTGCTAACGATCTTCTCCATTCGAGTGATCTCCTCGGAGACAATCTCGAATTTCCGGTCTTGTTCGGGATCGCCTCCGGCCGTCTTGCGAATCGAAAACAGCCACATCTTGATCGCGGTCAACGGATTGCGTATTTCATGAGCCACACCGGCCGCCAGCTTGCCCACCGTAGCCAGTTTTTCGGCGTTCAACAACCGCCTGCGATTATCATCCAGGGCCGTGCGGGCATCGGATACGTCGCACATCAGGGAGCGTAAATACTCGCTCACGATGGGAAGCTCATCCATGGGCATTTCAGCAGAAGCCGCGGACCGCTGCCCGGTAAATTTGCGCGCATCCGCGGCCATTTGTCGCAACGGGTTCAGGACGCCATGAAAGAAGAGCCAGGCGAGGAATGCGCCCAGTCCGATCGTCAAAATGGCAAACCCGGCCACCACCCACGTGATACGAATGACCTGGTGCTGGGCCCGTGCCGTCGTCAAGTCGATGGTCCGTTTATTCTCCGCTATAAAATCTCGCGACCGGCGATCGACTTGATGGAAAAGGCTACTTACCTCATGGAGATAAATTGCAACCGCTTTGTCCCTGTCTCCCCTTTGATAAAGCGAAATCATCGCATTTCGCTTCTCATCGTATTCCTGGTAAGTTCTTTCCAAATCGTCCAGAATCTTTTTTTCGCATGCGGTGTGGGCCGTATTCCTCGCTCGATCCAGGGCTTCATAAAAAGAACCATCCTTTCGCTGAAGGTCCTCGAACCGCTTGGGGTTTTCCTTGTCAAGGATGAACGATACCATCAGGCTCCGCTTTTCGAGCAGGGCAATCTCCAGTTCCTCCGCGGCCCGAAGACTGGAGAGGTTCTCGGTAACCGTATCCTGCATGAGCCCCCTCACCTGCCACGCCGCGAGCAACGCCACCACGCTACCGGTCAATGCCAGGCCGACCACACCCACAATGGCCACCGATATTTTCGTTGCCAGTTTTGAATGCATCCGAAGTCGTCTCCCAGGAGTTTCAGTACTTCCAAATTTACCGCATAGCGAACCGAGAACGACAGGGGGATAAGCCGCCTGGCCAAGGATTTGCCACCTGAAAAGTGCTGATCAGGTCGGCTTCATCCACCATTCTAGGAGTGAGGCTCCTCCGGCAGAGCCGGAGGTTTTCTCAGAATAGTTACTGCGTGTTTATTTCACCAGCATCATCAGGAAGACCATGACAAAAAGGGCTACCGTTTCGACCACCCCCAACACCATCAGGTAGTTGCCAAAGCCCTGACCGGTTTCGCCGAGCGCATCGGCAGCCGAAGCTCCGCATTTCCCCTGATACCAGGCCGAAAAGCCCATCGCCATCCCCCCGAATACGCCCGCGGCCACGAACATGGGCCATGCCTGTGGGTCTGCTGTCGCGGCCTTTTGCAACTGTCCCATGAGGATCATGCCATAAATGGTCTGTGAAAGGGGTGCGCCCACAAAGGTGACCAATGTAAATGCAGCAGGCTTGCCCTGGGCGTATGCTTTTTTCCATGCCCCAATGGCTGCCGGTCCCGCGGTTCCCGCGCCCAACGCGGAACCTATTGCGGCCAGACACAACGCAGCCGCCGCACCAAAATTACCCCATGCTATCATGACCGCTTGTTCCATGGCATTTTCCTTTTTGTTTCTGTCTTGTTTCAGTACTTTCTAATAGCCATTCCGCCTTAGGATCGTTCGAGAAATAACTGGCATATTTCCAGGCCCCTCACCCTGCCCTCTCCCCAAAGGGGCGAGGGGACATCGGACAGTTATTTCTCGAACGATCCTTAACCGCTTTAACCGTGCGCACGAATGGTCTGTAGGGGTGGCCCTTCCACTGCAATCCCATATGCGATGAATACTCAAGCGTGTTCAAACGAACGCCATGCACCAGGATTCCGAGTCCACACAATGCGATATTCAGCCCATGTCCCAAAAAAAGGAGCATCATTTTCAGGGGAATCATCCAGATGGCATCTTCGGGTGTGATGGCCAACATTTGATTGAACGCACTGGCCACCGCATACGATGCGGTCCCCACGGCAAACAGACGCAGATAAGAGACCACATCGGTAAAATTATTAATAATGGAGAGGGGCAACATGGCATGCTGGAACCACTTTTCTTTCAACTGCTTGGGGGGAGTCATGAACAACACGATGAGCACCAATCCCACGACAAACAGGGGAATTGCCCACGGGTGCAATTCGTGCCCAAGAACAAACATGCAAGCGACAAAAAACATAGTGATGGTCGTTAGTACCCATCCTACATGGGCGGCGGCCCGCGGCGTTTTGCGTAACAACCAGACATTCCACAAATGAGCAATGGAAAGGTGTATTGTGCCAATCAGAAAGCAGAGAAACATCACATTGTGACTGCTTGATTCATCGCCCAGCCAATGAATGTAGGGCACTGGCAAACTTGCTTTTTCCATGCCAAAGTACGTCCCTGTCATGACGCCCCAGAGGATCGTACAGAGACTCATGACCACCATGAAGGAGAACGGGTACCGCGGGGCACTCTTCATTTGCCGACGTGCCAATAGGGTCAGCAGCAGAAACAATGCGCCATATCCCGCATCACCCACCAGCATGGCAAAGAAAACGCTGAGTGCTATCAGGAATACCGGGCTGACATCCACTTCGTCATATCCCGGAAGAATGCCTGTTAACTCAAAAATGGTTTTGATCGGCTTCACCCATTCCGGGCTTCGAATGTCGGTTGGGACATTATCTTCCGGGCCCGGTTCATCAACCACCAATCCCCAACCATGTTCCTTGGCGGCGTGTCGAACTTGAGCCATCGAATCAGCCGGACAAAATCCTTGTAGAAACCTTATCTGCGCGTCGGAGCCCATGCCTGCACGGGCTTCCACGTAAGAGAGCCGATCCCGCAGCACTTGCTTGTAATGCTCGACGCCTTTTCGCTCTCCGCCAAGTTCATGAATGGCCTGGGAAAGGGCAGCCAGTTTCTGCTCCATGGCTGCCATTTCCTGCTGCGTATCCGCCAGCGATTTCTCGGGCAGACGCACCTCGGGAACCGGCAGCTTGAAGTCGCCTTGACCAACAATGGCCGAATACCGCCCCTCTTTCGTGACGCGAATCACGTAAAGGGCCGTATTCTCAGGCAATGCGACATCTTCTTTCGCTCCTAGCTTGCAAAGTTTGACCTGGATTCCTTTTTCTTCAAGTTCCGCAATCCGTGCTGGATCAAACGAACCGTAAGGTTTTATTCTTTTTTCTTCCATGGAGAGCAAGTCATGTCGGGCTTGAAGTTCCATTTTCTTGGCAAGAATTCCGGTAATTGCGTCAACCGTCTCTTCCGCCGTTTTGCCTGAGGGCGGCAGTGTATGTTCAGCAGGGAGCCTATCGAGGGCTCGTACGGCGCGAGCATAAGCGGCTTGAGCCTGGTCGACCGTTTCGCCCGCTGGAACATTCACATGCTCCAGATGCATGACACCCAATTCACGCAACTTTTCCAGCGTTTGGTCCCGGTCCACATCCAGGCACAAGATCGTCAGTTTTTTCATCGATGCAATCATGGGTACACCCGTACTCCTGCTTCATGCTTCCACTACTCATAACTCAACATCGCCTCATGGGCGATGTTTTTGTTCTTGGCAATCTTCGCCCGTGCTACCGCCGAGGTCTGCTGATCGCCCAGAAAGATGTTAATCTTCCTTATCGCTTCCTCACATTCAGGAATTTTTACTTTTTCAAACAGGTTCACTCTCTGATTGGTTGTACGCAGTTCTTCGTAGAGGCATTGCTGCTCTTTACGCATCACCAGCTGTTCCACCCGCAGTCGCACCAGATGCTGAATCGCATCCATTCCTTCGTCCACCCACAATGGCGACTCGAACAGGTCGGGAATTTCCCGCGCAAAGATCAAATCCTCCAAGACCGGAATCGTGACCCCGGCAACATTTCCTTCGACCAGCACCACTTTTTCCAACCGCACATACTTGTTAAAATCAAACGGCTCCGCATACAGTTTGCTCCACCCCTTCAACTCGTTCAGAAAAGACCCTTCTTCGCACCGTTTTGCTTCAATTTTTACATCCAGGTGACGCACTTCCATCTGCAACTGCTGCTTTTTGAGTTGCAACGTCGGCAAATATCGCTGAAAACGCGCCAATGCATCGCGTTGCGACTTCATCTCATTTTTAGTCCGCTTTATCTTTGCCATCATCGTTAGCCCTTGCTGGGCCAAAATCGATCGATCAATTTTGTAGGTAACCCTGCTTCCGCCGGTTCAAAGCAGTCGGCCAGAATGGTCCAGCAAAGGTCCAGTGCCTGTTCCAGTGGGATGTTCACACTCAAGTCCATGAGTTCATTTTCAAAACGGCCCCCATATTTGAGCAATTTTGAATCCCAGTCACTCATGCGGAAGCCCATCGATTGTTTTTCCAGGGTTTCCTTATAGTTTGCATAGAGCTGGATCATGGTATTCATGATTTGGCGATGGTCCTCACGGGTGGTCCCATTGACCAGTTGCTTCAGACGCGAGAGCGAGCCGAACGGTTCGATTCGCGCATTGCGCAGATAGAACTGGCCTTCGGTAATGTAGCCCGTGTTATCGGGTACTGGATGGGTCACATCGTCGCCCGGCATGGTGGTTACGGCCAAAATGGTAATGGAGCCATTCCCGTCGAAATCGACTGCTTTTTCGTAACGCGAAGCGAGCTGGCTATACAAATCGCCCGGATAACCACGATTGGAAGGAATCTGTTCCATGGTGATGGCGATTTCCTTCATGGCATCGGCAAAGTTCGTCATATCGGTCAGCAGTACCAGTGCACGTTTATTTTTCAGGGCGAATTTTTCAGCGACGGCCAGGCAGACATCCGGAACCATCAGGCATTCCACGGTCGGATCCGCAGCCGTATGCACAAACATCACCGAACGAGAAAGCGCCCCATATTCTTCCAAAGTATCGCGGAAGTAGAGATAATCATCGTGCTTGAGCCCCATGCCGCCGAGAATAATGACATCCACTTCGGCCTGCAAAGCGATTCGTGCGAGCAATTCGTTGTACGGCTCACCTGCCACCGAGAAAATCGGCAGCTTCTGCGATTCGACCAGCGTATTGAACACATCGATCATCGGGATCCCGGTACGCACCATATTACGTGGAATAATACGCTTAGCGGGGTTCACGGAAGGCCCGCCGATGTCGGTCATATTATCCTTGATGGCAGGGCCCTTATCGCGGGGAATTCCAATGCCATTAAAGATGCGTCCGAGCAGCGACTCCGAAAAGGCTGTCTGCATGGGATTACCCAAGAAACGAACCTTGGCATCGGTCGCAATTCCGCGGCTTCCGGTAAAAACTTGCAGCGACACGTTGTCATGTTCGAGCCGGATCACGTTGGCCAACGATGTGCCGAAGCCCGAAGAGACCACTGCCAGTTCGCCATATTTTACCAGGTCCGCCTTAATGGTAATCACGTTACCGGCGATTTTCTCGATACGGTGGTAAACCTTATTCATGAACGCTTACCTCCACGAGCATTTGCTTGATCTGTTTTACTGACTGTTTGTATTCGTCGCTATTTACGACCATTCGATTCCAGTCTTTGGTTGCCTGGGTCAGGTTCTGGAAGAACGTACGAGCAGCGGCCTTCTCCTTGAAATTCATCTTCGTTCGCAAAATATTGGTGATTTTACCAAACACATATTGTTGCCGGTCGGCGCTGGTGGCTCCATCCACTTCATGGTAAGCGTCCTGCTGTAGATAAACCGCATCGAGGTATTCGCTTTTGAGGTAGACAACAAAGTCATCCATACTGGTTCCTTCTTCACCCACCACCTTCATCATCTGCCCGACTTCATTGCCTTGGCGCAGCATCCGGCGCCCAACCTCCAGATCTTCCTCGCCTACCACGCTGGGATATTTACTCCAGCTTTCGAGCGGATCAATGGCCGGATAACGACGTGCATCGGAGCGTGCCCGGGAAAGGCCTTCAAAGGCCCCCACCACTTTGAGGGTACTCTGAGTTACAGGTTCTTCGAAGTTCCCCCCGGCCGGACTCACCGTTCCGCCGATGGTGACGGACCCGGTCGATCCATCATTCAGGCGAACCACGCCACCCCGTTCATAGAACGAGGCGATCACCGATTCGAGGTAGGCGGGAAAAGCTTCTTCCCCCGGAATCTCTTCCAGGCGGCCGGACAATTCGCGCAGCGCCTGTGCCCAGCGTGATGTGGAGTCCGCCAGGAGCAAGACGTCAAGTCCCATCTGCCGATAATATTCAGCAATGGTTACGGCCGTATAGACCGAAGCTTCACGGGCGGCCACCGGCATGGAACTGGTATTGCAAATAATCAGCGTACGTTCCATTAAGCTCCTACCGGTACGCGGATCGCGCAGTTCCGGGAATTCGCGTAGTGTTTCCACCACTTCTCCGGCCCGTTCGCCGCAGGCGGCGATAATCACGATGTCCACATCGGCATGGCGACTGGTGATCTGTTGCAATACGGTTTTACCGGCACCGAACGGGCCAGGAATGCAATAGGTGCCACCACGGGCTATCGGAAAGAACGTATCCATGATACGCACATTGGTCACCAGCGGTTCTTCTGTTTTAAGACGTTCGTCGTACGCCTTGATCGGTATTTTTACCGGCCAATTCTGTGTCATCGTGACCTCAACGGTATTGCCGGAGACATCTTTCAATTTCGCCACGATCTGATCGACGGTATAGGAGCCCGCGTCAACGACTTCCTCAACCGTTAATTTGCCAGCCAATCCGAAGGGAACCATAATCCGATGGGTAAAAATGCCTTCCGGAACGGTACCGACCGTATCCGCTGCCTTCAGCGTATCGCCCACCTCGGCAACCGGGGTGTAGTCCCATTTCTTTTCAGCATCGAGGGCCCGCGGATACGTTCCGCGTTGGAGAAAAAACCCGCATTTTTCGGCCAATTGTGGCAATGGGTTCTGCAACCCGTCATATACCTGGGTCAGCAAGCCTGGACCAAGTTCCACCGAAAGGAGTGTTCCGGTAAATTCCACTACGCCGCCGATTTGCAGGCCACGGGTATTTTCAAACACCTGCGCTTCGGCACGGTTTCCGCGAATACGGATCACTTCGCTCTTCAAGCGGAATCCGTCCAAAATGGCATAGGCCACCTCGTTCTGCACCACCGGCTTATCAAATTCAATCGTTAGCAGGTTTCCATTGACCCCAACGATCTTTCCCAGGTTTTTTTCCATAGCAACTTTTCGGTTATTATGTTCCTTCGTGGCCTTATCTGGCCACGTTCTCTTCATTTAACAATCGAGTCATCGACACTTCGTCTTTCAAGTTTGTAACGATCAGGTCCTCAATAACCACATCGGCTTTTCCTTGGTCCAACACGGCCCAGCGCCATGCAATCGTCAATTTTACCGCATAAGCCAATACACCTTGCAACTTAAACGGATGTTCAAAAGCGATCTCATCCACCAATGCCCAACGCTGTTGATCCAAAATGCGTTCCGCAGCCAGCGGATTTTTGGATGCCAGCGCATCGGCAACCACCTTCTGAGTCACCATGTCGCAGCCAAAGAACGGTCGGACATAGGCTGAAATCTCCACGCCCGCGTTTTCACAACGGCCACGCGCCACCGCGGAACGAATTTGGGTATCAGCATGGGACCACTCCCGGACAAAGGCAGAGACACATTCCTCCAACTGCCCTGCCAGCAGTCGATCCAGCTCCATGGCATCCGCTTCGGTAAGTAACATGCAGGAACCGCGAAATTCGTCCACCGTCACCAGTGGTTTTTCACCCCATCGCAACATTGGCAAACTGGCCAGGATATAGGCGTAGTCCATGGCTTATTTTGGGTTGGCGGCTTCACGGACAATGTCGGCTAACCGCGGACGTAAAAACTTCATCAACGCCTCGGCAATCGCTTCACGGGTAAAATCGGTATAGACATCCTGCCCTTTCAGGGCGACGGTAAACCCTTTGATGATTTCATTATCGGTCTTGATTTCCACGCCACCACGCTTCACGGCCTCCGCCAATTTGGCGTTGAAATATTCAACGATTTTTTTCTGGTCTGCACCGCTCATGCTGATGCTAATACCCTGCTTCATCGAAGAGGTATCGCAAATTTTCATTAGCATCTTGGCCACTACCTCAACGGAAAGCGCATCGGCAACCGCGTCACTCACCAGTTTCTCAAAAAGAGTCTCCACGCCGCACCCCACGGTTAGGAGCAGATCACGGGCGGCCTGTGCCAATGTTTTCTGGCTTCGTTCCGTAAAAGCAATCGCATCAATGGCTGCTTTTTCAAGTGCCTGTTTTGCTTTTTCTTCTGCAGCTTGAATAAGCACTGCGGCCTTTTCTTTTGCCTGCGCCACAATTTCGTCTGCCTGCTTTTCGGCTCGACCCATGGACTCTTTTTGAATCCGTTCTAACAGACTTTGAAGTTCTTCGGCCATTCGCTAAACCTCACTGGCACAGGAACAAGGGAAGATCCGAGTTGCGGATCACGTGGAGTGCCGTTTCTCCGAAAAGTTTCCGCAAGAGGAGGCGACGTGCACTGTTTCCAATCACGATCATGTCCGCCGCCCAATCGGCTGCTTCGGGCAGCAAGCATTCCACCGGCGAGCCCAAACTGTAGTGTATTTCGGGTTCCAAACCGTGGGCCCGGCAGTACTCGGCAGCTTCCTCGCAAAGTCGCTCTCCCCGATCGAGGGAGTGCTGGTAGGTAACGATTCGCACGGTCACGTCCGACCAGAGGCGCAACTGAACAAATCGTCGCATCGTTTTTGCCGATTCCATCGACCCACTATAAGCGATAAGGACTCGCCGAATGGGGTGATACTCTTTCGAGATCGCAATGATTGGCCGAACCCCCGCGGAGAGCAGCCGACACAGTGTCTCGGACGGATTGTAATCTTCATCTCCCAAGATGCCGTATTCGAAGATGCTGCGAAGGCCAAAAATAACCAGATCCTGGTACCGGGCCCGCGACATCAACAATTCAAAGGGATCGCCTTCTTCGCGGCAGACACGGTTAGTGATTCCATTCGCATTGCAAGCCATCTCAAACTCGCGGATCGCTTCCCTCACCCGCTGCCTGTCCACTCGAATACGATGCTCTCGCAGTTCGTGCGCAGCCCCCCCGGCACCCAGCGGAACCGGTCCCACCCGTTTCAAACGCTCAACATCGATCACCGTCACACCGGTCAGTTGGGCCTCGTGGATTCGTGCTAAATCAATCGCACGGCGAATTGCCACGGAGGTGAATTCCGTCCCCCCAAGGCCGACAAGGATTCGTTTGATCATGGTTCCTCTCCCTATCGCTGAAAGTCCAGAATTTGACCGAGGGCGTAGCAACAAGCCTTGATCCCATCTGCCGTGAACCCAACATTCAATACTTCCAAATTGTTGCTCAACCCTACCAAGGACAGGGCGATAAGCCGCCCGAGAACCGACGTTTTTGGCAGCTAGCAGGTTAGCCCGGGTCGGCTTCATCGGCCATTTTGGAGCTACTGACATTCCCTGGAAAAAGAAACCGCAATCGGCATGCCACGCCTGTCAGGACAAGCTCGTGGTCGGCCATAAATCGTGATTGGACCGTCCCTTACGAAATATCGCCTCAAACTCCGGCGGCCACCAAAGCCAGGCGGCGGTGCCAGTTGCTCGACAGACTGTAAGAATACGGACGACTTATGCGATGTCGTGGTCGAACGGTCATCGGGGGATATAGCGACTCCACATCAGGTGCCGAGGCGTTTCCATGGGACGACCTCCACGGCATGCGAAGTCTTCGCGATGTGTTAGGGCGAGCGGCAGATGAGAACTTACCAAGTTTTAACGGCTGGTAATGCTTGACAGCCTCGCGGCAGGTAGATTTTCACTTGCCGCTCGCCTAATCAATGACCACGGTCTCGATCTGACCGGCTGGACATTGAACTCGGCAAGGTCTGTCCCGGCCGACGGAATGACGATCGGGCTATTCATGGGTCGGAGGGACATCCCCACAGTGGCTGCATTCGCTCCCAATGCCGAAAGAACGATTACCAGAAAAGCAAGCGACAAGCAACCATTTCCGGTCCATGCCGTTGTACGAGGCAATAGAGTCATTTGAAACCAACTATTTTAAAGACATCAATTACTCAGGCCAATTGTACCTGAACGGAAAACTGCGGCAAGAAAGAAAAGAGCTTGCGGTAAGACTCACGATCGAGTTTCGCTCCGTACTCGCACGGTTCAAACGCCTCGACCGCGCCTACCGTCCGCGCACCATCCAAGCCGTACGATTTTACCAGCAGTCCGCGGCATTCGTCGGTGACTTCCGCCTGCTGGGCAAGCCATTTTCTAAGGGCGTCACGCCGTTGCTTGGGATCTGCCGGTACGTCGGCATCCATCAGCCCGTTGTGCGGCAGCCATTCATATGCCTGAGACACATGACACGCAAGCATATCGACTTTCGTTTCGAGTACTTCGTCGATGTTGATGGCTATCGTCGGTGAAAAAGGATAAGGCTTTTTGAAGTCGTCCTGCAGATACATAATGCTCGGCTCACCCAGGAGAATCGGCGTTTCAGGGCAGATATTGGGGACGGTCACCAAATAGGCCGGGGCAGATATTGGGGACGGTCACCAAATAGGCCGCGTCTTGTACCAGTTGCGATGTGTAGCGGTGATCGGGATGGTAATCGTTGGGGCGGTGCGTGAGCAGCAGGTCGGGGGAGAATTGCCGTATCAGCCGAATGACTTGCTTCCGCGCCTCAAGGGTCGGCAACAACTGGCCGTCGGGATAGTCCCAAACCTCGTACTCGGCGCCGATTATCTCGCCCGCCGCCTGGGCCTCGGCCCGCCGGCGGGCGACGAGCGGCTGACCACTCATTTGGTGGTGTCCCACGGCGCCGTTGGTCACACTGACAAATTTGACTACATGTCCTAGCCGGCGGAAGATTACCGCAAGCCCACCCGCGCCGATGTCCGCATCGTCCGGATGCGCGCCGATGACCAGCAGCCTCAATGAATGATCATGCATAAGAGCGGCGATCTCTCCGAGAGGCAGCACCAACCATCACGGCCACGAGCACCATCGCTGCGCCCGATGGCTCGGGTACGGCGGTCGTGACGGCTACCGCCGAAGTGGCGCCAAAATAGGTTTGCCAATCCGAGAGGCTGCCTATACTCGCGTCTTGCTGCCAAAGCATGAAGTCGGCCCCGTCGACGTCGCCATCGGCATCAAAATCGCCAGGGCTGCCTTCAATGACCGCGCGTATCTCGACGGTGGCCAGCGAGGCAAATCCCTGGAACGGGTTGACCGTTTGGCCCATATCCCCAACGTCCATGCCGACGAACAAGTGAACGCCCGGTTCAATCGTGACGGTACTCCTGCCAAAGTTGTCTCCCTCCTGCCAGGTGAGGTAGTTGTCTTGCGTCAGGGGGATTTCCGTGAGAGTCGCCGTTCCATCGAGGTCGGTGTCAGGCGCATCGGAGGCGTCGATCTCGACGCTCGTATCGGGAGCTGGAATGGTACCGATATAGAGTTTTTGATCGTCACCTATCTGGATCGCATCGGGATTTTCGCCGGGTTGGTCGTTGGCGGCGCATTCGTCCGGCATTCCGACACGAGCACGTTCGTCATGTTTGTGGGCTACGTGCTTGCATTGGCAGGACTCGTTGGTTGGTTCCGAGCGTTCCGGGGTTTCGACAAGTTTTGACATCAAAATCGAAGCTGGCTTGAGATATTTCCCTAACACGGTGCGGTCGCCTGATAGCGGCGTTCTGGCGAACTGCCATGCCGTCAGGCTGGTTGAGGCATTGCCTCAGCTGCGATTTCCACGCGCTCAACATCGCATCGTGCCGCTTTTACGTTCTCGATCGCTGAGTTGATTGCTGCTTCCAGGGATTTAGCCTCTCGGTGAAAATCGATAGAAAAGACACCGTTGCATGTGCCAGGGGTTCCGTCATCACACCCCGCCCTAAATAATTCGTTTGCAACATCCTCGGTTAGCTCAGAAGTCCCTTTGAGAATCAAACTGAATTCATACTTATTCATCGCAAGTCACCTATTCAAGACATGGCCTAAATTTGGTGTGGGCATCAATCAACTGCCCGCCGAATGTCCTTGGAATGGTCTTCAGCGTTTCGTGGTGTCGAGTAGACTGTCTTCGCACACCCATCGCGGTCTCGCTGCAAACAATACAATCGCCCCCACCTATGTCCCCGTGCCCCACTCTTCCGTAAAGTCCAGCCGCGATCTAAAGCGTATTCAACCGCGGCACGAATATGCCTATTTGGGTGATCGGCCACTTGACTCCCTTTTACAGTGGTTGCGTCGGCATGTCCTCAATTATACCATTGAGTGCATGCAGCAGGGGTGTGATCCCCGTGATGCGCTGAATTGCGGTTATTTTTGATCGAATTGCTGAGTAATTGCGTTTAAATCCATGGTAGAGCAAAAGTGGCATTCGTGAAAAAGGCGTCCTCATTGAGAATGTGTTTTTGGAAACAAGACAATCTCGACAAGGAACGCCAGGATGGCTCATTGTATGGCAAAGGATGCCGCGTCGGCAACAGGATGTTTCGATGCGGAGCAAATCGTAGACGAAGCGTTTGCAACGGTGCGGCCTCAATTGATCGAGATCGTCGCATCGCTGCGTGGATCGGTCACTCCCGCGATGCTTTTCCACTTCGAGTCGGTCGTGTTCACGCTGCTTCGTGAATTCGGACGCAGTCTTCTGGAAGCATTGTTCAACAGCATGGAAGGCGATGGTTCGCAGTTGCCGAACAATATGGTGTTATCCGGTCAGGTCTATCGTCGGCTCGGCAAGAAGACGCGTTACCAACATGTGGCCACATTGCTTGGGCGGAATGTGTCAATGACTTTGAGACAATTACCGAACGAATTTATTGAAGCGCCTTCATAGTAGTTTCCTCTCTTGGTACTTCATCGGGGGCCAGCCCCAAACCCCCGGGATTTTTTCAGGCATGGCTCGGGTGTTCAAAGGGGGGTTGTAAGTGGATGGTGGAATCGTTATGTTTGACCGCGCCTGGCGAAACGGAAGCGAGCTCTGCGAGGACGCGGGCACCGAACTGGAGGGCAATTGATCGATCGCAGCGACTCACCGTGGGATGATCCCAATCGACGTCCTTCGCACGCCGATCGTCGCAAAGCTCTACGGGCGCAGATCATGCTCAATGATTTATTGACGATTACCGCCACGTGGTCGCTCCCACGAAAAATAATTCAACTAACCCGCAACCTCATGAATTTGGCTGCGTAAACGTGTTTTTTTATTTCTGAGATTTGCAGCCTACGGCTGCTTTCTCAGAAACTGCAGGTTAAGTTGACTCAACGTAACGAACCACGGATAAAACAGACCTTTATCGTCCTGCTGGAGTTATTCGGCGCGTGCCTGTTCTGGCCCGCCAGGTCCGTCGAAGCAGTCGTTTACGACTGGGATAACTACTCCGGCAGCAGTGCTTTCATCGATTCCTTCAACTGGCGTCCAACGGGCGGGCCGCCCG
>JAJRWS010000283.1 GCA_024276705.1 Planctomycetota bacterium | reverse complement strand
TGCGACTCGAGTACGAGTACCGCCGCAAGCGGCTGAGTACGAGTACGAAGGTGCATTATCAGAACGCCACGATTTACCGAAGTTTTTTTCTTGAACGTTCCCTACAGAAAACCGGATAGTTATTTATCGGCCAAGCCTAAGGAACAGGCTGCATTGAAAGAACCAATGGCCCGGTAACCGTACCGGCGCTTCGTGATCATGATTCGTGATCGTGATCGTGGCCATGGTCGCGGTCTCCATGGTGGTGATGTTCGTGCTCTTCGTCTTCATCTTCATCCTCATCACCGTGGCATTTCTGCTCGAGCCGCTCATTCAATTCATCCAAACGTTGTTCTTGTTCGCCGAGACGCCGTTCAGCGTGCTGCTCAATCCTTTTGATCGCTTCTTCCAGTTGCCCCGAATGCTCTTTGACGAGATGTTCGACGTTGCGAATGTGGTGCTGCACGGCTTGTTCGATTTCTCGCATGCGAAGTTCAAATTCACGCTGCATGTGGTTCACATTGCGATGGGACTCTTCAACCGCCCGCTGAATCTCATCGGAGTTTCGTGCATACCGTTCGACGTTCTGGATGGCCTGGCCCAGTTGCCGAACCACACGCCAAAGCTCCCCGTTCGCACCCTGGCCGGGCCGGTTGTGCTCCCGCTCGTGATAGCCTCGGTTCAGGCCGGGCCGATCTTCATGCTTCCAGTCCTGGTGTCGATGCCGGACTTCAGCGCCAATCCTGTCCGCAAGTCCATGCAAGCCCGCGGCATGTAAATGCTCGATCGCCTCTTGGATATGTTTCATCCGCTCTCGGTTTTGAATGCCGCGGTCACCGCCTGGCCGCCTTGGCCCATGTGTTCCACTCTCGTGGTTCGGCTCTTGTTCATGCTTGCCAGTTCGAGGTTTTTTTTGTTTACGAATCTTCTGTTTTTGAATTTCCCGATTCCGTCGGTCACGGTCCCGTTGGATTTCCCGTTCGTGGTTTACTCTCTCCCGAAGTGTGCGAATTTGGCTTTCAATCTGTTTCACTTTTGGGTGATTCGATGTAACACGTTCCATCAGCCTGTTGAGTTCCGTCTCAAGTTCCCCCAGCCGTTGGGCGACGTGCTGAAGTTTTTCATTCGTCAACTTTCCATTCTTCCTGGCTTCGGCATGCTTCCGGGCATGGGGCCTTCGAGCGGTCACGGCATCGGCTTGTTTTTCATCCGCCCGCAGCGTGCCGAGGGAAGCCAGGCTTGTAAAGACGACAAGCAGTGAGGTGAGACGTAAGTTCTGGCGGTGATTGAGCATTGCGGGCTCTCCTTATTATCGTCCGAATAGACTGAAAATGACGTGGTAGACGCGCAATGTACGATAGCAGAAATAGGCCGAAAGTCAAGGTTTCCAGCTTTTCGCCATTGCTCTAGAACGAAAATCAACCGGCCGGCAACCTTCGAGAGAGCAGCAGGAATCCAACCAAGTGCAGCAGCAGAATCGACGCGGGCTCTGGAACGGCCATGCTGGCTGTACTCGCCAGGAATGGTGGAGCCAGCAAGTGGGTATTGCCGAACTGTTGCTCCCAAATGGCGAGGTCATCGCCATCGACCATGCCATCGCGATTCGCGTCGCCTTGTTCATGCGTGGCAGCGTTGAGGATACCAAAACCGCGCTGCCAGGCGAGAAAGTCGCGGCCATCGATATCGTTGTCCCTGTCAAAATCGGCATCTTGCTCAGGGAGCGAATCGAAGGTAGCGATGCGAGCCAGATCGACAATCGCCTCCCCGGAGCTCGTGTCATCTCCAAAGAACAAAAAGCTCGGCCTGTCATACGGGAAACCGGGATTGAAGGGTACGGGAGAGGAGTCGAAAGCAGTATAGTCCCGCATGCTGCCAAAGAGGATTGCCCTGTCGTCTGCCAGGATGACGTAGTCGTTCGCTAAGACGCGCAGTTCGTAGCGTGTCATCGCGGCGGTCGTATCAAAAGCGACTCCCTCGCCGTGGGTGAAGAGATTGGGGGTATCGTCCTGGACCCAGATTTCGTCTTCCCAGAAGGCAATCTCGAGTCCCTTGGTCGGGTTCTCGCTGATCACGATCACGCTAAACCCTGATCGGTCGGTACCCGTATGGTTTTCAGTGTCCATACGCATGTCCCAGGTCACGCGAAAACCTTGTAGAAGATCGAGGACCGGGACGATGGGGTTGGAACCTGAAAAAGGAAACTCAGAAAAATACCCAGCCATGTCGCCCATGGCCAAGTCGGGAGTCGTATCGAGGGTCGTAAAACCACCGTTCGCCGTTTGGGTCGCACTCGCAGCGGAAATCGGCGTAGCCACGTAGACCCAACCTTGTGTACCCGGGAGGGTCGTGGGCGCTGTCCCGTCGTAGAGGATGGTCTCAGCCGCATTCGCCACAGCAGCGGGCAGTCCGCTCAGAACAAGCAACGAGGCAAGACAAGCGGCGTGCACCGTCGCGGACCGGGCGAGTTTTCTGAATTTCGAGGATGGGGCCATCGTCCGTGGTTCTTCCTGTTTTGTGGGGAGGTTCACATCCAGGTGTTCTAATCCCAGTTGCAATTGCATAGGGAATCTTCGGAGTAGTCGGTACTCACGAGGATTCCTCTTGGAGTCGCTGCTTGACGAGTTCCCATTCGCTGGTAACATTGAGTCGCGCGCTCCAGGCGTCAATGTAGGAAAGATCGATCTCATTGCCTTTCACTTTCAAAATACCAGCAATGTCACGCAGATGTTTCTCGATACCACCAAGCTGGAAAAAAATCAGTTTATTCAGGATCACATCTTCAGGCGCTGCGAACCATGCGGCAAAACCATCGGGACTCGATAGACGCTGGGCTCGCGATTGTTCTAATCGGGCATAGCTCGATTTTTTCGGCAGCATCACATCGATCTTAAAACCGCTGAAAATGTGGATGATGTTGAACTGGAACTGTTGACGGATAGCATCTTCGACAGCGTGTCGAGCAACAAAGAAATCGGGGGCAGCGAAGGTTCGACAAAGAGCGTCCACATGGGACAGATTCAAATCCGCCACAATATCGAGGTCATTCGTGAAGCGAAATTCGCCGTAAGCAATACTCGCCATCGAGCCGACCACCCGGTACGGAATCTGCTCGGATTCCAAAAAATCAGCAACGATTTGTAACAGTTGGCTCGGTTGCAGGTCGACTGGATCAGGTTTTTCCGAGGACATCATCGATGACTCCATTGCTAATTCGCCGAGCGATCTCCTGGTTGACTTGCGATGAATTCCAGTCGGGATGTTCGGTGACAATAGCGGCTTTCACGATGACTCTTGCCGAACGCCAGGCTGCATCAACACTGCGCAACCGCTCACTATCCCTCTTGTCACGCAGGATTGCCGCAACTCGGTCGTCAACGATTTCAAATGGAACCTGTTTTGCAGTCATGCGGTCATCTCCTCCAAAGGTTCAAACTGGCTACATTACCAAAGTTTTCATGCCAGAGGTCTAGGTTCGACTCGCTCCCCTTATTAAGTTGCCAGTACAGAAAGTCCGCCCCGTCCACATCACCCAATCGCCGCCGTCAGCGACATCAAAGCAGACACTGCTACCGCCTGCAATGCGATCCGTCTCACAGCTCATCCCCGTAGAAGGTTTGTGTGAAGGTTTGTGTCACCCGTCAGTGTACCAGACGGAACTTGGATGTCCAGTTTTGGGAGTTGCCTCGGAGCCGGTTGCGCTGTGCGTAAGTCGTTAGTATTCAGCGGTTTGCAAGAAGGCCAAAAACGACTTCCCCGCAGTCGGGTTGAAAAGGCTCGGGGAAATAGCATGGCATTGGATCACGAGCATTGATGTTTTGTCGATTTTTCGACCCAACCTGGGGCTGCGAGGGGAATGGTTGCGTAGAACCATGCGGGCATCGATAACCGACCATGATCCCAGCACCGCGGGTGGCACCGACACTTGTCCGCCAATGTCTTCATGGCTGTCAGCCCATTTGGCGGACAAGTGTCGGTGCCACCCGCGAAACAGGGCCTTGAATCCTCCATCCCGATATTATTTCCATTTTCGCCAGAGTGTTGCCCACGATCTACGGCGGAGATCCTTCGGGGAACGCTGGGCCATGCGGGTTATGCCCCAAGTCCTCATGGAGTTGATGCGGCACGAGTCGATTGATACGACAATGGCCTTTTACTCGAGTCGAAACGCAGAGCGGACCGCCGATGCCTTGTGGGCAGCGGTCGAGGATGGCCGGCGGATCAAAGTAAAGTGTGGCTACGGTCTTCGGCAAGAGCCGGCCCACCAATGCTATTATCCAGCGTACGCGAGGTCAAACGGCCAGCCGGGCACTTGTCTCACGAGCTGGCCCGGGCCGTGGACCGACGACCAGGCTACCGAGGCGGCGGTCATCCGGTTGTGCCAGCGGTGCGCGGAGCGGACTGATGGGTGAGAGGCAGCGGTTATCCGGCTATGCTAGCCTATGTTGCCCGGCCGGAAAGCCTTTTAGCTAATCCCAGCAAGGCGGCACCGGGTGCCAACGTCAGAATCATTGTGCCCAAGCTCCAGATATTGAATGGGCTAAACAACCACATCGCCTCCCGAAATCCGTCTCGATTCCATACCCCAATAGTTCCAGCTATGATCAACACTGCTGCGAGACCGATCCAGATATATCCCAAGAACCGTAGCATTGCGATAAAGGTTTTCATCGATACGAGGCTGCCCACTCTCGTCACGGTCTTCAGAGAACCAAGATTGGTGTCGCAAGGCGATGTTCTCGCAGCCGCAGCACTTAATCATATCATATGTATCCTCGCCGTAGATGAAATCATTGTGGTCGAGATCTTCCTTCCATTTTGATGTTTCCTTATGGAGAATCTCGTGTCGCCGTTCACCGCAGCAGTTGTTACAGTATGCCTTGGTTTCTTCCATTTTTAGATACCTCGGATTTTACTGACAGCAAGGCCAGCGTGCCGGCAACTCTTACAACTGCCACCCGGCGACCACCTTCCCAACGCGATCCGGCCCCAAAATCCTAACCCCACCCGTATCCGTTACCTACGTCGATTCGGCTCTAGTAGTGGCAGTGCTGGCAGCCCGGCGGCATGGGGGTTGCTCTTGGCTGGGTATTACCCCCGGTCCTTACCATTGTCGCCAGACATGGCATCGAACTGCTCGGTGATGAAGTCATAATCATCATCTGACATGTCGAGGCTCTCTCGATATTGGAGTGCCTCTGGCGAAGCTACATAGGACACCTCACCGTGATGCTCTTCAACGATCCGCCTGATCTCTTCAATGTCCGAGCGAAAAAATTCCTTACGCGTATTGATTTTGTTTAAGCGGTTGCGGTGCAGAGCCCTATGTAGCGTGTTTTCTAGCGTGGGAGCATCATCGCAGGAAATCATCATGTGCACATCGAAAGGAAATGGAACCGAAGCGTCTCCAAGTTCCTTGACGCGATCCATAGGCTCAAGCCTCCTTGTCATGCCGATCTTGAATACGTCTTCACCAAACGATCCGATATTGGAAATGACGTATATGTGCCCGGCTTTTGTGAGCTGCGCCATGGACTTTGCTCGCTGTGCTTTTTCCTCGGCCTCCAGTAATTTTTGCCGGAGCCTTTCCACTTCCTCACTGTGCTCGTCGGTAGCTTTTTTCAAGGCGATGTCGAGAGCTTTTTGTATTGCATCCTTCTCGGACTCAATGCGTCGCATTTCCCTTTCCAGGTCTTGTTCAGCCTTTTTCTCCTCTCTGATAATCGCCTTAATTCTGGCCTGTTCTTCTTTATCGAACTCGCGGCGCAGAACTAGCTTATATTCTTCGTGCAGCTCCTCAATCAATTCACGCTCGTACTTATTTTCTACTTCATACTCACTTTTACGGCAAAATTCTGCAACTTTATGAATGCGTTCACAGGATGTTGCGAGGTTGTTTTTTGTGAGCTTAGCTGAAACCCACTTTACATTATCTGACAAGAGTCGCTTGCCAAGTTTGTCGATCGTGTGGTCCCTGTTGCTGGCAATTTCATATAATCTTTCAGCCTCCTTTTCCCTTGCAATTAAGCGATCTTTTGCCGCAGAAACCAAAGCATTGAAATGCGATCAAACTCCAGGTATTTATCCGTAGCATCCGATAAGTCTGCGTTCCTGGTCTCCAATGCACCCTCCAGGTGACTTGCCTTTTCACTGGCATTGCGAAGAGAAACGCGTAACTGCGAGAACTTTGCCGTCAAAAGAAGAGAAATGATTAGGCACAAGGCACCAAGAAACAAGAATATATCTGAGTTGCCGAACAGCATGCCACCGATCGCTACAACTACAACGACAACTATCGAACAGAGCGCGAACGGCAGAAGGACGTCGAACAGGTCGCGTTCATGCTCAGGCTCTGGTACGTGAGTTTTACTTGGTCGTCCGGGCGGTTTTGTGATACTGGATGGAGAAGTTTCATTGTTTGGGGGATCGGTCGTTTCAGCATTTTCGCTAGGTATTGATATTGTTGCACCACAGCCAGGGCACTTGGCAGTTTTGCCAGCGAATTTGTCCGGTGCGGAAATGATCTTTTGGCATCCAGTACATTTGACGCGGATTGGCATATGCTTTTTCCTCGACGGTGGTTGATAAATTCACCGGCAATTATTGCCTGGCCGGAAATCTATTCCTGCTAATCCATCATCGCCACTAGCGGCTGGTGAGTGCAAAACAATTTTTAGAAGTTTATTTTTGACTCGGATTTAAGATGTGGTACCATCGGCCCACGCCCAAAAGGCGCCCCACCGATAGTTTGCCGCCGCAAATAAATCACGCCTTTCTGGGGCCGGTCATTGGAACATGGCCACCTGTGTTCGAATAACCTCCAATCGAATCGAGCATGTTATGGATGATAGGCGCGTTGACAAAAGCAGATGGGTCTGCAAGTCTCTTGTGAAAGGTGGCGTGCCCGGGGGAGTGGATCCCCCCGGGACGCAACCACTCACTCCGATGGCACGGAGGTCAGCGTGGCTACTCACGCCATATTATTCGGCATTTCTTGCGACGTCTGTCGCATTGTATTTTCTTCGTTCGGCCGGCTCTCGGCCGATGGTTCCCAGTTCGATCGCCGCTCGGAGAGTGTACGCGCGACCCACGGCAGCAAGAGGCTGCAAAGGGGGTGGGCATGACATGACGTAGGGAATGAAAAAACGGGCCGAGTGGTGAGACGCCTGGCCCGCTTTTGAGTTCGTCGCGGATTCGGGTGACATTTCTTGGCAGAAAGCCCGAAAGCCGCAATAGACAAAATCGAGCCCTCGGCCCGACACGCTCACTGTGCGCGCTGTCTGGCCGGCTGTCGACAAGGAAGCCGAGATGGCAATAACCCACTCCCAGAGAGATCAATATGTCGCAGCCTGCATGCTGAAGGCCAAAACAGAAGCCCAATTGTTTATCGAATCCCACCAGGAAAAAGCGTCCAAAGAAAAACCACTGGAAACTAACGAACCCCCAGATACCTGGCTCAGTACTGAAGAAGCAGCCAAGCACATGAAGATTGCAACCAGGACCGTCAGCGATTGGGTCAACAGCGGGCGGCTGATCAGCCACGGCTCGGGAAAATGCAGGCGGTTCAAGAAATCTGCCTGTGATCGAGCTTTGAGGCAGGATAGGAAATAGCCAATGGCTTCACGAGTGAATCGTCCGAATGGTCATCGCTGGATTCAGTTCTGTGACATCAAGTGGGATGCGGTCTCCAAGCGAACCATTCAGCCTGAGATGGGACTCAATCGACTGGGATTCTGGCACGATGCGTTTCATCTCCACCAAAACAGGGGAAAGGACAACACCGATATTTCCAGAGATCCGGCACCACCTCGATGCTGCCTGGGAGGCTGCAGAGCCTGGTGCTATGATGGTGTTCGAGGGCTGAGATGTTACGGGCTCAGCCATTACGAATCAGCTCAACAGGATCCTACGAAGGCTTGGGCACCGGAAGTGGCCACGTCCGTGGCAAAACATGCGGGCTACCAGGGAGACCGAGCTCAACGACAGACTCCCAGAGCATGTCGTCTGTGCGTGGCTTGGCAACTCACCAAAAGTGGCAAGAGAGCATTACTTGCGAGTTACCAAAGAGCACGTGGCCCTTGCCCTGACACCCGAAGTAAAACCCGAAGCACCAATCGCCAACTCGAAGCAAAACCCGAAGCAGCGGGTATCGGCAGATGCCGGCAGACTCGGCAAAAAAAGTGGCTAAATCGGCAATAAAAAGTGCGGGTGTCAGCAGATGGCTACATATGCCGGCAGATAGGTCACCTTTTCCTATCGGCAAACGAATCTTTTCGAATTGTCGCGCCGGAACCGCTGCCTTCCGGATTCATTATCTCGCGACAGGTCGAAAAGTTCGGCTTGACCAGATACCCCATTGTCAAACGAATCTTTTCGAAATGTCGCGCCGGAACCGCTGCCTTGCGGGCACATTATCCCGCGACAGGTCGAAAAGTTCGGCTTGACCAGATAGAGTACACCCGACAGGAGTCGAACCTGTAACCTTCGGATTCGTAGTCCGATGCTCTATCCAATTGAGCTACGGGTGCTTGGAGAACAGATATCATGGTGAAAAGTCGCGATCAATGCAAGGGCGAGCTGACAGAGTTTTTGGGATGGTTCTTTGCACATTTTGCCCGATCCGGGCCGATTGCCGTCCAGGCCGTCTTCCGGGTTGTCGTCCTGGTAGCCATGGCCGGACTGTTTGCCAGCCTATCCGCGGCCGCGGCTGAGGATGTCTCGTCCTTGCCTGGGAACTGATCCCCTGGTGCAAACGGGGGATATCGCCTCGCAGTTGGTGGCGGGGGTGGATCGGTTTCTGCTGCGAGAATTGGCTCAGTCCGTTGCCCGCCGGCCACACCACTGGCAACGCGATTTTTCTTCGCCCCGAGCCTATACTGCCTCGATCGAGCCAAATCGTAAGCGGCTGGCGCACATCCTGGGCGTTCGAGACGAGCGCATTCCCTTCGCGGGACTGGAATGGATGGGCACGACCGCCCGGCCTGCCCTGATCGGTCAGGGCGCGTCGTACGACATCTTCGCCGTCCGTTGGCCCGCGTTCGAGGATGTCCATGGCGAAGGCCTGCTGCTGGTTCCCCGGAAAGGGCCACCGATTGCGGACATCATCGCGTTGCCGGATGCCGGCCAATCTCCAGCCCAGTGCGCCGGCCTGGCCGATGGCATACCGGCCGAATCGCAATTTGCCAGGCGGCTGGCCGAAAGTGGTTGCCGGGTAGTCGTGCCCCTGCTGATCGATCGTACCGAAATACTTCCCGGGTTGACCCAACGCGAGTACTTGTACCGATCGGCGTATGAATTGGGCCGGCACTTGATCGGCTACGAGGTGCAAAAGGTACTTGCCCTGGTCGATTGGTACCGCCAGGAAAATACCGATAAAACAGGTTTGGGAATCATCGGCTGGGGCGAGGGAGGGCTCCTCGGGCTGTACGCGGCCGCGTTGGACACACGTATCGATGCGACTTGCATCAGTGGCTATTTCAACGATCGGAACAACCTATGGCAGGAACCGCTCGATCGCAATGTTTTTGGGCTGTTGGATCAGTTTGGCGATGCCGAACTGGCCGCGATGGTGGCGCCACGCAGGTTGATTGTCGAAGCAGCCCGCGGGCCCGAGTTGATTCTCTCCGGCGGCCGTGGGGCACCGGCCCGGTTGGTCACGCCCAAGCTGAAAAGTGTGAAACGCGAAGCAGCGCGAGCCTGGAAGCTGGTTGCCGACCTGGAACCCGCGGCCCGGACCGAGCTGGTCGTCTCGGGAAATGGCCAGGGCCCTTATGGTTCGCAAGCAGCCTTGCAAGCCCTGCTCGCATCGTTGGCGCCGGGAAAAAAGCTGGCCAAAAACGGCCCTGTGCCACGAAAGCTCTGCCCGCCCCTTGAGCCCAACTGATTATTGTCTGTCGATTTGCTCGGGCGACTTCAATGAGTGGGTCGATAAAAACGCTTCGACACACAACCCGTTGAGCTATGTCACCACCGGAGAATATGAAATTTTCGAGTTTGACCTGGGCAGCACGTTCAACTACGCGGAAATGGCCACGCTGATTGCACCACGACCCTTCATGGTGGAGCGGGGGCATGACGATGGCGTCGCGCGCGACTCCACGGTGGCCTGGGAGTTTGCGAAAGTGCGCCACCTCTACGCGGCCCGCCTCGGACTCCCCGACCGGTGCCGGATCGAATGGTTCCCTGGCCCCCACACGATCCACGGGGTGGGAACGTTCGAATTTCTACACCAGCAGTTGCACTGGCCAGAGCCCAAAGTCAGAGATGGAAGGATAGAATGATGTCGGGAAACAGGGAATTTATGATTGATGATTGATGATTGATGATTGATGATTGGTGATTGATGATTTGGGCCAAGTGGAACTTTCTGCTTTCTGCTCTCTGCTCTTATATCACCACTTGCACCATCACCATCAGGCAAAATCCCAGCATGAATGCCCAGGCAATTTCCACCGGGCGGTGCGTCTCCAAGGCGTCGGGAATTAGTTCCACAATGACCAGGAACATCATCGCCCCGGCCGAGAAGCCGAGCATGGGCAAGGTGAGCGGTTCAAAAAACCAGACCATCAGGCAGGCGGGGACCGCAGCAATCGGCTGCGGCAAACTGGTCAGAAAAGCGGCCCAAAAACAGCGTCCGATCGAGGCGCCAGCCGCACGCATTGGCAACGCCACGGCGGTCCCTTCCGGCATATTGTGAATGGCGATGGCGATGGCCATGGTGAGCCCCATGCCCGCGAGCGACGCATCACGTCCCTCCGCCCCATAGCCGACCCCCACGGCGATCCCTTCCGGGACCGAGTGGACCGCCATGGCGATAAAGACGACCACGGTGGTTCGGTTGCCCAATCCTCGAAGCCACCTGCCTTGGAGTCGTTCGGGGGTGAGGTATTCGCGGACGGCCCAGAGCATGGCGCAACCCAACAGCACTCCCACCAACGTCTTTAGGACGGGGACAAGCTGAGTCGCATCGTCCGCGCCAATCGTAAGTGCCGGGAGAAGCAGGTTGTAGACCGAGGCGGCAAACATCAGGCCACCCGCAAACGCATAGCCAATCCCGACTCGTTGTTCGAGACGCTGGCCCCACAATGCGACCGGCAACGCGCCGACCCCGCATGCCACACTTGCCACGAGACCCGCCACCACGCTTTCGGTCACGTATCGTAGTTCTTCCATGGTGAGCCTGTGACGAGGATTGAATCAGCGACAAACGATCGAGTCCGGGGCAGCGGCGTATGCCCCTGTGTGTAAGAGAATGCATGATAAGGTTGTCACGGCGGAAAGCGAAAGCCCTAAAACATGCTCTGCCCGTTATGTAATTTCTTCGCTCTCCGCACTTCGCTCTCCGCTTTCCGCTCACTGACACTCACCACCTGGCTGCACAGCGTCACGACTCTTCCTCGCCCGGTTCGATGCCATACTTTTCCAGCAGGCGATAGAGTGTGCGGCGGCCAATTCCCAGGGACCGTGCGGTGCGTGCTTTGTTGCCATGGAAGCGGCGGAACGTATCGGTGATGTGTAGCTTGTTGACGGTATCAAGATCCAGGTCCCTACCGATGAGCTGGACATGGGTCGCCTGGACACCGGTGACGATTTCCGGAGGCAGGTTCTTGACTCGAATCCAATCGTCTTCCGCCAGGATTTTAGCCCGTTCAATCGCATTCTGAAGTTGCCGCACATTGCCTGGCCAACTGTAATTTTCAAATGTGGCCATCACTTCATCTTCAATTTGCCATTCCGAGCCGACGAAAAATTCGACCAGCATACGGATATCCCCATCCCGTTCGCGCAAAGTCGGCAGTTGGATCGTCAAGACATTGATGCGATAGAACAAGTCCTCACGAAAACGCCCTGAGCGCACCTCCTCGGCCATGTCACGATTGGTGGCCGCGACCAGCCGAACGTGCACGCGTCGTTCTTTCACCGAGCCAATGCGGCGGAGCAGGCCATCCTCCAGAACACGCAGCATCTTGGCTTGCAGGGAGCCCGCCAGTTCGCCGATTTCGTCAATGAACAGCGTGCCTCCATCAGCGACTTCAAACAAGCCTGGCTTCACGCTGACGGCGCCTGTGAAAGCCCCCTTTTCGTGGCCAAACAGTTCACTTTCCAGTAAGGTCTCTGGCAGAGCGGCGCAGTTGATGACCACGAATGGTTTGTCGACCAGATCGCTCGCCTCATGCAATGCACGGGCCACCAGTTCCTTGCCCGTGCCACTGTCTCCCTGGATCAAGATAGGCTTTTCCGAAGGGCCAGCCCGCTCGATCAGGCGATAAATTTCTTGCATCGGCCTCGATTCGCCAATGATGTGGGGGGATCGCAGTTGCTGCTTCAAGGCCGCCTTCAAATGGCGGTTTTCGCGATGCAAGGCGCCCGTTTCATGCGCCTTGCGCACCAGGCGTTCCAACTCACGCAGACTGACCGGTTTGCTCAGGAATTCGCGTGCGCCCAGTTTCATGGCCTCAACGGCCGATTCGATGGTCCCCTGGCCGGTCAGGACAACAACCTGGCATTCCGCCCCGCGGGCTGAGAGTCGCTCCAGGACATCCAGGCCCGTTAAGCCTGGCATGGCCATGTCCAGAATCATGACGTCAAATTCTCGCCGGTCCACCAGTGCGAGCGCATCCTCGCCGTTGCCGCTCTGCTGTACGCGGCAACCGCGCTTTTGAAAGAAATGCGCGATGTCGGTGCGCAACTCTTCGTTGTCGTCGACAATCAACAGGTCAATAGGCGTCTCGGTTTTATTTTCGGACATGGTCGGAGCAATTCCAGTCAGAATGGTAATCGTTAACGATTCGTGGGGTTGGGTGATTCATGCGAATCGGCATGAAGTGGTGCTGCCGGCGGGTGCCAGGCAATATTCAATCGGGTGGCTGCTTCGGTAACCGGAGGAAAAATTCAGCGCCTTCGTTGGGTTTGCCCAGCACACCGATGGTGCCGCCATGCGCGCTCATGATGCGACGGGCAATTGCCAGGCCCAGGCCTGTCCCTTTCGTCTTGGTGGTGAAGAACGGTTTGAAAGCCAATCGCCGCGCTTCGACGTCCAGGCCAGGACCGTTGTCACGAATGCGAACTTCGAGTGCTTCCAGCGAGCCCAGGCTGCAAGGTTGGCATTCGATTTTGATGCAGAGTGGATCGGGGCATGCCGCCAGACTGTTTTCGAACAAATTACGGAACAGTTGCACCAGGCGAAAACGGTCGACTTTGACATTCAGATCGACTCCCTGGCAATCTTCAATCAACTCAGCCTGCCGATTCGAGCGTTGCCAGTGCAGCAGATCCCAGGCTTCGTGCCAGAGACTGGAAATTCGGCAGGGAGTTTTTTCAAGGCTTAGCGGGGAAGCAAAATTGCGTACTTCGTCAAACAACCGATGCAAGTCTTCCTGGGCTTTTTGCGCCCGGGCGATAAGGCGGACCGCTTCCGGATTGTCTTCGACTTCGTATTCCAGCAATTCCGTGCATACGCGGAGTCGTTGCAGGGCATTGCGGCTTTCATGCGCCAGACGTGTATTCATTTCACCGATAGTTGCCAACCGGTTGGCTTGGAGCAATTTTTCGTTTGCCAGCTTCAGCTCCGTGATGTCGTAGCCGACCGCCAGCACATTGGGCCCATCTTCAAATTCATCGATCCGGCGTGCATTCCAAACCAGCCATCGCTGCGACCCGTCTTGGCAACGGATTTCCTCTTCAATTTGCGTTACCGGTTGGCCACGAAATACGGAATCCAACTGTTGGGCCAGGCCTGGATTTTCTCCATGCGCGACAAACAGTACGCTGCAGTCCTTGTTGAGGATATCCTCGCTCTGATATCCGGTGAGCAGTTCCGCGTAGGGGCTGAAGTAGGCAATGGTTTGATCGCGTCGCAGGACGACGATCATGCTGTTGGCCATCTCAATGAGTTTGAACAGTTTCCGTTCGCCCCGTTCGCGTTCCACTTCGCGCTCGCGCTGCAGGTATTCCTGTGCATAAGCCTCATGGACAATCGCCAGGTCCAGATCGATCAATTTGTTGAGTGAGCAAATCGATGCGGCCAGATCCGCGGGGGATCCTTGCCAGCCATTCGCCAGAATGACAGTAAGCTGCTCGCGCAAACGAGTAAAAGCCATGTTCGTGTAGAGCTCATCCAGCCCGATTTGCACGTGCCGGCAGTCTACCTGCCAGCGCAGGCGAAAATAGGTGTCGTCGTAGGTTCCCGCCAGCAATTGTTCCAGCCATTGCCGGAGGGTTTTTTTCAGCCGGGCAACCTGTCCCTCTCCGCCCGTCAACACTCTGGCCGCATCGGGATGGCGCATCACCGTGGTGTAAAAATCATCAATAATCGCGGCGGATTGAGGGGCCACGATCGACTGGATCGCGACCACGCGGCGCACGTCATCGGCACTCCACTCGACATACGATTTCATCTCCCGATAGCGTGCTTGCAGTTGGTTCCAGTTCATCGGCAAAGTTTCCCTCCCATCCAATATTTCGACCATGACGAGCATTCTACCGGATAATGTGCAGTGGCCTATATGGGAAAGCAATCGAGGGCAACTTGGACCCGAGGTGAAATAGATTGTGTCCAGGCACGGAAAAGCCCAGGCACGGAAAAGCCCATGCACGGAAAAGTGGGTTCCAGGGCAAGGCAAAGAGGTTGCTGGAAAAGATCCACTGATTGGAGCACCTCAATCATGAGAGCCGATATCTTCATTGTAGGACCGCTGCAGCAATTGATTTTCCAACGATTCATGATGCATCAGCGCTTTGCTGTATTCGTGGAATTCTTCTTTCAGGCGTTGCCACCACGGCTCGCTCCCTTCGTGAGTTTCCGCGAGGGTGATCAAATCTCGGATCTGGCCCAGGAACTCGTGATGCTCTTCTTCCAGGTGGGCCGTATCGGTTGAGAGCTGGGGCGCACGTTTTTTGATTTGGCTGAAAAAACCACCTTCTTCCTCTGCGTGAAAGTGGGCTTTGAGCTCATGCGATAATGAGGAGAGCTGAGAAATAATCAGATTCGGGTCGTCAAATTGTTTGGCCAGGGTGCTCCGAATCTCAGCAATTCTTTCGCGCAGTGCCAGGTGCTGAGCTTCGATTTGCCGTGAGGCATCGATTTCCGGAGTGGTGCGACATGTCGGTCGCCCGGAATTCGGCTGTTGAGTCATATCGGGGCGCCCTTATTCGTGTTTTAGTACTTCCAAATTTCCTCGTAGCCCTACGTGAGGCAGGGCGATAACCGGTGCGGGAACCGACGTTTTTAACCGCTAAGGATCGTTCGAGAAATAACTGGCATATTTCCAGGCCCCTCACCCTGCCCTCTCCCCAAAGGGGCGAGGGGACATCGGACAGTTATTTCTCGAACGATCCTAACACGTTGTTCGGGTCGGCTTCATCGGCCACTGCTTGGAACTACTGTGTTTCCGCTGATCCGGTAAATCCACAGAGATGGTGCAAACAGCGTGCCAATCGCGGTGCTGGCCGGACATTCGCTGCTTGCCAGACTGCCCTGCTTGCATGCTTGAGGCATGCCACCCAGGCCTGGTTGGAGAAACGAGGATATCTGGCTGCACAATAAGCGCGCTCATATGATACGCAGTGTGCCGAATGGCGCGCTGTCAGGATGGGATTTGGCAAGACTGTGCGGTTTGTTCAGATGCATGGGGCTTTGCCTCAGGCAGCGATTTGCACCACTGAGTTTTCTCGCATTTCGTGACGTTCGTGGCTTTGGTGGTTGCACTTTTCACTCACAGGAGCCAGCAATCGCCAGTAACGGTATGAATCCCGTTTCTTGATGGGATATTTACCCGCGAGCGGTGTAAAACGACATCTCCTGGCCGGTAGGCGCATGAATTGCAGTGTACGTGGATGGTAACATCAGGAAGAACGAATCTTGTTGGATCTTCACGGTTTTTAACGGCATCGAGTTTCATGGCCTTGGGTCGTTCGGATGTGATATTGGGAGGCTTCCATGCTGGAGAGCGCCCGTTGCAATTTGGAAACGATTTCCGCCGCAAGGATACTTGCGCAGCGAGAAACCTATCCGGAACGGCCACAGCGCGTGGAATTGCTGGAGACCCCCTATTCTTGGGTCTACTTTGCCGATCGACACGTCTACAAGCTGAAAAAACCGGTCCAGTTTGGGCCGCTCGATTATTCATCGCCCACTCTGCGACGCCAGGCGTGCGTTGACGAAACGTGGCTGAATCAGCGGCTTACTTCAGAAGTCTACCAGGGGGTCGTACCGGTCTTGCGTGATGCGTATGGTCAACTGACGTTGGGAGGAGTTGGCGTGCCGGTCGATTGGACCGTCAGAATGAGGCGGCTGCCCGAAGATAGAAATATGCGTGCTTTGCTGGAAAACAATCGGCTGAGTGCTCAGGAAATCCGCTCGGTCGCGGGAACGCTGGCTGCTTTTTTCCTGAATCGACCACCCGTCACACTGCAATGGGCAACGTTCCGTGAACGTCTTGCAGGGCGAATTCGGGCAAGCCAGGATGCCCTGGAAAATAGTGTCCCGTCCAGGTATTGCGCCATGGTTCGCCGCATCCATGGCTTGCAACTGGAGTTTCTCGATGTTGCCATACCGTTGCTGAACACACGAGTGGGCGACGGTCTTATCGTCGATGGGCATGGAGATTTACGTTCCGCGCACATCTATGTCGAGCATCAGCCTCAAGTGATCGATTGCATAGAATACAGCACGGCCTTGCGTCAGGTCGACGTGGTGGATGATCTTTGTTTCTTGCTCATCGAGTGCGAGTGGCTGAACCGACAAAGCGTGAGCGAGGCGATTCTGTCGGAGTATATCCGGCGCACATCCGATCAGGTTCCGGAGACAATCTGCAGCTTTTACAAGTCCTATCGTGCTTGTGTGTGGGCCAGAATTCTATTGTTACAAGTCTCGCGATGTGGCCAGGACGAAAAAACGGCGGGCGGGAAGCAAGTCGCCGATGAAGGTGCAGGAGCCTATTTACGATTAGCAGAAAAATACGCCGCCAAACTGTAACACTATAGGGGCAATCCAATTTTCAGTACTTCCAAATTGCCGCTTAGCCCCACGTGAAGCAAGCCGATAAGCCGCCCGATAATCGACGCTTTTAGCAGCTAGCGCGTGACTCGGGTCGGCTTCATCGGCCATTGTTGGAACTACTGATTTTTCTTAAGGAGCTTAGCCATGCACCATTTTTCAAATCAGCGGATTTTGGTCCCGATCGACTTCTCGGATGAGGCGGACGGGGCCATGAAAGTGGCTCTGGAGATCGCCTCGGATCCTTCCCTGGTAACCGCCATTCATGTGGCACCTCCTTTGGCAACTCTCGAACCGGGAGTTGTGTGGGAGATGATCAGTGATGAAACGCGGGTCCAGCAGTTGGAGCAAGCCTTTCGCAAGCGGTACCACGAACCGTGCTATTCTCCCGTAGGGTTCGAAGTGCGTTTTGGAGATCCGGGCAATGAAATCACTTCGTACGCCCAGGAGGTAAAGGCCGGCTTGATTGTCATGCCCTCGCACGGCCGAACGGGCCTCGCCCACCTGCTGATCGGCTCGGTTGCCGAGCGGGTTGTCCGGTTTGCCCATTGTCCCGTGTTGGTGTTGCGTGGATAGGGGATCTCTCAGGTGATTTGCTTGGATACGCTCAGGGCTCAACCTTATGGATCGATTCTGACGCGGCAGCGTACGGCTGGTTCATCGACAAGACTCCCTGGGATGATATCGAGTTCGACGGCGGAAGAAACCCTGCAGGTATGGATCTGCTGACCGTGCTGGCACATGAAATGGGCCATCTATTGGAAAAGGAGCATGACTCTTATGCAGATGGTGTGATGGCGGAACGACTCGGGCAGGGTGAACGGCATCTGGATCTGCATACGCGATCGTCCGATAGGGATAGGTCGGCGTTGGATGCGGTTTTTGCCTCCTTCGCAAGAAGCCTTGAGGATGATTCCAGGCATTTTCCTGGCCGCTACCACTAAGGCACCTATCCCAGAACCCCTTGCATGCACACCAATCGCACTGCATGGAAAGGTTCTGGGATAGGAACGGTTATTCCAAGGCCACGGACGTGCCAAGGCGACCATCACGATCTGTTCGCCCGCCTTGCAATGATCGGCAGGTCTCCATGCGTCATTTCGGTCCAACGCCTGGTGGTTCGCTCTTCAATACACGCACGCATCAAGCACTGCCAGCACTTCGTTCAGTAGGGTGTCTGGAGCTTTCCCGATTCGCTTGGCACGGCGAGCACGGAAGTCTGTAGATTTAACCTGATCCACCATGATGAATCCGGTAACAGGCAAGCCCTCTCCGACTGCCACGTGGAAGGGATACTGGCGATCCGTGTTAGTGATGGGGCATGCAATGGCCATCCCCGTGTGCCGATTGAAAATGTCGTTGCTCACGATGAGGGCCGGACGGCGGCCCTTCTGTTCGTGGCCGGTTTGCGGGTCGAAGGTCAATGCTACGAAGTCGCCTTTTTTCGGGATATAGGTTCTCACCTACCAGACCTCCTTACCGGCGGGGTCACCCCATTCCTCGCCGGTCGGCTCGTAGCTCCTGGGAATCCGTCGTACCAGGTCCTCAAGGCGGTACTTACCTCGTACCTGTTGGGCCGGTGCGACGACAATAACGCCACCACGCACAGCCACGTCCACTTCGTCGCCAACGGCCAATCTCGCGTTTTCCAGCAGCTGTTTGCTAATCCGTAAGCCCTGGCTGTTGCCCCATTTCTGAATCTTCGTGACCATGGCCCACTCCTTGTTGATGTATATCCGAAGTATAGCCGACGATTGCGGTACTGTCAATGCTCGGAGAAGGGCCTTTCCGTTCTACTGACAACTGAAGCGAAAAAGGGAGCGACTACTTCGGATATTCCGGTTCGCCGCGGGGTTTCCAAAGTGGCGAAGGCACATGGGCTTCGTCAAAGTGACGTTTCATCCGGGCGATGACTTCTGGGTGCTGGGCAGCGAGATTCTTTTGCTCGCCCAGATCTTTCGACAGATCGTAGAGTGCCATGTTGCCAGTGAACATCGGCTTGCGAATGGCTTTCCAGCGACCTTCGCGTACCGCTTGTGCTGAACCATATTCGTAGAATTCCCAGTACAGATAGGGGTGCGACTTTTGCCGCCTCGGTTCTCCCAGCAAGGTTGGGAGCAGACTGATGCTGTCGAGACCCGAGGGTGTCTGGGTGCCGGCTAGTTCCGCCGTCGTGGCAAAAACATCCCCCAGATACGAAACCTGGTCAGACTCAGAGCCTGCTTCAATCTTTCCCGGCCAACGGGCAATCATCGGCACTCGAATTCCACCTTCGTAAAGGGCTCGTTTGATTCCGCGCAGCGGTCCGCTCGATTGGAAAAACCTCGGGTCGTGGCCCCCTTCGTCGTGAGGGCCGTTGTCGGAAGTGAAGAAAACGATCGTTCGATCGTCGATGCCGTGCTGCTTGAGCATGTCCAGTATCCTACCCACGTCCTTGTCCATGCGGCCGACCATGGCGGCGAAGGCCTTTTCCGCATCGGGCCAGTCTTTTTCTCCATACTGGCCCAAATCAGGCACTTCCATGCCATTCTCTCCCGCCTCATTGTTCGCATGAGGAATGGTCAGCGCGACGTAGAGAAAAAACGGCTCCGTCTTATTGTCTTCCTTCGACTGCCGGTCGATGTAGTCGAGAGCTTCCCGCATGCAAACATCGTGCGAATACTGGGCCCGCTCGATGGCCTCGCCCGCGCCGTCGGGACGCGGCTTGGCGATGCGATTCCCTTTCAAGAGTACTCGCTGTTCGTTCCGAAAAAGGAATTCCGGGTAGTAATTATGAGCATGGCGCTGACAGAGGTAACCAAAGAAATAGTCAAAACCTTGCAGGTTTGGTACTCCCGTGGAACCAGGTCCACCTAGCCCCCACTTGCCAATGAGGGCCGTGGAGTAGCCGTTTTTTTGCAAAAGGCCGGCCAGAGTCGGTGTTCCCGCTAACAATGGCCTTTGCCCCATCGGTTTGATTTCGCTGTTCCCTCGAATGTAGGCATGGCCCGTGTGTTTACCGGTTAGCAGAACACAACGCGAAGGCGCGCAGACGGTGGAGCCGGCATAGAAATCGGTCAACCGCATCCCTTCGGCCGCCATGCGATCGATATTTGGAGTCCTGATGCGCTGCTGACCGTAACAGCCGAGATCCCGATAGCCCAGGTCGTCGGCCATGATGAAGATAATGTTGGGGGGGGCAGTGGTCGATGAAGTTGTCGCAGGCGACCCTGCTTCGATTGACTCAACGGCCAAAACAGTCGCCATCAGCATGGCTACGGCCGATAGGTTCATTAAAGGGTTACTTCGATATTTCATTGGGTTTCTCCTAGGCTTAACCAGACTAAGTAGGTGTCGAAGGATGTCGTACTTCAAGGTTCGTCTATTTTTGGCCAGCTATGGGCGACTCTGAGAGGTGCCAGCGTGCGTGGCTGATTGATTTGGAGCCAGCCACTGCGTTGTAACATGATTTCAGCATCACGGTTTATAGGCCTCCACAACACGAATAAAGCCAGTCGTACCAACCTGTGGCCGATGAAGCCGACTCGGCGGCGTGCTAGCGGTTAAAGAGTCGATTACTTGGCGGCCGGCTTGATTTGGTAAGGCCCCAGGGCGGGTGAAGTGAGATACCAATCCCGAGGGCGGTCATGGAGAGCTTGCCGCCAGCACCCAGCAGAGTGCTGCTCCCAATGGTCGACAATTTCCTCGGCCTCCGGAGTTCGACCACGATCACCGATGCGCTCCATCCATGCGTTCAGGGCCTTGCCGAGCCTCGCCTTAATATCTGCGTAATCCGGCGAGTGGATCAGGTTATGAATTTCCCAAGGATCCTCTTGCAGATCGTAGAGTTCTTCTTTAGGGCGATTCGGAGCGAGCAGTACGGCCGGTGGCCCTGTCAACTTACTCTGTCTGTGCAGATCTCTCATGAGCCCAATGATCAGGTAACGCGCTTCCTTGTACCGATTCAGCTGGAGAAACGGTCTCTCTGGATATTTGTTGCGCAGGTAACGGTAACGGTTGTCGCGAACGGTGCGAACCATGAAAACCGTTTCGTCGCCCCGATCACGTCCTCCAAAGGCATATTGTCGTTCCGGTTCACTATTGGGACCAAGAAAAACGCGTCCCTGCATGGTTGGTGGTTTCACTAATCCGGCCAGGGCTAAAGTTGTGGCCGTCAGATCGATTGATTCGATAAGCTGGTCGTTAGCCGTGCCGCGGTGATAGTTGGTGGGTGGAGGCAGGTCGGGATTGCCCTCCGGCCAATAGATGATGAGCGGAATACTGAGACCGGAATCGTAGGGCCATTGTTTGCCCCGTGGCATGGCACGCCCGTGGTCGCCCAGAAATACGAGGATCGTATTTTGATCAAGACCGTCTCGTTTCAGAAGGTCACGAATAAATGCCACCTTTTTGTCCACCGCCATGATGGCGTTCAGATACTGGGCCCATACTCCACGCGTGACTGGATGATCGGGATAGTAGGGAGGTATCACAACCTTGGCGGGCTCCGCCCAGTCCTCCTTGGGAATTTCATGATGCGCATTGGCCCAAGCATCGCCACGGTGCGTGTCCGGGAAGTTAATCTGTGCGTAGAAAGGTTGATGCGTTTTCAGATCATCCCAGTTCGCCGTATCGAAAGGGGGCAATTCAGGGTCAACCGGACTTTGGTAGGTGAAATTCCAATCCGTTTTTCCAGTACCCTTGTAGAAATCACGGAGCAATGGATCTACGGTGAGTTGCCGAATATTGGCGGTCGTGTATCCGGCCGGTCGCAGCCAGTCGGTAACAATCCGTACCCCATCGGGCAGAGGAAAATTGTCATCACGATGGGAGCGATGATTTTGGGCGCCGATCGACATGGCGTACATGCCCGTCATGAACGAACTACGACTGGTCGAGCAGACGGGAGTCACCGTGAAAGCACGCGTATAACGTACGCCATGGGTCGCATAATGATCGAGGACCGGGGTTTTCACTTCTGGCGTGCCATAACAGCCGAGTTCAGGCCCCAAGTCCTCGGCGATGATCCAGAGAATGTTTGGCTTCGCTGCCTGTACGGAAGTGATAGTCCCCAGAAAGCACCATGCCAGAAAGAAAATTGGTAGATAAAGACTCGTTCGGAGATTATTCATCGCATGATCCAGACCATGAAAATGTCAATCGCTATTTCCAAAAAACTATCATCTGATCGCCTCCCCTTGCAGAACTCGCGTAGTCCGAGTTCCACCCTCCTTACCAATCTACTGATCGTCCACGCGAAATTGAATGGTGGTAACCATATTCCATAACGAATTAACGGCATTCCATAATTCACGCGGGCGAGTTCTTGCGACCGGCCGTTGGCTGGCGAGTGATTTACAGCTAACCCCCGCGCGCACGCAACACCAGCTCGCGAAAGGTCTTCCGCACCGATTTGTGCAGGTGACGGGCAAAGGATCGACTCAAGTCGTGTGCCGCGATCAACTCCACCACATCGGCGAAGTCTTTATGCGTTCGTCGGAGGTTACCCTCCCCGCATGCGATCTTCGTCTCGATGAGACAAGCCAGCGACAATGTTGGGAGGCCTTCGAATTCCGTAACGGCTGCTGCCTCGGACGGATCGGGGATTTTGACTTCCGAGCCGCGGCCAGCGCGTTCTCCGGAAAACAGGAATTGCACCGGGACCCCTGAAGGCGAGCGGCATTCTTTTTGATCCTCATTCCAAATCCAACCAGCCGCTTCCAGCGCGATCCTGGCCGTTTTGGCGTCTTCTTGCCTGACCACCATGTCGATATCGACCGTATTGCGCTGATAGCCGTGCAGGCAGACGGCAACTCCGCCCACTACGGCATGTGCCACACGCGATTCATCCAGGAGACGGTGAGCCGTTTTCGCGGCATCCCAGAGGGATTCATTGCCAAGCATTGCATAGGTGCTTTCGGCTGAAACCATGATTATTTTCACGTACCCTCAAGCAGAGTGCTTCATGTCCGCTGTGGTCTTTCAAAATCGTGGTCACTCAAGAATAGCCGGGCAACAGGCATTCAGATTCAACTGAATACTACCGCTAGCCCTACCCCTAACCTCGCGTTGCGATTGCTTGTCCGGATTATAATCTCCAAGGAGCTGGGAAACAAGATAATTGCTCAACTCCTCTTTCCGTAAATCATCCCATAGACCACCGGGATCACCAGCAGGGTGAAGACGGTCGAGGTGAGGATGCCGAAAATAATTGCCCATGCGAGGCCTGAAAAGACCGGGTCGAGCGTGATGACCCAGTTGCCCAGGAGCGTCGTGCCGGCGGTGAGCAGAATGGGCCGCATTCGTACCGCCACGCTGCGTACGATCGCTTCTTCCAATGGGAGCCCTTCGTTTTGCCCCATGTGGATGAAGTCGACCAGGACGACCGAGTTGCGGATCACGATCCCCGACAGGGCGATCATGCCAATCATGGCGGTTGCGGTAAAAAAGATAGGGTTGGGATAGCCACCGACCGGCTTGTCCCACAATACATTGAGCAACCAGAAACCGGGCATGATACCGATCAGGGAAAGAGGGATAGCCAGCATGATGATCACGGGCAGCAGGTAGGATTCGGTCTGAAACATCAAGATCACAAAAATCGCCACCAGAGCCGCGGCGAATGCCAGGCCCAAGTCCCGGAATACATCGAGGGTGATTTTCCATTCCCCTTCGCCGGCCCATTGGACCGTGTAGCCGGCGGGAAGATGCCACGGCAGTCCCCCTCCAGGAGAGAGCCAGGTCCGCTGGGCGATCGGCCTGGCGACGCACTCCGTTTCATCCGGGCTCTCAGCAAGAGGCTCCTCGAGCTCCTCGCGTAAACTTGCTTTCCCGTCGCAGTCCGTGGCGGTAGCGAGCGAAACCGCTCTGGGATCCTCCTCCGTGCGATCCAGTTCCATGTCCACAATGGCATCGGCGGGTGGCCGTCCGGCCACCTCTCCGTAGACGTACATGACTCGCCTGAGGTTCTTATGGAAGATGGTTTTGTCCTCGGTCCGCTGAATGAATTTGCCGATTCCACCCAACTGCACCAATTGCCCCTGATTCCCGCGAACGTAGAGTTCTTCCAAATCGCTGATAGCGGAACGACGGTTGCGAGGCAAGCGGAGTTCCACCCACAGAGGGTCGACTTCGTCGGGCAGGTGCAACACCGTGGCCTTTATGCCTGCCAGAGCAACCTGGAGCGTTTTTGCAATCGCTTCCGTTGAAACACCTGACAAGGCGGCTTTCGCCTTGTCCGTCACAAAAGTCCAGCGAACCTGATCCGCTTCGGTACTCCAATCGACATCGGCAATGCCGGGTTCCGCTTCCATTCGTTTTTTCACCCGCCCGGCGGCACTGATCAGTTGTCCGTAGGCTCGGTTCGCGGGTCCGTAGACTTCGGCCGTGATCGTCGCCAGGACGGGGGGACCGGGAGGTACTTCCACCAATTTAAGATTGGCTCCCATGGCACGTCCCAGCTCGTCAAGCTTATCGCGTAGACGCAAGACAATTTCATGGGACCATTGCTGGCGATCGTCCTTGGGCGCCAGGTTCACCCGGATGTCGGCTTCATGCGGTTGTTGCCGCAGGAAGTAATAGCGGACCATGCCATTAAAATCCATCGGCGAGGCCGTGCCCACATAGAGCTGGAAGTCGCGGACTTCCGCCACTCCTGCCAGGTAGACGCCGATACGCCGAGCGACGCTGTCGGTATGGTCGAGGGTGGTCCCCTCGGGCATGTCGATGATGATCTGAAATTCGTTCTTATTGTCGTACGGGAGCATCTTCAGCGGTATGAGCCGCAACGCAGGCAGGATGAGAGCGCCAATCAGCAGCAAGCCGACACCTCCCATCGCCAGCCAGGCCAACTGCCGCCGCCTGAGCAAGGGACGCAGGAAAGTGTTGGAAAACCGGTAGAGTGTACCTTGCGTGACATCGTAAGGTTTTTCATCCGGGCCCCCTTCCAGCATGCCCTGGAGCGATACCATCGAGAGCCAGGGCGTGACGAGAAACGCGACCACGGTGGAAAGCGTTACCGTGAGCGGAACATTCATGGCCATCGGGCCCATGTAGGGGCCCATCATGCCCGTGATGAATACCAGGGGCAGAAAACTGGCAATGATGGCCAGCGTCGAGAGAATCAGTGCGGGACGTACTTCCTGAATGGCTTGCAAGACCGAAGGCCGGGCGGGCAGTTTGCGCATCGAGAAATAGCGGGCAATATTTTCCACGTCGGTAATCGGGTCGTCAACGAGCAGACCGAGCGCCAGGATCAAAGCAAACATCGTGACTCGATTGATCGTGTAGCCGGCCAGTAAATTGACGAACAGTGTCAGGCTGTAGCAAACGGGAATCGCCAGGGCAACGACCAACGCGGCCCGCCAGCCGATGGTGACTCCAATCAGCCCGATCACCGTCAGGACCGCGATCAGGAGTCCCTCGACCAATTCGTTGACCTTGTCGTTGGCCGTTTCGCCATAATCGCGCGTAATCCGGTAATGGACACCCGTGGGCAAGAGTTCGGGGGAAATTTCCGCGAGTCGCCGTTCGACCTGCTGGGCCACCCACACGGCGTTGCTTCCCTTCCGTTTGGCCACCGCGATATGCACCGCAGGGAACAAACCTACTGATTGGCCAGGACGGAAGGAATGCGAGTTCGTTGCCGCAAGCTTCGACTTCTCGGGGCGGGTCGTGACCGGATTCGATTCCAGGTCAGCCGCTGCCTGGGCGTCACTCGCACGGTTTCCGGGCATGGACTCCAGTTTGGCTGCCGGGCCGAAGCCGATCCAACTGTACGATTCCACTTCCGCCGGACCATCGAGCAGGGTTGCAACGTCTTGCAGGTAGACCGGTCGATCGCCCGACACCTGAATGACCAGTTTCCGCAGTTGCTCGACATCCTTGAAGAAGGTGCCTGCATCGACAACAAACGATTGGTTTTGCTGGTCGAATCGTCCCACTCGCAGGTTTACGTTGCTTACCCGCAGGGCCTCGGCAACTTGCAGCGGCGAAGTTCCCCGGGCCGCCAGTCGCTGCGCATCCAGCTCAACCCGGATTTTCCGTGGTCGGCCGTTGATTACTCGGACCTGGTTGGTATCGGGAATCGTCTGCAGTTCGTGTTGAATCTCTTCGGCAATTCGGCGCAGCTCAAAATCGGTGATTTGATCGGGCCGGTCGCTCCAGAGGGTGGCGATGACAATCGGCACATCGTCGATCTCAATCGGTTTGGCAACCCACTCGGTCACTACCGGTGGGAGTTGGTCGCTGTTCGAATAGATTTTGTCGTAGAGCTTGATCAGCGAATCTTCCCGATCCTCGCCGACATAAAAACGAACCGTGACCACGCACTGGCCCGGCTGTGACATGGAATATACATATTCCACGCCATCGATTTGATGGAGTAGTTTTTCCAGCCGTTCGGTAACCTGCCGCTCGACTTCCTCGGCCGACAAGCCTGGGGCTTGGATGAAAACGTTGGCCATCGGCACGACGATTTGTGGTTCTTCCTCGCGCGGCGTGAGGTAAAGGGCTGCGGCCCCCAAAGCGAGTGAGACCAGGATAAACAGCAGTGCCACGTCACCGCGCAGGAAAAGATCCACAACGCGTGTCAGTAGTGGCATCTCCGCTTCAGCGCGGGCATCGGTGGGCGGCTGGTTCATGAGTGGGTGTCTTTAGTTGCTTACTTCGGGTTTCGTGGAATCGGCTGGCGATGCGGGCGGGTGGAGCAGGAGCACGCGTTCGCCAGCCTGGAGCCCGCTGAGCACTTCCACGCGTCCTGGCATGCCGAGACGGCCTGTCTTGATGAAACGGCGTTCCAGGATCTGATCCGGCAGCACGACCTCGACATACTCCAGTTGGCCGATGCGATCGATGGCCGGAATGGCCAGGCAAAGATGGCGCCGCGAGCCGGCAGGAATCCGCAGCCGGCCGAACATGCCTTCGTAAAGATCGCCGGATTGGGGCAAGCTGGCTTTCACCAGGAACGACCGGCTGGGTGAATCGGCCTGGGGTACGATTTCGTCGATCGTGGCCTGGTACTCTTTTTCCAGGGAATCGATGTAGACGCTCAGGTGTTGCCCGACTCGCAATTTCACCGCCAGATGTTCCAAGACCGGTGCCTCCAGCCGGAGCGAAGTGGCATCGTACAGAACCAGCAGGGGGACGCCGGGACGGGCCGTGTCGCCCGGTTCGGCGAGTCGATCGATGATTCGTCCGTTTCTCGGAGCGACGATGGTCGTGTACGAAGCGAGGATTTCCGCTTCGACGACGGCTTGCCGAGCCCGTTCTTCCTCGGCTTTGGCCACGTTAAACCGGCGCTGGACCGAATCGAACTCCTGGCGTGATACGGCATGAGATTGCAGAAGATCCTTCGTGCGGCGGAATGTCAACTTCGCTTCGGTTTGAGTTGCCTCGGCAGCTGCCAGTGCCTCCTTGGCCTGAAGGACGCGTGCCTCCAGCTCCTTGCCGTCCAGTCGCACCAGGACGTCGCCTGCCTTCACTCGATTGCCCGCGGTAACCGTGATTTCTTCGATAGTGGCCAGAATTTTAGCCGAGACCACACTGCGACTGGCGGCTTTCAAGGTGCCGATAGCTTCTTCCACATATTCTTTGACGACTTCGTGGACCACGTCGGTGGGGCGATCGGCCCCAACGCTGGCGGCCATGGCGACTTCTCCCGGGGGGATTTTTTCATGAAAAACTCCCGAAAGCCAGGCAATGATCAGGACCAACACACCGAGGCCCACCACGATGCCCACCACTCGGAATAAGGTGGAAAACCCTTGTTTTATTCGCATCTTATTCTTTCTTCCACTAAGCCCTAAGGGAAAGCCGGAAAATAACTCCCCGTTTTTTCATGAAGCAATATCCAGACCACGAGACATTGGAATAATGGAATAAATCACAGTTCCAACATTCCAGTATTCCAGTATTCCAGTATTCCAGTATTCCAAATCCCCTGATACCGGGTACCAATGCGTGAAATCGGTAAGTTATTAATCGGTCGCTCCTAAGGTAACTTGCCGGTCATTTCACGCAGGAACTTCACCTCGTTGGCATCATAAGGTGACCCGTCGGGGCGAAAAATGTCATGAAACCAAACCGAAGGTTCGGCCGTGTACTTTTTCTGCCAAGTTTCCCAGGGATAGATCGTTTGTGACTTGCCCGCGACAAAGCCCCAATTGTACGCGCCGATTTTTTCCTGCTTGAAGTAAGGCAGGATTGCTTGAAACGTGCTCCCGGTGGGACGGGCCATGTACTCACTGCATAAAATCGGCCGATTCAGTTTCCGCAGGAAAGCAACACGCCCTTTCACGCTGTCAAGGTTTTCATAATTGTGGAAAGTGATAATATCCGAGTGCTCCAACATCCAACGCGGGATCGGATCGGACCAATCGCCGATCCAGGGGGCGGAAGTGATCGGTTGGCTGGGGTCTGCCTCCCGGGCCCATCGGAAAGCCTTCTTGAGTAGTGCGAATGCCAGTTCGGCCTTGTTTTCGGGCTCCTCGGAACCGTAGCTATTGTCGTTGCGGTTCTCCGGCTCGTTGAGGATGTCCCAGCAGAGGATGCGCGAGTCGCGGCGAAAATGGCCGATGACGCCTTGCACGTAAGGTTTCAGAGAGTCGACCTTGTCGGGATCCTTGAGGATGATCGCACCCGGGCTTTGCACCCAACCGGAGTTGTGCCGGTGAGGGATCGGCTCCGGCTGCTTGCCGAGTTTAGGCTGGGGATTCCACACGCTGTCGAACAAGACAAACATCACGCGGATCCCGTGCCGATCGGCAATTTCCAAAAAATGCTCCATACGTTGTAAAAACCCGGGGGCGTCCTGTTGCCACAACAGGTCGTGCAGGTAAACACGCATGGTATTCATCCCCAGCGACTGGGCCCATCCCAGTTCACGATCGATGGTGGAGGGGTCGAACGTCTCCGCCTGCCACATTTCCAGTTGATTGATGGCCGTACTGGGATTGAAGTTGCTGCCGACCAGCCAGGGTTGCCGGGCGTACCACCGGTTGGCCTCTTCGACCGTCCACTGCGGGCCTGCCTGACAAACCACGGTAGCAAACAACGCGCAGAGATAAGCTGCCGGACCGATCCATTGGATTCGTGAGGGAAACATGATGAAACCTCTCCTGGAAGGTTGAGAAGGTGTTTTGTAGCCATTCGCGGCCAAAAGTTGATTTTCACCGTTCGCGGCCACGAGCCGCAAACAGCTACAAATCATCACTCTTGACCATATCCATATTGCTTAAAATAACC
>JAJRWS010000282.1 GCA_024276705.1 Planctomycetota bacterium | reverse complement strand
CTCGGGCGTGCCATGGGGCAACAGATGCTGTTGGTCAATTGCGCCCCAGAAGGCAATGCGGTCACCCATGCTCTTTTTCAGGTCTTCCGGTTCGTGTCCGGGCACGTTCGGTTGCACCGGGTTGAAAACATCCATGCCGATGCTGAATTCCTGAACCCGGTCGAGCAGCGTCGTTAGCCACCTCTGATAAGGGAGCAAAGGAAGTGAACTTAGTTGGTGCTGACTGCTGAGGACAATGTGGCCTTGGGAAAAGCCGATGCATCGTCAGCCAAATGTTTCCGCACAGCGGCCTCAATCCCGGTAGATTGAAGAGGTCTGCTGATCGCACCTCTTTCTCTTCCGACTTCGCTTCGATCTGCCCCCCTTAGGGGGCGCAGAGAAATCTGCATAGCTGTTTTTTGTTCTTTTTCAGCTTTATCTTCCAGATCCCATGGTACAATCGGCTGCCAATCAGGGTAAAAAATATTTCCAATCCGCTGCACTTTAAGGGGAGGCGATCTAATGATGATTCCACGCCAGCGATTCCTGAAAACAACTCGACCCGAGGACGCTGGCCGTGGAAGACGCGGCCCGCGTTCTGTCGAGTGCCGCGCGCAAGCGAATCGACGCGGCCAAGATTCGCGCCGACATTGAATCGGGCGCGCCGACGAATGCGGACGGGACGATCAACGTCGTTCACTACGGGGCGTGGCTTGTGAAGGAGATGGCACGTGGCAACTTATCCGCGACTATTACGACCGAGCGAACTTTGCCGGCTACTCAACTCGACGCCGCTCGGCGAGGTGATCAACGAGCGCCAGTTCCATCGCCACCGCGCGCGGGCAGGCTACCGAATCAATGCAAGATCGTAATTTGATTTCACCTTTTCGGATGGTCCGATACTTGATGCGGATCATCCCTTGTTTGGCCGCGAAAAGGTGTCGAACCCGGGCCTTTTCTACGTCAGGTGGATGATGTCGACTACGGAGTTGGCCTTTCGAACATATGTCGATCCGTTCCCCCCGCCGAAGGCCGACTTCGACTTTGACGGCGACGTGAACGGCGATGACTTCCTGATCTGGCAAGCTAACTTCGGCCTCGCGGATCCGTGGGGCCGTCCAGTGATCGAGTACTGCGATGCCGACCGCGACGGAGACATCGATGGTAACGACTTCCTCATCTGGCAAAGCGAAGTCGATACAAGCAGTAATTCGGCGAGTATAGCAGTCCCGGAACCTGCCACGCTTGTGCTTGTGGCGTTCAGTTTATTGGCAGGCTTGGCACGCATATTCGAACAGCGAGGCGCCGCACTGCGATGAGAAAAATTGAATTTTCAACGATCAACGTCAGCCGTCTCGTATTGGTCATTTGCATGTTGCTGTTTGCATGTCAGCACGGGCAACATGTGGTAGCCGAGGTCCTGCACTGGGAGGTGACCGAGCGGGTCGCCGAAGTCTCCGATCCCGATGCGATCTTCGGCAATGTCCTCGTCGACGACCCGGTGCAGGGGTACTTCTGCTACGACACGTCGCTTGAGCCGGAATTATTTTTCGGCCTGGCATTCTACATGGGCGAGAACTGGCCCACCTGCCCTGTGCTGGTCGTGGAGAATCCCCGAGACCAGAGCGAGCTGGCGATCGGGCTGCCGGCAAATGGCGGCGGACCATCTGGCCGAGTGGCAGATGCACTTTGGCGCCGGCTCGGGCGGGGCAGTCGCCGGTAGTGCGACGGTTCCTGAGCCGGCGGCATGGCTCCTGCTCACGTTGGGAGGATGAAAAGGGACATCCACAAACCGATCGTGACCCCATTTGTGGGTGGCACTTTTTTCCGCCTTTTTCCGCCCCTTTCCCCCCCTTGGCGATCACCTTTCCGTCAACCGATCGAGTAGCTGCGAAGTCTTAAAAACTTGGACGCCGGGCAAGTCTTCAAAATCGTGGTCGTTTGACCAAATAGGCAGCTTTCGCGCAAGAGCAAGTGCTAACACGGGCACATCAAGAGGGTCGCGAGTCGCGATCATGCGCTGGGCCTGCTCTTCGTGGGCTTGGTACTCTGCTGGCTGACACGGTTCGACCGGGAGGAGTTGGAATTCTCGAAATACGTGGGCTTCGGACAGTTGCAGCTTGCCAGCTACCCAAGGAAGGTGTTTGGCAACCTCAAACAACGTCGCCTGTGCGGAGCAGAAGCGGAACTTGTCGGAAAAGAGAATGTCTCGTGCCCGACCGGCGAGCATAGCTGCGATCAAAGGATTGGCGTCGACAACAAGCGGTTCTGACACCATCTGACTCGCTCGTTGTTTACTCACTTGGCTGTCGACGTTGCTTTTCGAAATCTTCGAGGAGTTCTTTTTCAGTCAGGCCGTGTTCTAGCATCGCCTGTTTAGCAAGATCGGACAAGCGTAAGAATTCTTCACGACGATCGTTGCTCGCCAATTTTTCGCGAACCGCCCGAGAGACGAACTGGTCGGTCGAATCGCTAGCAGGCAGCGTTTGTTGAATCTGCAGGAACAGGTCTTGTGGAATGTCAACGTGTGGCATAGTGGTTTTCTCCTGCTACCATTCTACCCGAAACAGGCGAGCAGAAGCAAACCGCGATGGAGGGGCCGTTTCACGGGATGAAAAGGGACATCCACAAACCGATCATGCCCCCATTCGTGGGTGGCCCCTTTCCCCTCTTCCGCCCCTTTTCCCTCACTTGCCGCGGTGGCGTCTGGTATTACATTCGATACGGCTGGAGTAACCGCTGACCACATTTACCTCGGCCCCAGCTCCGCGCCCGTATTCTCGTTGTCCACAACCAGGGTGGACTCGGACGACTTTACCCTGGGCGGTGGGCAACCGTTCACGGGTCGGTGTGTGGATATTAAGGTTTGTGTGAGCAAGAAACTGATCTGGACTCAAAAAGGCGAATCGGTAATGACCTAGGGCATGTCGTCGCCAAAGCCTTCTAGCCGACCGGTCATTCCGCCTGAG
>JAJRWS010000281.1 GCA_024276705.1 Planctomycetota bacterium | reverse complement strand
GATCCTCTCGGTGACTTCACTGGCGCTGACCTACCTGCTTTCGATCCCGTTGGGGCTCTGGTCGACACTTCGCAGCGGCACCCCCGCGGAACGTCTGGTCAGTACGTTGCTCTACATGCTCTATTCGTTGCCATCCTTTGTAGCAGCCCTGTTTCTGCAAATCGTGTTTGCGGTCAAGCTGGGCTGGTTGCCCCTGTTTGGCATGACCAGCGATGGTTACGATTCGTTGTCGATATTTGGTCAGGCATGGGATATTTGCCTGCATGCGGCGATGCCCATCGCTTGCTTCACCTATGGAAGTCTGGCTTATTATTCCCGATTCATTCGGGCCAATATGCAGGAAGTGGTTCGGCAGGATTATATCCGCACGGCCCGTGCCAAAGGAGTGTCGCCAGGGCGCGTGCTCTGGCACCACGCGTTTCGTAATACGTTGATTCCGTTGGTGACACTCATGGGACTCACGTTGCCAGGGCTGCTCAGCGGGGCGGTGATCCTGGAGCAGATCTTCACCTGGCCCGGGATGGGCCGTTTGTATTTCGAGTCGATTGGACAGCGCGATTATGACACCATCATGGGGCTGACGCTCATGTTCAGCCTGCTGACGCTGTTGGGCCAATTGCTGGCGGACATGCTCTATGCGATCGTGGACCCCCGAGTGACTTACCATTGAAGAAGGCCGCATGACAGAACCAGCGCACGCGAATGAGAACCGGGCGGCCTGTGGATTTTGGGCCGAGGTTTGGCAACGGTTTCGAAGCCGGATGCTGGGCATGCTGGCCCTGGGGTTTGTGCTGTTTCTGTTCCTGGTGGCCCTGACCGCGCCGATGATCGTGGGTACCAAGCCGATCGTCTGTCAATACAAGGGCAAGATTTATTTTCCCTGCCTGGGATACTACCATGCGGCCTGGGAAAATCCAATTTTCCGGAAAGACCGTTTTCGCAATCGCTACGCGAAAAATCTCAAGAAGAAAGATCCCCAGAGCTGGGCCCTCTGGCCTCTGGTTTATCAGGATCCCTACCGCAGGGTGCGCCGAGGCGAATGGGAGGGGCACCCGGGAAATCCCTCGGGAGTGGAAGGTGTACCGAGTCGCCAGAATTGGCTTGGCACGAACCAGCAGGGGTTCGACGTGTTTGCACAAATGGTGCATGGGACTCAGATTGCGCTGAGCGTCGGTTTCATCTCCATGGGAATTGCGGGGGCCATCGGCATTTTCATCGGAGCCTTGGCCGGTTACCTGGGAGGCTGGGTCGACATGGTCTTGAGCCGGTTGATTGAACTGGTCATGTGCGTTCCTTCCCTGGTGCTGATCCTGGCGTTGGTGGCGATGCTGGATGAAGTCACGAATTTTCACTTGATGGCCATCGTGGGAATTACCAGTTGGACCGGTATTGCCCGGCTCACCCGGGCGGAATTCATGAAACTCAAACAGATGGAATTCATCATCGCGGCACGCGCCATCGGGGCCAGTCAGGGCCGAATCATGTTTCGACACGTATTGCGTAACGCCCTGGCTCCCGTCTTGGTGCCGATAACTTTTGGGATCGCGTCGGCGATCTTGATCGAAAGTGGCTTGAGCTACCTCGGCTTTGGCGCGTCGCCCCCCAACCCAAGCTGGGGGACGTTGTTACGTTCGGGCCGCGATACCATCCAACAAACCTGGTGGCTGATCGTTTTCCCCGGTACGGCCATATTCCTCACCGTGTTGGCCTACAACCTGATTGGCGAAAGCCTGCAAGAAGCGACCGACCCAAGATTGAGGCAAGACAGCCACTAAGGAAATTCGGAATCCGGAATCCGGAATGCGGAATTGATATTTTATAACATGGAGGGTTGCCTGGCGAAGCAAGTAAGGTTCATCATGCCCACTGCCCACTGCCCACTGCCCACTGCCCACTGCCCGCTGCCTCGCTGAAACACCGAAACACCGAAACACCGAAACACCGAAACACCGAAACCCATGCCTCAAGCCGTAATAGATGTTTCCGATCTTCGCACCTGGTTCCATACCGACGAGGGCATCGTCCGAGCGGTCGATGGGGTTACGTTCCGCGTGGAGGAAGGGCGCACGTTGGGGATCGTGGGTGAGAGTGGATCGGGCAAGTCGGTCACCTCACTATCGATCATGCAGTTGCTGGCTGCTTCCGCGAAGATCGAGTCGGGCCGTATCGCCCTGCTGGGAAGAGATCTGGTTGGCTTGCCGGAACCGGCGCTGCGTGAGATTCGTGGCAGCGATATCAGCATGATCTTTCAGGAGCCGATGACCTCGCTCAATCCGGTGTTCACCGTGGGCAGCCAGGTGGCCGAAGCACTCATCCTGCATGAAAGGCTAGCCAAGCAGCAGGCTCGGAAGCGAACCGTGGAACTATTCGACGAAGTCGGCATTTCCGAACCGGCCCAGCGTTACGATTCCTACCCACATCAGATGTCGGGTGGACAGAAGCAGCGTGTGATGATCGCGATGGCCTTGTCGTGCAATCCCAAACTGCTGATTGCCGATGAGCCGACCACGGCACTCGATGTGACCATTCAGGCCCAGATTCTCGACATGCTCCGCAAGCTGCGCGACCAGCGCGGCATGGCCATCCTGTTCATTACCCACGACCTGGGCGTGATCGCCGAAATTGCCGACGACGTCCTAGTCATGTATCAGGGCGAGATGGTCGAGGTTGGATCGGTGCTCGAAATTTACTCCAATCCGAAACACCCCTATACCCGAGGTCTCCTGGCCTGTCGCCCGCGTCTCGAGAGTACGTTTCGTCTGCTCCCCACGGTCGATGATTTCATGGAAACCTCGATGGTCGATGGGAAACTGCGTATCGTCGAGAAAAAGATGGATGATGCCCGCCTGCGTGAGTTGAACACCTGGGGACGCGGCCGTTTGTTGCATCCAGAATCGGAACTGGCCCAGATGGGGCACCCTTGGCAGGAAGGCAGTCATGCAATCGATGCAATGGCTGTTGCCCAAGGCACGCGTCCTCTGCTCGAGGTTGCGGATCTCAAGGTCCATTTTCCCGTGCGTCGAGGGATCTTGTCGGGCGTCGCCGACTACGTACGGGCCGTCGATGGTATTAGCTTTCGGGTCTATCGAGGCCAGACCCTGGGATTGGTGGGCGAATCGGGCTGTGGCAAGACGACTACCGGCCGGGCGATTTTAAAATTGCTGCCCGCCAAGGTTGTCCATGGGAGCGTGCAATTCGACGGCATTGACGTTCGGAAGCTGGGCGGTCATGCGATGCGCAATCTCCGCCGCCGCATGCAGATTATATTCCAGGATCCCTATGGTTCGTTGAACCCACGCATGACGATCGAATCCACGATTACCGAGCCGATGGTCATTCATCGGTTGGGAGAATCGCGCCGCGGGCGCCGTGACCGGGCGGTCGAGTTGCTCGAGGAAGTCGATCTGGAGGCTGGCCATCTACGACGTTACCCGCATGAGTTCTCCGGTGGGCAGCGGCAGCGGATTTGTATCGCCAGGGCGTTGGCGGTCGAGCCGGAGTTCATCCTATGCGATGAATCGGTTTCGGCGCTTGACGTCTCGGTGCAGGCGCAAGTACTCAACCTGCTGAAAAAGCTACAGGAAAAACACCATCTGACCTACATTTTCATCAGCCACGATTTGAGCGTCGTGAAATTCATGGCCGATATGATGGCCGTGATGAACGAGGGGAAGATTGTCGAATTTGGTCCCTCCGAGGCGATCTACGCGGCTCCGCGCGAGGAGTACACTCGACGGCTGATCAGCGCGACTCCCCAGGATAGCCTCGATTGCATCCGCGCGCGCGTGGCCCAGCGCGCGCAAGCCCGGGCCAACGGCGCAAGGTGAACCTGTTGATTTCCGCCGCCTGCCGTTTACATTCCTATCGCGGCTTGGAGTTCGTCGAGCAGGCCCATCACGTCACCGTCGCAGTGCTTTTTGGCGAAATGGGCCAGGGGGACGGGCGGAGGGGATTTTCGGCAGTCGTCGCACATTCCATGTCGGGCGAAAACCGTAAAGGCCTCGGGGTGTGTGTGGACCAGGTCGCGGACAGTCGTCGTGGGCAAAAGTTCCATGTGGGTTGAATCCTTGGGGAAACTGAAAAATACGGTCATTTATTTCCGTACAGGGTCTTAGGGCCAACAACGGCCACAGGTGAGGCCGTCGGGACGCGCTTCACTGCGTCCCAGCACAATGTCGCGTGGCCCTTTGCCCGCGGCTTGCTGTTGCTCGGCGTTCAGGTAAATATTGTCACTCCGTGTTGCCAAAAAACAGGGCCGGCGAAATTTTACGCTCCAATCCTGAGACAGGACATGTTCCCCGCAGCTTGGCCCGCAGCCCCCGTGGTAGGAACTGTAAAACCCGTCCGTTTGCGGTGCAGGCGCGTCAGCCAGCATGGGCGAATCGCCCCGTCCGGTGAAAGGGATGTTGTAATAGATGTTTTGTTGAACATATCCCAGAGGATAAGCATAGCTGCCCGACATGGTCTGCTGGATCACTGGCCGTTTATGGGGTCCGGCCAGCGCCAGTTGTCGTGTCGTGGGGACGTAGAATTTGATCTTGCCGGAAAAAACCTTCTCGGCCAACGGTGACGAGGGGCAGAGCAGCCATTCGGCCAACTGGTGGCGATCGATCATGCCGCTGGCAATCAACTTGACGGCGAAGATGCCGGCGTTTTCATGAGGGGCGACATGAGGTAAATCCCGGCGATGTTGGTCCGCGTAGAGGATCAATACCTGGCCGATGGCACGCAGGTTGTTCTGGCAGGTGAGCTGGCGAGAAGCTTCGCGGTTCTGATGGAGAGCAGGCAGCAGCAGCATGGCGAGTGTTGCCAGGATGCCGCCTGCCACGGCCAGATCGAGCAGCGACCAGTGCCGGCCCGAATCGCAAGGGGCGTATTCCGCTGCCAAAGTCCGCGGTTCAAATTCCCCGTTCGGACGTGGGAAGACGTCCTGTTGCTGGGGTTGGGTCACCTGATCGCAAAAGTTCCCATCCCGCCCGTTAGCACCTTGCCCGTTAGCACCCTGCCCGTTAGCACCTCGAACAAGACAGCAGGTCCGAGTGGTAAGATCCTCAGGTGGATTGGCATCGTCGTCCGTTTCGTTTTCACATGCTTCGATACACGATTTTAACCGTTCGAGTTCCTGTTGCCACTGGGGATCTTGCCAGAGAGACGCTTCGACCTGGATACGCTCATCCTCGGAGAGATCGTTCAGCAAGTAGGCGATGAGCCGTTCTCTCATGCCCAGGGACTCCCAAGCAAAAAAGAAAAAACAAGCCTGCCACGAGGGGTGGCAGGCTTGAGGAGGGGATCACCGATTACCGGCAGTATGCCGGTTCTCCCACGAATGTCCCAGGCTTCGAATCGCCGAATGCAAACGGCTTTTAACCGTTCCCACGGGGATCGACATGACTTTTGCCGCATCACGATACTTCATCCCCCGAAAATAGACCAATCGTACGGCTTTTTGCAGTGGCTCTGGCAAGCCCGTAACCGCTTCCCGCACCCACTGGGAGTGTTCCAATTGCTCGCATGTGAACGCAGGATCGGCCTCGCGTCCAACCACGACATCCAGCAGCGAACCGGTGTTTTCATGGCTTTGAGCATTGGCTCCCTGGTTGTATGCCTGATCGAGGCTCAGACGGCGGTGACGACGATTTCGACGCTGGGCATCGATCGCCTGATTGGTTGCGATCGTGTAAAGCCAGGGTCGAAATTTGCGTCCGGACTCGAACAACTCACGTTTGACATGCACTTGCAGGAACGTCGCCTGGAACACATCCTCGGCCATGACGGCATCGGCTAAAAATCTTCTCAGGTAATTGTAGAGCTCACGCTCATAACGCTTCACCAGGGTGGCGAACAAATTTTGGTCGTCCGTCTGACGATATTTTTCAAACAGCTGCTCATCCGCCCACGAATCATGGGAAGAATCGCAGGGGGGAGACACATTCACCTGTTGTGAGACGCGATCGCGGGAAACCGGTTTGCAACCAGGATTCCGCGAGTTCCATTCATCCTTGTTAAGTTTCAACATCTTTACGAACTCCTCATATGGAGAGTTCGACGAAAACCAGGAGAATTTCCTTTCTCCCTGCCGCCAAAGAATAGAACCCTTCGACCCCCGCATGATAACATCTGCGAATCCCTGGGTCGTCGGGAAAGTCGGCCGGTTCCGTAAGAAACTGGGTTCGTACAGAAAATGGGGCCGATTTGCCGTTGCCCGTACTTTAGCAGCGACTGTGATGGCTGGGATAGTGCAATTGATGTGCCATTGGCTGGCTAGCAGTCCCTGTCGGGCGCCCAAGAAAAGGCCTCAAAGCCTTTGCAGATAGTCTGTTACGAAGTCAAGTGCCCTGTTGGTTCGCGCCTTTCGATGAGATTGCAGGACTGCCATTATTACAGGTTATTACAAACAATTGGCAGAAATTGTATCAAAATCAGACGCAATGTGCTCAAAGGGGACACAGTCGGGCCCTTTAGGAGCGAGCCAGCCGGTTCCCGCCGAGGCGGTGGACCAGATGGCGCATTTCCAGCACGCTGATGGTGGAGAGAACTCGGTGCACGGGCAATCCGCTTGCTGTTACCACTTCGTCGACGAGCGATCCGGAAGGTTCGATTGCCTGCAATACGGCCTGTTCCACCTCATTCAGCTTCAGTTCCGCCGGGTTGCGGATTGCCTTGCCATCTTCTCGGGTCGTGGTTTCCACCAGCGGTCCCAGCTCTTCCAGGACGTCATCGACCGAGGCGACCAGTTTCGCCCCATCACGTAGCAGTTGATGGGGGCCTTGCGACACCCGGCTGTCGATGGGGCCGGGAACAGCGAACACCTCACGCTGTTGCTCCATGGCCAGTCGTGCGGTAATCAGGGCTCCTGATCGGTGGGGTGCTTCCACCACGAGAGTCCCCAGGGAAAGCCCGCTGATGATACGGTTTCGCTGGGGGAACAGGCCTCGCAGAGGTCCCATGGTCGGGGCCGTTTCACTCAGTACGCACCCCTGCCTCGAAATTTCATCGGCCAACGGCGCGTTTTCCGGCGGGTAAGGGGTGAGTACACCACCTGCCAGAACGGCCAGGGTACGGCCGCCAGCTTCCAATGCGCCTCGATGGGCCGCACTGTCAATTCCTCGGGCCATGCCACTGACCACCGTGATTCCCACCCGCGCCAGACTGCCGGCCAGCCGCCTGGCTTGCTCGAGTCCATATCTCGAAGCATGTCGCGTACCCACGATGGCAATGGCAATCGCATCCGCTGGCAGCAGCCGGCCGCGGGTGAACAGGACGACCGGTGGGTCATGGATTTCCCGCAGCAGCCGAGGATAGCCGGCATCGGCCGGCAAAAGAATATCGAGATCATGTTTCCGGGCCAGAGTCAGTTGCCGTTCGACATCGATCCGATCCCGCGCGGTGGCGATGCGGCCAGCCAGCTTAGGGCCAATACCCTCAACGGTTTGCAGTTCGGAGGAAGTTCGCCGCAATACATCGGCGGGCGATTCGAACCGATCGAACAAGCGGGCCATGGCCCGTGGACCGATCCCATCCACCAGCGCCAGGCAAAGATGGGCGCGGAGCGTATCATGGCGATCCGGGTCTTCCGCATCAGAAGCAACTGATTTCATGGTTGCCATCTCGAACTCCAAGGTCCCAACGCGGGTTCCCCCGCAACCTAATAGCTGGACTGTTTGACTTTACGGATGAACATAATGGACTGATACGGTAGGGGTTAAGCCCGCCAGGGTCGTTCGGACAGTTCAAATTGGTTCTGACGCCGGCTGCCAAGCAATGGAACACTAATCTTCGCTAATCTGCGCTAATAATGCAGCCTACCGGTCGCAACAAAAGAGTGTTCAGGGTTCAGCACTTGGATTGAACGTATGCCCGAAATACTAAATACTGAACACTGAACTTGAAATGGTGAACTTATCTTTATCGGCTGTCCCTTAGTGCCGCCAGGATGTCGTTGGGCCTTACCTCGCCAACCTGCTCGACATGGCCCATGCAATCGGGCAGGATGAATCGCAACTGGCCCTGTTCGACCTTCTTGTCGTGGTACATCAATCGCAACAGCTCGTCGGGCGAATGGTCCGGCAGGGTTGTTTTCAGGTGTAAGGCTTGAAGTAAATCCGCTTGTTTTTTTACAAACGGCTCTCCGACACGTCCCATCCGGGCAGCCAATCGGGCCGCGCAGCACATGCCCATGGCGACCGCTTCCCCATGCAGCAACTGACCGTAGCTGCCAGCGGCTTCCAATGCATGGGCAAAGGTGTGACCATAGTTCAGTACCGCTCTCAGGCCGGTCGTTTCACGTTCATCTTGCTCGACCACTTCCGCTTTCAGGCGGCAGCAGTGCTCGACGATTGTAGTCAGCACTTGTGGGTTTTTCGCTTCGATTGCGTCGACCTGCTGCTCGAGAGTGTCAAAAAAGTCTGCATCGAGGATAACGCCATATTTTACCACTTCGGCAAGCCCCGCCCGATATTCCTGTACGGGCAGCGTTTCCAGTACGGCAACATCGATCAGCACGCCTTGGGGTTGCCAAAAAGCGCCGACCATATTCTTGGCGCCTGGCAGATTGATCCCGACCTTGCCACCCACCGAGCTGTCGACCTGGGCGAGCAGCGTCGTAGGGATTTGCACGAAAGGAAGGCCTCGGGCGTAAGTCGCGGCCACAAACCCAGCCAGATCGCCCACCACGCCTCCTCCCACGGCCACGACGACCGTCTGCCGGTCGACGCCCTCGGCCAGCATGGTTTCCCATAAATGGCTGGCCACCTCCGTCGACTTGCTTTGCTCGCCCGCATCGACCACCAACAGGTGGACTTCCCAGCCGGATTCCACCAACTGATCGCCCAGTTGGTCGGCGTAGAGTGGATCGACCGTGGTGTCGGTAATCAAGATAGCGTGTTCCGTTTGGCAGCGTTGACGTAAAAATGAGGAGAAATTCGCCAGATTTCCACTGCCGATCTCAATGTCGTAACTGCGCTCTGCCAATGCGACGCGGAGGGTATGGTTGAGGGTAGGATGGTCGGCGCTCACGTCAACGTGCTTTCTGGAAGTTGAGGGTATTCTTAATCTTAATCTTACTCTTACTCTTACTCTTACTCTTACTCTCGTCTTTTAAGGGGTGTCAGGACAATCAAGGCCATTAAGGGATTAAGAGTAAGAACGGGAATGAACGGTCTATTGCGGTAAACGGTTACGTCTTGGCTGCGGGCAAGCTACCCCATTCGCTCGATATCATTTTCCGTAACCACGATGCGACGGCAAAAGCCGGTATGGGTTCGCAGGTATTCCAGGTGCGACGCTTCCTCGGGCTGCGCATGCAACCGCCGCGACAGTTCGCTGCGCTGTGGCAGATCCCAATGGTCGTATGCTTCGGGCCACTGCGTGTCGAATTCGACGACGAGCGCTTCGCGGTAAGGATCAAACTTGTCCGCCATGGTGCGGAGTCTCCATTGATAGCAGGAGTGAATTGATGAAAAATCAGTTTTTGTCCAAAACTCAGAAACGCACTCACCCCTTAGCTCTCCTTGCCCTTTTGTGGGAGGGGCAGGGTGAGAGGACATCAGAGTTTTGAGACGGACACTCAGTATAACGGACCTGTGAGTGGTGGAAAGCCAGGGCGCTTCGGTCTTCGAAACCGATTGCTTGAAGTACCTGAAATGGAGTGATATCATGGGAGAGATGAGATCAAGTGAATGTCTCCTCCCTCCTTCGAGCGCCCATTACTTCAGGAATTGAGAGTGGGGGCTCCCCGCCTCAAATTCCCCACCCCGAATTCCCCCACCCCGAATTCACCAGCCATAAGAGAGTTCAGCATGCTCGACTCCAGCCCACACCAGGGAGTTACTACCTGGGAACGAAGGGCTCGTTGCCCCTGGTTCGCATGGTTATCGTTAGTCTTTTTCGTTGGGATACCCGTTCGCATGGGGCACGCGGAAAGTCTGGGAAGCATCACGGTGGATGGGCTGTTTGACGATTGGGCCACGGTCGGATCGTATACCGATCCAAGCATTGGCCAACTGCATGATGGTATTCCGGATGTCCACGACACGGATCATAGTCGACTCAGCGATACTCCCAGAGCCATCAATCATCCCGACGTCGATATTTTGGAGTACAAATTCACCCACGATGAGGATAGCCTGTATGCCTACTTCCGATCGACGGGGGTGATTGGCAATACGCAAAGGGCGAGTGAGGGAAAAGCAGGTCGATATTACGTGATCGTCACGATCGACGTGGATAACGATAACAACACGGGTTACTTCCTGCATGAAGGTGGCTATTACCCCACATCGAGTGTCGATACTTACGATATGAACATGGAGATCGAGTATTACGACGGCGCGTTCAACACGGGCCATTATCTCAGTCATGACGCGCTCGATTCGGCCGGGCTCACTCAAGATTTTATTGACCTGACCTCCGGCGAGTATCCGGCGAACCAGCCTGGTCCCTACACTCCCGGTTTCGTCGAACAGGCCCCGGGGAATTACAAGAAATACACGCAATGGGTTTATCAAGAAAGCAATCCGGCGGACGAAAATGACGACCAGTTGATCCTGGTGGTCGATAAGGGACCGGTCGTACCGGGAATCGTCTCGGTGGCCCTGTCGGAAGATGGCCATCAGCTTGAAATGAAAGCCCCATTCAAGGGTTTTATGAAGGACTCCGAGGGCAATCCGAATATGCTGCTGGGCAAGATGCTCGATATTTCTTTCTCGCTGGAAGCCAGTGGTGAGCTGGCTCTGGCTCCTGATGTGGGTGAGTGGGCCAGTGACACGGCCGATCCGATCGTTGGATATACTCTGGGTACCAGTGGACCATCTGCCGATTTTGACCTGGATGGGGACATCGACGGCGTCGATTTTATTGCCTGGCAGCGAGGCTTTGGCACCGGCACCACCTTGCAAGCAGGCGACGCCAATGATGACCGGCGAGTTGGTGGCAGCGATCAGGTCGTCTGGCGACAGCAGTTCGGCCAGTCGGTGATTCCGGCCGCGTTGGCGGTCCCCGAACCGACATCGATGCGATTGGCGTTAGCCGTGCTATTTGCTGTAAGCGTCGGCGGAGAGACCTTGAATCGCGCCCGCCATGGGGGCAAGAAGTAACCGAGGGTCCCTAACACCGCGTTACCGCTAAAGATCAGGGTGTGACTACCGGCCCCGCCAGCCGTGCTAACGGGTTGCGTCGCAACCCGCTTGTAAAGTATTGCTGGATAAACCACGAGCGTTATAAGGCGGGACCATGCGGCAGTCAGGGGGCAAACTGGTTCTTGCCATGTGTGCTTTGGCGGCGATCGCCGCGGCAATCGGCTGGTGGTCACGTTACCAGGCGACGCATCGAGCGGCTGAATTTTGGGGGCCCGAGGCGGCGGCCTTGTTGCGTGGCCCTTCCCAGGTGGAACTGATCGAG
>JAJRWS010000280.1 GCA_024276705.1 Planctomycetota bacterium | reverse complement strand
GGAGTGGCCGTGCAGTTGGTGGATGATCGGTTACTGCAGGCCAGCGGCGGTGTGGTGGCCGGAAGCGAAGTTGCCCAGTACGATCCGAATGCCCGGGCTGCCCAGGCAGGTATTGCGTTTCCGGGTGTCAACAACGATTTAATCCTGCGTGCCAATGTTGCCGGGACCAGCTTCAACCAGGTCCAAGTCGATGTCATTTCCACAGCGACCGGTAGCGGACCTGCCGCCAGTTACGATTCGGTGAACCAGGTACTTACCATCAATCTCGAGTCGGACGGCACTTCGGATGCCAACCAGGTGATTGCCGCGGTTGCCGGTTTGGCGGGCAATCCGTTTATCGCCAGTCTTGATCAATCGGTCGAAGCGGGGAACGATGGTACCGGGACCCTAGGCGTTGTGAACCAGGCGGGAATAGCCAATACGGGCAATAGTGGCGGCGCGGCAGGTACCTTGTACGTGTCGATAGCTCCCGGGGGAACGACCGCCAACCATGTGGTGGCGGCGGTCCAGGCTGAAGGGACTTTTACCGCCACGCTCGTTGCGGCCGATTCCGAATCGGTCGTCAAGGCGGGTACAGGCCTGGTCTCTCCGGGTGCCACGGCGACCACCTCCGCTGGGAGTGGGACCTCGCTGGACCAGACGGGAGGTATCCAGGTGGTCAATGGCGGCCAGACCTACGAACTCGATTTTTCCAATGCCCGTACCGTCAGTGACCTGCTCAATGTTTTCAACGGTTCGGAAGCCGGTTTGCTGGCGGCAATCAATGCCAAGGGGACTGGCATCGATGTCCGTTCACGTTTGAGTGGCAGCGATTTTCAGATTGGCGAACAGGGCGGGCAGACTGCCACCCAACTGGGGATTCGCACCTACACCGGCCAGACCCGGCTGGCGGACTTGAATTATGGTGTGGGGTTACCGACCGGAACCGGGAATGATCTGTCGATCACCGTGGGAGATGGCTCCTCGTTTGATGTCGATTTGAGCGGCACCGCCACGATTGAAGAAGTGCTTGATCGGATCAATGGCAACGGGGCCAATGCCGGTCGGGTGGTGGCTCGGTTGGCGGACACGGGCAATGGGATTTTGCTGGTCGATACCAGCGGCGGGACCGGCGATCTGGTGGTGGCCCGGGTGGAAGGAAGCCAGGCGGCCGAATATCTGGGTTTTGTACCCGAGGGACAAACCGAAAGTCGTAGCAGCAGTGGTACCTTACAGAGTACCGACCGTAATTATCTGGAAACTGCCAGTGTGTTCAGCACCCTGACCCGCTTGCGAGATGCGCTCGCCGAAGGTGACATTCCCGCCATGGAACGGGCCATTGCCAGGATCGACCAGGATATCGACCGGGTGAGCTTTGCCCGGGCCGAAGTGGGAGCACGCCAGCAGGGGCTCGAATTGGCTCAATACAATCTCCAAGATGAGGATGTTCTGCTACGTTCGGCTCTGTCTGATCAGATCGATGTCGACTTGGTGGAGGCGATCTCCGATTTTACCGCCCGGCAAGCATCGCTGGAGGCTTCGCTGCGCGCTTCGGCCAGCATTCTGCAGCTTTCACTGCTCAATTTTATTTGAGGCGCGAGTTGTGGTAAACTTTGCGGCCTCGCCATTTTTGCTGGCCTTCCCAGCTTAGCCGTGCCGATGAATCCAGACAGTTTGGTGTTTTGCCAGACGAGAGTCATTGCGCCGGGTGTCAGGATGGATGTCTGGAAGCAAATTCGCAACGCGAGTGGCGTGGGAATGATGGAAATTTTCACGTTGGGCGTAGGTTTCAGGTTATGTGGGTGAGAACATGGATGTCACGACCACTCGGTTTGGAACGATTTCAGTGCAAGAAGAAGACCTGATCTCGTTTGAATGTGGGCTCATTGGACTTGAGCATTGCCAGAGTTGGATCCTTCTGGCCGATGGCCGGAACGGTTCCCTGGGCTGGCTGCAAAATGTCGAACACGGGGAGGTGGCCGTTGGCATTGTTTCACCTCGTTTGATGGTACCAGACTATCAACTGCGAGTGGCCAGCAACGAGTTGCAGGGATTGCAGTTCGATGGCTTGACCGAAGATGGCTTGGTGGCGAACACGACCAATGATATCCAGGTGGTAGTGATCGTGAGCCGGCAACCCGAAGGTCTAAGCTTGAACTTGAAAGCTCCATTGGTGATCAATGTGCGGACCAGGCAGGGGTGCCAGGTTGTGAGCCGAGACGACTACCCGGTGACCCATATGTTGACGGTTCCCAGCGCTCAGCTGGCGCCTGTCGAGCTAAGAAGAATTGCCTGAGGGCCCTTGGTGCTGCGAACCTCACCCGGAGTCCTGGACGACCACTGCGTCGCATTCCAAAACCCAATCCTTTTAAACGATTTACGATAGACAGGAGCTTCCCATGTTGGTTTTGTCGAGACAACGCGACGAAAGCATCATCATAGGCGACAATGTCGTCGTAACGGTTGTGGATGTTCGTGGTGATAAGGTCAAGCTTGGGATTACCGCTCCCAGGGAAGTGTCGGTCCATCGGCAAGAGGTCTATGAAGCGATTCAGCGGGAAAATCAGCAGGCGACCAAGTTGGACCCAAAAGAGGTCCAATCGTTGGGGCGGCAAACGCCTCGTCCGGGCCGGTAGGCGCCCATTTGGCAGTGTCTGCGCTTAACGTACTTGTTCGAGTTTCAGAATTGCATTTGAATCGGGATCGGGATCGCTATCGGGATCGCTATCGATGTGAACGGTTAGCTGCGAGGCTACAACCTATCTGCGTCATCTGCGGGCTTCTCTCTTCCTAGTGACATCAAAGCAGACGCCGAGGATCTGCAAGGTTTCTTCTTGAAGAAGGTACTCATTACTCATGCCGTCTCCCATGGGTCCTTATTCCCGTAAGAAAACCCCCGGCTTTGCCGGGGGACTGGCAGAGTTCGACAGTTCCGTAGTGATATTGCTCGTACTCGTACTCGTACTCGTACTCGT
>JAJRWS010000279.1 GCA_024276705.1 Planctomycetota bacterium | reverse complement strand
GGTCTCTCCACGCAGCACACTCGCAAGCTGTCGGCCACACCGACCGAGCAGCGTCAGTTCCGCGCTGCATTCGGTATATTGGGATAGCAGCAGCGACTCGATCAATTCCGGATCGGGAGGTGGGCTGATTTTCGCGGCAACTCGCCAGTGGCATTCGGCGGACTGGCCCTTCGCCCCTGTTTCTGCCTCCTCGGTATCGGGCTCCCCTGTATTTGGCGATTGTGAACCTGTCGATTGGGAACCGCTCAATTGCAATAAACCATCTTCGGCCAGGAACTTCAACAAACGGCCGAACAGGAGACGATGGGCCGGGACAATTTCCAATTGCTCGATAAGCCTCCTGGTGGAGAATGTTTCCCCCGGCTTCGGCGACCAGCCCAGGTGCGTCAGCGCAGTTCGGGTGTACGCACCACACAGACGGTCGAGGTCGCGGCTCAGTTGCTGGTACCTGGGGAGCCCCACCTGGGTCAGTAAACGGCCAACTTCCCCTCGAACGTGCCCGCCCAGCTCTACGGGCGTGGGGAGTGGAGGCGGATTACGCTGCGGGAGAGTCTGATCGAGTCGCGATTTTGGTTGCCATTGCAACTGGTAATACCAGGGATCGAGTGATTCCGCCCTGGCTGGAGGCTGGGGCCGGGAGCTTGTAGTTTCGAAACTCGCGGGGATTGAATCGAGCCAATACGATTGCCGTTGAAAAGGGTAATGCGGCAAGGAGAGCTTGCGGCGGAAGTAATTGTGATCGAAACCCTGCCAGTCGACATGGAGGCCGCGTACGTAGAGGTGTGACAAACTCTGTAACAATTGCAACCAGTCGCCGCGGCCCTGCCGCAGGCTGGGTGCCCAGAGATGGCCTTCGCCTTGCATGCAACGACGGCCCGCGGCGGTAAGGATGGGTTGGGGGCCGATTTCGAGGAAAACGTTCGCGCCTTGTTTTTCCAGTTGACGCATTCCATCAGCGAAGCGAACCGTTTCACGCACATGGACTCGCCAATAGTCGGCCGTGGCAATCTCACTGGTAACTTCACGGCCGTAGAGGTTCGAGATGATCGGCAGTCGCGGTTCGGACAAGGAAATTTGACGGCATATCCGTTCAAACTCCTCCAGCATCGGTTCCATGAGTTCGGAGTGGAATGCATGCGACACCGTCAGGTGTTTGGCCCGGACGCCGTCCGCCTGCAACACGCTGACCACCGCATCGACCCCTTCGTCTGTGCCAGAAACGACAGTTTGAGCCGGGTCGTTCACTGCGGCAATCGAGACATCCGAACGGTCACACCGCTCAATCGCATGCGCCACCCGTGCTTCGCTGGTCAGGATAGCGGCCATCCGGCCGGACTTTGGCAGAGTCTGCATCAGGCGGCCGCGCTCGGCGATAAGCCGCAATCCATCTTCAAATTGGAAAACGCCGGCGACACAAGCTGCCACGTACTCGCCCACGCTATGGCCCAGCACCATGTGCGGCTCGATACCCCACGATTTCCATAACTGGTAGAGCGCGTATTCCAGGGCGAAGAGGGCGGGCTGCGTGTAAGCCGTATCATCCAACAGGTGCTGGTTCTCGTCATCCGCATAGAGGACCGACAGTAGCGGTTGTTCCAGAATCCCGCCCAGGAACTCATCGCACTGGTCCAGCACCCGGCGAAAGGTCGGTTCCGTTTCATAAAGCTCTCGCCCCATGCCGAAATATTGGGAGCCTTGCCCGGTAAAAAGCATTGCCAGCCTGGGAGGCTGCTGTTCGTTCACTTTGGCCAGTTCCAGACCAGCCAAACGCTGGCCATCTCGGGCGGCCAGCAACCGGGTGCGGGCTTCTTTCCCGTCACGTGCTTCGATAGCCAGGCGATGGATGAAATGGGTTCGCCCCGCGGCGGCCGTATAACAGACGCTTGGAAAATCAGCCGCCTCTTCGGCCAGAACGTCATGGTAACGGGCGGCCAATTCCTGCAAAGCCGTTTCACTTTTGGCGGAGAGAACCAACAGATGCCGCGGCCGTTCCCGTTCGGGCCGTGCAGCAGGTGGTTCGGGCCCTTCTTCCAGTACCAGGTGAGCATTGGTACCACTGAAACCAAAAGAACTGATCCCCGCGATCCGGCGCCCTTGCCGTGCTTCCCAGACCTGCCTTCGGGTAGGCACGATGATGGGGTTCTGCTCCCAGGGAATGTAGGGACTCGGTTTGCGCAAATTCAGGTGAGGAGGTATTTCGCCATGTCGTAGCGACAGGACCACCTTGATCAAACCAGCGATTCCGGCAGCGGATTCCAAGTGGCCAATGTTTGTCTTGACCGATCCCACCATCAGCGGCTGGTCCTCGGGCCGCTCGGCACACAGCGTGGAGGCCAACGATTGCATTTCGATCGGGTCGCCCAGTGAAGTTCCCGTGCCATGAGCCTCAACGTAGCTCACGTCGGTGGGTTGGATTCCGGCGTCGTGGATCGCTTCACGAATGAGCATTTCCTGGGATGGGCCATGAGGCGCGGTCAAGCCGTTGCTGGGACCATCGTGGTTAACCGCTGTGCCACGAATCAAGGCCAGGATCCGATCGCCGTCGTTCACTGCGTCGGAGAGCCGCTTCAACAACACCATGCCACAACCTTCGCCGCGGGCATAACCGTCTGCATCCTCATCAAACGTTTTGCAACAACCGCTGGGCGACAGCGCCCGGACTTTCGACAAGGCGATGGAGGCAGCCGGGTCGAGAATCAGGCTGACTCCCCCCGCCAGGGCCGTGTTGCATTCTCCCTGACGGATACTTTCCACCGCCAGGTGGACGGCCACCAGCGACGAGGAATAGGCCGTATCCAGTGCCACGCAGGGACCGTGGAGGCCAAGGAAATAGGCAAGTCGACCGGCCGCGACACTCAACGAGGTACCGGTTGCCGTGTATGCATCGATCGTAGCGGAATTTGCCTGGCGAACGCCTAGCCGGGCATAGTCGCAGTTGCCAATGCCGACGAACACGCCGGTTTGGCCTCCCTGAAGACGATCGGGCGCCTGAGCGGCGTCTTCCAATGTTTCCCAGGCGATCTCGAGCAATAGTCGTTGTTGTGGGTCGATACCGACTGCTTCGCGTGGGGCGATGTTAAAGAATTGCGGATCGAATAGATCGACTTGATCCAGAAATCCGCCTCGGCGCGTCACCATCTTCCCCGGCGTGTCAGGGTCGGGGTCATAATACGCATCGGGATCCCAACGCTCGGCAGGCACTTCTCCCAATGCGTCGATGCCGCCGCGAAGCAGTTGCCAGAAGGCCTCGGGAGAGTTTGCCCCTGGGAAGCGGCAGCCGATTCCGACGATGGCAACCGGTTCCCCCAGGCTGCGTCGACTGGGGCCAGCCGCCATGCCTGGCAGAACCCGTACCGTCGATTCCTGGCCCAGGTACTGCGCTAAGGTGGCGATGTTGGGATAGCTGTACAACAAGAGGGGGGAGACCGACTGGCCGAGCCAGTCCTCAAGCTCTCCCGAAATTCCGACCAAGGCCAACGAATCGATGCCAAATCGAGAGAACGCTTCCTGGACATCGATGTCGGCGGCAGGCCTGCTTGTCTGCTTCGCGACTCGTTGTACCAGCCATTGTTGTATCGCCATGGCATTGGGCGAAGGGGAGGAAGCAGGTACCATGGGAGTGGTCGCCGTCGCCCGCTGGGATCCGGTATCCTCCCGGGGTGACCAACGGGCTAATTCATCCAGGGTGTCTTCTTCAAATTGCAGGCGGGTGGCACGTCGTTGCACTTTGCCGCTGGAGGTCTTGGGCAGCCGTCCCGTGATGAGCAGCACGATCGTGTGAATGGGAATTTCGTGTTCTTCCATGACTTGCTGACCAATGGCAAGCATGACCGCCTGCGTATCAACATGACGATATTGCCGTCTGATTTCCTGGACGATGACCAATTGTTCTTCCTGGCCGATTTCGATGGAAAAGGTCGCGCAGGCTTCTGGTAACAGTGATTCATGGGCCTGCCCCACGGTTCTTTCAATGTCTTGTGGATAGAGGTTGCGACCTCGAATAATAATCAGGTCCTTGCTGCGGCCAGTGACAAACAATTCTCCTTCGGCCAGAAAGCCCAGGTCCCCGGTGCGCAAGTAATGTTCGGTTGGCTGGGTGTCACTTTCCTCGGAGGCACTTCCGCCGGCCAGCGATCCCTCTGGCAGGGAGTCGAGAGGAACGTCTTCAGCGAGTCGGGCTTGGAAAGTGCGTTTCGTCTCTTCCGGTTTGTTCCAATAACCGAGCCCTACACTTGGGCCTTTCACCCAGATCTCACCGACTCGACCCTCGGGTAATGCCTGTCGTGATTCGCTGTCGACGATTAGAATCCTGGTGCCTGGAAGCACCCGGCCACATCCTACCAGGCATCGAGCCTCGTTCTCCGGGCCAATCCCTTCTCCTCCCTTCCCTGCTTCCACCGTGGCAATGACCTTGGCCTCGTCGAGAACTCTTTCCTCGGCCGTCACCGCTCGGTGATCCTCCAATTGCTGACGTTCAAAGTGGCGGAACACGGCAGGTTGCTGCTCGAATCCACCCGTAACGATCAGTGTGGTTTCGGCCATCCCGTAGCATGGATAGTGGGCCTCGGCATGGAACCCATAGGGAGCAAACTTTTGCGTGAACCGCTCCAGGGTTTCGGCTCGAATCGGTTCCGCCCCATTGAATGCCAGGGTCCAACTGCTCAGGTCGAGTCCCGTGCACTGCTCCGCGGTTATCTTTTCGTTGCATAACGCATAAGCGAAATTTGGCCCGCCGCTGATCGTTGCCCGATAACGCGAGATGGCGCGGAGCCAGCGGATCGGTTTTTGCAGAAAGGCCATCGGTGACATCAACACACTGGGCATACCCGTGTAGACCGGTTGCAACACACCGCCAACCAGGCCCATGTCATGATAGGTAGGTAGCCAGATGAGCCCCATCCCTGCACAAGCCGGCTTGAAGTTGAAAGCAACCCGGATCATCTCGCAGTTGGCCATCAGGTTGCCATGCGTGAGCATCACCCCTTTGGGGACTCCCGTGGAACCCGACGTATATTGGAGCAAGGCCAGGCTATCCGCAGACAGGTTGCGCGGCCGCCAGTCTTCGGCTTGCGCGAACGGTATCCGATCGGTTGCCAGCCAGGGGAGTTTCCGCAAGTGGGGCGCTTCGGCAAGCAACCCTTGAGCGCGATTGGTAACCTCATGCACAGAAAGCAAAATCGCTGCTTCGGCGTCGTCTCGGATCGCCTGGATTCGACCCATATTGCGATTTCGTCGAGGTGGGTAGGCCGGTACCGCCACGGTTCCAGCATAGAAGCAACCGTAGAGAGCTGTCACAAAGTCCAGGCCGGGTGGAAAGAGCAACAGAGCGCGCTGGCCGGTCATTCCCCGTGAAATCAGCTGAGCGGCAATGGCCCGTGCCTGCTGGTCGAGTTGGGTATAAGTTATCCGCGATTCATCTTCCCCATCGCTCGTATAATAAAAGGCGATGGCTGTGGGCCGCTGCTGAGACCAGTACCGAATCCGATCGACAAAATTCGTGTCCGGTGGGTCATACGGATCGTGTGGGCCTGAGTAGTTCACCTAGGAAAAACCAGCGGATTTGGTGGAAAGGATTGCCGTCTTCACCAGTGACTGGCGAGATCGCACGAACCTCCTATACTATCGTTCCGCTGCCCATTTGCCAACGACCCACAGGGACCCTTCAAGGAAGTGGTGGGAGTCATTTTAACACGACTGAAGGAGTGACAATATGTCCGAGAACCAATTAGGCCCGGTATGGGATGGACGGATGTGCCTCGAAACGGGTGGTAAGATGGTTTCGGTAATCGATCCGGCGACGGGCAACCTGGTTGCCGAGGCACACGGTTGCAACGAAGAGGATGTTGCCCGAATTGTCGAATCGAGCGCACGAGCCTTTCGATCGCCTGCATGGAAAGGCTTGAGTCCGGCCGATCGGGGGCGGCAGCTCTTCGCGGTCGCGGATCTGTTGGAGCAAGAGGCTGCCCAGCTTATCGAACTGGAACTGTGCGATACGGGGAAACCGATCGGGCAGCTTCGCGACGGCGAGATCCCACTGACAGCAGCGATTCTCCGATATTACGCCGGAGCGGCCGACAAACTTGAAGGTTCGGTCAAAAACACGCCCGGTGGGTTGCATCTGACCTTGCTGGAGCCGTATGGTGTGGTCGCGGGAATTCTACCGTGGAATTACCCTCTGGTGAACGCCGCTCTCAAGGTCGCTCCGGCGCTTGCAGCTGGTAATACGATTGTCCTCAAACCTTCGGTCGAGACGCCCATGGCCACCGTTGCGTTTGCCCAATTATGCCAGCGCGCGGGAGTCCCCGATGGAGTGGTCAACGTGATTCTCGGCTCGGGTTCGGAGACCGGGAACGCGCTGGTGACTCATCCAAGCGTGAAAAAGATTTCGTTCACCGGCTCGACCGCGGTCGGCCAGAGTATTCAGAAACTCGCGGCGGATCAAATGAAGCGAGTCAACCTGGAATGCGGCGGTAAAAATGCGATTGTCGTCTTTGC
>JAJRWS010000278.1 GCA_024276705.1 Planctomycetota bacterium | reverse complement strand
TCGGGCGGAAGTCGCCACACTTCAAGCCGCAACCGCCGCCGTGCCCCGCGCACCTCCATGACATCGCGCCTGTTCGCAACCAAACCGCCTACGCCCCACGGACCATGCGTCCATTCCTTTTCAGCAAAATGGACAGATACGTAGATGTCTGTATCCCGAAGCACCGAAGCGGGATCTTGGGTACCAAGCTCTATTCCATTGGAAGTGTAAGCGACGAGGTTATTGTAGATTTTGTTGTTTGCCGATATTGGCAGGTTGCTGGCGCTCTCGTCGTTGATCCCGATCCCTCCTCCCTGAGTCACCCCATCCCTCCAGAAAGTCGGATCCGTTGTGCCATAAACGAGGTTGCCACGTATGATATTGTCGGGCGAGGCGTCGATATAAATCCCGAGAGCCCGGTTGGCATAGACAATGTTATTTTCAACAAGAGTATTTCTGGGTCCCTGGCATATCCCGATACCTTCGCCGTAGTTTTCGTAGACGGTGTTCTCTCTGACAATGTTGTCAAAGGAAAGCCCTTCAAGCTTGCCGCCGGATACCGTAAGGGCTGCTGGCCAATGTTCGCCAGGTATATTAATGTTAACCTCCGGCCAGATTCTGGAGGCGTTGGTTACGTTGTTGCCTTGGATAAGGCCATTATTCGACCGATAGGAAAGGATACCCGAGCGGAAGGTGTTCGAGGTTTCATTATTCAGGATACGGATGTTCGACGACGTATCGATACGAATAGCATGTCCCTCGGAGTTAATGACTCGAAAGTTTTCAAGGTCGACGTAGGCGCGATTCACAATTTTTATAAGGCCGCCATAGCCCGTATCAGGCAGCGGGCCAAGGTCGTTTCCGTTAATAAGCGGCTTGTTACCGCTAACGCCAACAACCTCGCTGCCGCCGTTCATGAAATAGGCGCCAACGGTGGCACGATCGTTGGCCGTTCCGCTCCAATCGATATCGAGCGGATAAGTGACGTTCCAGGTATCGTCCGACTTGAAATAGACATCGTCGCCCGGCGCGAATGAAAAACCGTTGACCTTGCCGACCGTTGCCCAGGCGGTCGCGTCACTCAAACCGTCGGCGTTGTCATTACCGCCATTGGAAACAAAATAAACCGCAAGCAATTCTCGCGATTCAAGCATTTCGAATTGCAAGCTCCTGACATGCTGGGCCTGGCGCTTAACTCGAGACGAATTGCGTTGTTTACGACCGAAAGAGAAACTAAAAAGCGACATCATCCCCTCTTCTCTAACTTGCAAGAAAATGCCTCTGAAGCCTATTCTGACTCCAGAGGCACTCAATACTCCCCAAAATCCTTCTCTACCGTAGGCTACGAAGCCGAGCGACTATTCCGCTCGCTGCAACAACGTACGTCTCGACAGAGTAACTACCATCGCCAGGGCACTAGCGAGTAGCAGCGAAGAAGGTTCGGGGACTGCTGTTGCAGCCCCAACAGCCGGGCTGGGGGCTCCGAAATTAGACTCCCAAAGAGCCAAATTCGTCGCATCGCCCAAGTTTCGTTGCCACTCCAAGAAGTCGGCTCCATCGACATCCGAATCGCCGTCAAAATCGCCATCGGTTCCTACCGCGATCGGTGCCACCGAGGCGTAGTCTAATCCAATGCGAATTTCGTCAAACCATGAGTCTGCATTGCCACCGAGCCTTATGCTGGTTATGGCATTGTTGGACAATTCAAAATTTTGTACCGCAGCGTTCGCGTCTGAGGGCTGGGTACTGCCGAGAATAGGGTCGGTCCACACGGTCACGATTTCGTTTCCAAGTACGTTAGCCGGATTGCCTGGAATCGCTTCAAAGGGATCGAAGTATTGAATCCGTGCCACCATGAAAACCGTATCGACAGCCACTTCTCCTGTTGCTGCCAGCGTGTCCAATGCGGGCGCAAAATCGATGATACCCCACGCATCGTTTTTTGTGGCATCGCCGGGCGTGCCATTCGAGCCATCGGTTTGCAATTTCCAGGGTCTTCCCAGCCCAAATCTCTTTACATTATCAACGGTCCCAACAAAGCCATCCGCTAGTTGCAACGTGGCACTCCTTTCACTACCCGTACCCGCCGTATCCCCACGGCCAAGGAAGCTGATCCACAGCTCGGCTCCACTCGCCCCAATCCCACTAATAAAGGGATTAAAGTCACCCACTCGCAGCAAAGCCGGATCGACACCGCTAAGATCCAAGCCCCGATTGAGTGAGTTCCATTCAGTCTTGAAAAACGCTTGCCCCGAGGTGGCAAGTTGGTTTCCCTGGCTATCGGTATAGCCCCAGCTGGAGGGGTTGGACACAACTGTGCTTGCACCCGGTACGATCCCAGTCGCGTCGTGGTCAGGCACCCAACCCTGCCCTGGCGTCCACCCCGTACCTCCGCCCAGCGCACCGGCTCCCACGGTCTCTAGATCACCAAGCGGGTAGTCAAATCCTTCGTAAGCGATCAACTGCGCGTACGATGCTTGAGACGCGGCGCAGGCCAACAAGACAGCGCAAGCCGCTACTCTGAGTGACCGAATGGATAAAGAAACTCGATTCATGGCACAATCTCCAAGAGAGGACGGTATGGATACAGACGAAAAGCCCTTACCCATTAAATGTTCCCGAAACGAACAAATCTGCGCGATTTTCGTGATTTTTCTCTGAGGCACACGAATCCGAGCGATTTATTTCGCTGCGAACAACGTGCGTCTCGACAGAACAAGCATCGCCATGGCTCCGGCCAACAGCAACGAAGCCGGCTCAGGAACTGCCGCAGCGGCCGCAATTGCAGGGGCGGGGGTTCCGTAATTAGACTCCCAAAGCCCCAGATTCGTCGCATCGCCTAAGTTTCGCTGCCACTCCAAGAAGTCGGCTCCATCGACATCCGAATCGCCGTCAAAATCGCCATCGGTTCCTACCGCGATCGGTGCCACCGAGGCGTAGTCTAATCCAATGCGAATTTCGTCAAACCATGTGTCTGCATTGCCATCGAACCTTAGGCTGGTTATGGCATGATTGAGTAACTCAAGATTTTGTATCTGAGCGCTCGCGTCTGAGGGCTGGGTATTTCCGAGAATAGGATTGCTCCACACGGTTGCGATTTCGTTTCCAAGTACGTTCAGCGCATTGCCTGGAATTGCTTCAAAGGGATCGAAGTATTGAATCCGTGCAACCATAAAAACGGTCTCGGTAGCCACTTTTCCTGTCGCTGCCTTCGTGTCTGGCACGGGAGAGACAGGTGCATAATCTACGATACCCCACGCAACACTCTCACTACCATTGGTGCCATCGAGTTGCAAAAACTCGGGTCTTCCCATCCCAAATCTCTTCACTTGATCAATGGTCCCAACAAAGCCATCCGATAGTTGCAACGTGGCACTCACTTCAGTCGTATCCACACCACGGCCCAAAAAGCTGATCCACAGCTCGGCTCCACTTGCCCCAATCCCACTAATAAACCCGGATTATTCACCAGATCGATTTCTGGATGCGTAGGTCAGCGGAGCTTGGGACGGTTCGATCGTCGCCGCTTCGGTGCGCGCACGGCTCCCCCTTTCCCCCAGAGGGCCTTGTTGCGG
>JAJRWS010000277.1 GCA_024276705.1 Planctomycetota bacterium | reverse complement strand
GGATTAAACAGTGGTTTCTGGTTACATCATCCCTGGCATGCCACCCATGCCGCCCATCCCTGGCATGCCGCCACCCATGCCGCCCATCCCTGGCATGCCGCCACCCATGCCGCCGCCGCCCATACCATGGTCATGGCCACCCGCGGCTGGTTCTTCTTCCTGCGGGATTTCCGTGATCAACGAATCGGTGGTTAGCAACAAGGCGGCCACGCTGGCTGCGTTCTGTAGCGCCGCACGCACGACCTTAGCCGGATCGATGACGCCGGCGGCGACCAAATCGCCGTACTGGTCCTTGTCTGCATTGTAGCCGTCGTACTTGCCTTTGAGGTGCCGCACCCGGTTGACGACCACGGCTCCATCGACGCCGGCGTTTTCGGCGATATAACGTAATGGGTAGTCGAGCACCTTGCGAACGATCTCCACTCCCAGCGCTTCGTCACCTTCCAGCTTGAGCTTATCCAGCGATTTTTCCGAACGTAACAGAGCCACACCGCCTCCAGCCACGACGCCCTCGGCCAAGGCTGCGTGGGTAGCCGCTCGAGCATCTTCGAGCAGCGCCTTACGCTCCTTCATCTCGGTTTCCGTCGCCGCTCCACATTGAATTTCGGCAACGCCACCAGCCAGCTTAGCCAGTCGTTCTTGCAATTTTTCTCGATCGTAATCGCTATCGGTGGAATCGATTTCGCGGCGGATCTGCTCGGCGCGACCTTGAATATCGTCCTTTTTGCCGCCGCCACCAACCATGGTTGTGTTTTCACTGCTGATGTGGATTTTCCGGCACTTGCCCAAATCGGACAGTTGCACACCGTCCAGCTTGATTCCCAGGTCCTTGAAGATCGCTGTGGCGCCGGTCAACGTTGCAATATCGCCAAGCATGGCTTTGCGACGGTCGCCATAACCGGGCGCTTTCACGGCACAGACATTGACAATCCCGCGCAGTTTATTCACGACCAACGTGGCCAGTGCTTCGCCTTCCACGTCTTCGGCAATGATCAGCAAAGGCTTGCCGGCCTTGGAAACTGCTTCCAATAGGGGAACCAGGTTTTTGGCATTGGAAATTTTTTCTTCATAAACCAGAACCAGGCAACCGGATAACTCAGCGGTCTGATCATCTTCGTTCGTTACGAAGTGGGGTGAGAGAAAACCACGATCGAACTGCATGCCTTCCACGACTTCGACAACCGTCTCATTGCCGCGACCTTCTTCGACCGTAATCACGCCATCCTTACCGACCTTGGCAAATGCCTCTGCCAGCACACTGCCAATTTCAGGATCGTTGTTGCCGGCGATCGTGGCAACCTGCTGCAAACTTTTCTTGTTCTTCACTTCGATGGGCTCCGCCAATTTGGCGATTGCGGCCGTTACGGCCTCCACGCCTTTGGCGATACCACGAGACAACGCCATTGCATCGGCGCCGGCCGCGAGCATCTTCACGCCCTCACGGAAAATCCCTTCAGCCAACACGGTCGCGGTTGTGGTTCCGTCGCCGGCCACATCGTTGGTCTTGCTGGCAGCCTCTTTGACCAACTGTGCCCCAAGATTCTCATTGGGGTCTTCCAATTCAATATCTTCGGCTACGGTTACGCCGTCCTTGGTCACCTTGGGCGATCCCCAGCCCTTGTCCAGGACCGCATTGCGACCACGGGGACCCAATGTACTGCGTACCGCTCGGGCCAGCTTTTCAACTCCGTTGGCCAACTGCCTGCGGGCGTCGTCCTCAAATACCATCTGTTTGGGCACTTTGACTCCTCCTAATGATTCACTGCATTGGTTAAACAGCGTGTGGAATGCGTAAATTGGTTACCGGTTATTACTTCCGAGGCCAACTGGGCCTGAGATACACGATGCGGGAGAAATCCGATGTGGAGTCCGAAGGACACACTCACCGGGATGTCGACAAACTGGCAGGCAGTGCGTCGAATGGATGCCCATAAGAGCAAGCATCGTGCCAAGATCTGAGTACACTTCCCAACTCATTGCTATTAAGCAACTTGCGTCAAATAAAGATTGCAGGGAATGGATTGAGGCTAGATGCCAGCCAACTTTGGGTGCCATTTTGGCAGGTCGCATGGCGGTGCCTGTCCCCGGCGATTCGTCCCCGGCGATTCACGCCTTTTCTTCAGACGGCTATAGTGTTACGAAGCGAGTGAAATTGCCGGGTAACATGTTCGCTCACTTGCGCTTCGCACCATGTACTTCGAGAAAAGTGGCGCTGTCGAACTAACCACGGACAGAAAAAAGCCCGCAAAGCAGCGAAGCTAAGCGGGCTCATGTGAAGATCCAGTGAGCCCGGCGGGGTTCGAACCCACGACCTACGGATTAAAAGTCCGTTGCTCTACCAACTGAGCTACAGGCTCAAGATCTCCTTCAGGCATTAGTTTAACAACTCAGCCTCGATTGCCAACAGACATATTGAATTCGACTTTGTCGAATTCAATGGGCCAAGTTGAATTCAATGGGGATGACAGGAGTCGAACCTGCACTCCCGAAGGAACTGGATCCTAAATCCAGCGCGTCTGCCAATTCCGCCACATCCCCATGTGGTGCAAAGATAGCGTTAAGTGGCTAAAGTATAGGAACTTTCGGCCAGCCTGGCTAGTTGGTGCGGGCCCTGAACATGTCCGGTTTTTTCGATGTTACCCCCAAAGGTTTCGCCCATGTCCGACCTTCATAACGCCGACATCCCCGCCGATATCCAGGCTCATCGTGATCGGCAAGTGCTTGCCGTCCGTTGGGGGGATGAAACTCGCGATTACCCATTTGTTTTCCTGCGTGGTGCGTGCCAGTGTGCCCACTGTGTCGATGAGTGGACAGGCCAGCAATTACTGGACACCTCGACAATTCCGGCCGACATCCTGATTGAAAAAATGGAACTGGTTGGCAACTATGCGATGCGAATCCACTGGTCCGATGGCCACCAGTCAGGGCTCACAACCTGGAGGCGTTTGCGGGAGTTGAGATCGGTCTAGAATTCAGTAGTTCCAAGAATGGTCGATGAAGCCGACCTGGGCAACGTGCTAGCGGTTGAAGGTGTCGGTACCCAGGCGGCTTATCGCCCTGGCCCTCGTAAGGATGGGCTGAAATTTGGCAGTACTGGCTATAACGATCGGTCGCCCGCCTGGCCGGACGGCAAGTCCAGGGGCACCACGACATCATGGATTCGGCCGCGCGTTTCGAGCGTCAGCAGTAAAGCCTCTGGCCGGTTTTCCAATCGGTCTCGCAGGCGTGCGAGTAGATCGTCTTTTCCCGTGACCGGCACACTGTCCAACGCCATGATTCGGTCCAGCAAGTGAATGCCAGCGCGTGCTGCCGGTGAATAGGGCACCACGCGGGTCACATAGACCGACTGGGATTCGCTTTCGTCCTCGCGCCACGACAGGCCCAAACGGGTCGGCTGGCCGGCCAGAACGACCGTGATCGTCTCCGGCGTCAGGGCAACAGGTCCGTCTTCCGTTGGCGAGGATTCGGCTGCCAAGCCCTTGGCTGCCGGTTGTACCGATTCGGGTGACTCATCGGAGGGCGGAGATCGCTGTAAGCCCATTTGTACGGTCGACGGGGCCTGCAGGATAACGGCTGGCAACCATTCCTTTCCTGTGATGGGCAGGCCATCGACCGAGAGGATCCGATCACCCACTTTCAGACCCGCCTTGGCGGCTGGAGAAGAGGGTATAATTTTTGTCACCAGGCAATGGGGGAGCCTTTCCTCTTCGACATAACGCCAGGAGATCCCCAGTCGCGGCGCGGGAGGGCTGAGGGGTTGTTGGAGACGCTGCTGGCGGAAAGGCGAATCGGACCAGCCGCGACGACGAAAAGAGGGCAACCGGGCCGTATCGGCCATGTTCACCAGTCGGTCGAGCGGGTAGCGGGCCACTTGCTGCATCCCCCTGGCGTTGATCTTTTCAATGTCGTCACTGGGCCGATGGTAATCGTCGTGCAAGCCGGTGTGGAGGCAAACGGCGGGAATATCGTGTTCGAGGAAAGGCCAGTGGTCGCTGTTCGCTTTCAGTTCCCAGCCATGGAAAGATTGCGTAAACCGATCTCCCGCACCAGGCTCCAGGCCCGAGGAGCGTAATCGCTTAAGCAGGTATCCGGCAGCGGCCCGGCCTCCCCGACTACCCGCCGCGCGTCCTTCAAAGGTGTCGTCGGCCAAAACGGCTGCGTGGGCGTGTAATTGGTCGGCTGAGACGCTTCGCAGCGCGGCTTCCAGTCGGCCTCGTTCGGCCGCCATGACTGGGGTCATGCCGACGGCCAACAGCACCAGAACCTTTGGCCCAACGACCTTCCAGGATCGCCGGATTACGATAAATAGCAACAGCATCAGCAACGGAGGGATTCCTTTCACCATGCAATGTCCCCCCCTGGACCATGGTACCAGTCCCAATATTTCACCGGCCATCTGCTACGCGGCGGCCCAGGAACTGCCACCACTCGCGACGAAGTTTATGAAATATCCGGGCTAGGAAAGTATACCCGCCAATTACAAGCAAGTGCCCGGAACGGGCGGGCCGGAATCCATTTTTTATACCGGCTCGAATGCCCCCAAAGAAACAATCGGTATGGGCCATAGCCAGAAAAGTTTCTTAAAGCTCGATTGCGGCAAATGCTAGGGCCGCCCCGTTGGGGCTGATGATTGGGGGGGGCATACCCAGGGTTGCGCCATGATTCGCAGAGCTCACCATGGCTGCACCCTGGGCTGGTATAGGGTCGTCCCTTCGGGACTGAAAAACAAACCGGCGCGAAATTATTTCCCTGAGAAACCTCGGCCGATCACGCCTGATCCAAATGGCACGTTGCCCAAACAGGAGCCATCCTGGCGTATTGGAACACTAATCCTCGCTAATCTTCGCTAATTTTCGTCCGTAAACCACCAGCTCTGCTGGTGAGTACCCATCAGGCTCAGCCGTTTTGTCGTACTCGTACTCGAATGGAACCATTGGATGCAAACAAAACATGAGACCATGGATGTTGATGATGACTGAAGTGGCCTCTCACTTGGATTCGAGTACGAGTACCGCTCTGCTGAGTACGAGTACGATATTTATTCCCAAGCCCCTTCTAGGGGCTTTCCTCAAGCCACCGGCTCTGCCGGTGGTACGTGACTTGATCAGCGAAGATAAGCGACGATGAGTGTTCCTTTTAAATATGGCGGTCAAAATCGCTGGCTCTGCCGGTGGATCCTTACTTCCCAATACAAAACTGACTGAAAATTCGGTCGAGGATATCATCGGTATAAACGGCCCCGACCACGGTTCCTAGTGCGTCCAGGGCGGTTCGCAATTCGGCCGCGATCAATTCCATCCCACACGCATCCACCGCTAAACGGTAGGCCCGTTTGAGCGACTGGTCCGTTTTCCGTAAGCTGCTGGCGCAGCGGGTCGCAGTGGCTGCGACCGCCTGGGAGCCGTCAGTGTCAACGCCCAATACCAGCTTCTCGATCGCGGTTAGAATTTCCGCCAGGCCTTCTCCCGTTTCGCTGCTACAGAGAATCGCGCCGGCCGGCATTTGCTCTTCCAGACGCTTGCGGTGGACCGATTCGGCGGTGCGATCCGCCTGGGTAATCAGGGTCAGCGTCGTGGCTTGTGGCTCGATGACTTTCGCGCTGGCAGGGTTTTGCAGCAGCCAGGGAGCGGCGACACAGAACAGACGAACATCGGCCCGACGATGTTGATCACCGGCCATTGCCTGGGCGGCTCCGGCAATCGTACTCGACTTTGCCCAGGGATTGTCACCCGCGGTATCGATCAACTCGCAAACCGACTCAGACAATGACAGGTTGGCCGTCACATAGTCGCGGGTCGAACCCGGTTGGCCGGAGACGATCGCTTGCGGCTGGCCTTCCCGTACCCGTGGGTGATTGCGCAGCAACGCATTGAAAAGACTGCTTTTGCCTGCATTGGGGCTTCCTAGTAAAACCACGCGTGGCAGAGCGGCCTGATCGCTTCGGGAAACCATTTGGGCGCGAACGGCTCCTATTTGGTCATAAGCATCGGCAAGTTGGGCTCGTATCTGTTGCAGGGAAATGAATTCGATGTCTTCTTCGACAAAATCGAGTCCCGCCTCGATCTGGGCCATCAGTTGCAACAGCCTATCTCGTAGCTTCAGCAGGGGCCGAGACAGCCCGCCTGCCAATTGTTCCAACGCTACATCCAGCTGTTCGCTGCTCGCCGCGTCAATTACGCCTAAAACGGCTTCAGCGCGTGTCAAATCGATGCGCCCGGCGAGGAATGCCCGGAGCGTAAACTCGCCCGGCTGGGCAACGCGGGCTCCGGCCTGACAAAGTTGGTCCAGCACCATTTCCAGCAAAGGCGGAGAGCCGAGCAGGTGAATTTCCGCAGTCGGTTGTCGCGTATAGCTCCGACTGCCCGGCCACAAAAAGAGGTCGCAGGGGATGTCCAGGGGATTTTTTCTGCCGCGGCAAACGGCGGTCAGTATGCCGGGGATAACTTGTGGCCAGCGGGCCGCCTCCACCAGGCCCGGCCGGTGGCTCTGGAAGCAGCGTGCCAGAGATTCGTTCATCCGTGGCCCACTCAATCGTACCATCCCGCGGGCGGCCCCCCCCGAAGCGGTGCCGATTGCGGCGATCGTATCGTCTGTCTAAACCATGGGAGAAGGAAGTGGGCAGTGGGCAATAGACAGTGGGCAGTAGGCAGTGGGCAGTGGGCAGGATTCCGTTATG
>JAJRWS010000276.1 GCA_024276705.1 Planctomycetota bacterium | reverse complement strand
CTGGAAACCAATTTAGCTATCCTGCGGGGATGACCCTATACCTTCAATATGCCCCGGTGCCTCAATACGCCCGACGACACCAATGAAGTGACCAATAAATTCGGCCTCAAGAACCTGCTTGTAATAAAGCAGGGCTGTGAACTACACGATATATTAGTCATCCTGGGCTTCTTGTCAAGTTCGTCTTGGAAAACGCAAAAAAAAACATGGCGAAGTGAAAGTAGCCGGTCACCCGACTATTTCTATGTGTTGTAACTTGTTAATTGGAAAGTGTTTGTGTCGATATAAAAGGTTCTCGGAGTGGTCCAGGATGCTAGCGGATTGGGGCCAGGCTGCCACGTATCACCGTTAAATCCGTTAAAGTCGGTGAAGTCGCGCAAAATCACTCAAATCACCAAGTCCAATATGCCGATGTCTCCCCTGAGGAATGGTTCAGCCATCGCTTTCCTATAGGGAACAAATTGATATGAGAGCTAGACGACTATTATTGGGTAGTGGCTTTATGGCCTTTTTGGTTATGGCCCCTTCGCTCGTGTTTGGCCAGACGGTAGGTGTCCGTTGGCGTGGCAGTCTGGATGAAGCCAAGGTTGAAGCTTCCCAGACAGGGCGGCTGGTGTTGTTGCATTTTTGGTCTCCCAATTGTGGCCCCTGTCGCAAGCTGGAGAGCGCTGTCTTTCCCATGCCACAAGTAGGAGCCGCCATTGAAAAAAATTATGTGCCAGTGAAAATCGATGCGTCTGCATCGTCTGCCATGGCTTACGCCTATAAAGTCGATCGCGTGCCGAGCGATGTGATCCTGACAGCCCACGGTAATGTACTGGCAACGTATACCAGTCCATTAACCCAGCAAGGTTATCTTGCAAAATTAGGCGAGGTGGTTGCTCAGTTTGGTGGCCAAAGGAGCAGACCTGCGGTGGCGACCAAGCCACAGCAGGTCAATGCGGCCTATGCGGGCTTGCAGGGTAGCCAGATGCAAGCGACATCCACTCCTGTAGCGAATCTAGTGGCCCAAGGGGCGGCCAGTAATGTGACTCCCGCCACCAGTGCCCTGGCGACCTCGGCTTTGAATCCCCCGCCGTCTTCTCAGCCTTCGCAGGCCGTGGATCGATACGCCCTGCCAGATCGTCAGTACCATAGTAGTCCCAAGAAAACGGAAGTTCCTGCCAACGCAATGCCGAGCAGCTACCGGAATCCTTACATGGCTCAGCAAATGCAGACATCGGCCGTCCACCAAACTTCCGCGGTAGCATACCCCAGCCAACAACCCACAACGGCCAGTACAGTTCCACAGGCTGCCGTATCAAGTACGGTTCCTGGGACTGGTCCAGCGACAGCAACCGTGGCCACCAAGAATGCCTCTAAAACGCCTTCGGTCCATGCCAAACTTCCTGCGGGAAGTCCCCCATTGGGTTTTGATGGATACTGCCCGGTCTCGCTGAAGTTCGATAAAAAGTGGGTTCGAGGCGATGTGAAATACGGCGCCATTCACCGTGGGCGCACGTATCTGTTTGTGGGAGAAGGGCAGCGCCAACAATTCCTTGCCAATCCCGACGCGTATAGCCCGGTATTTTCCGGCATGGATCCGGTCGCTTTCCTGGATAGCAAACAGACCATCGAGGGAAGCCGGCGATTTGGATTTGAATATCGTGGAGCCTTCTACCTGTTTTCCAGTTCGGAAACAATGCAGAAATTTGCCAGCCAGCCTGACCGCTACGCAGTGGGGGTACGGCAAGCGATGGTTCAATTGGATGCAGGTTCAGGAACCCTTCGCAGATAAATCGGTCCGTTTCAAGATGCATTATTCCCAGTTTCAGCGTAAATACTTGTCGGATATCAAGCGATTTGGTAGACTCGGGCTTGAGCCCTTTCGATTGCTTGTCGCTGGCTAACTGAACCGAAGACTCAGTTGATTCGTTGCGTAACTCGAGAGCGCACGAGATTGGATTGCGACACAGTCGATTGGGCTCCTGTATCTGGTCAAGCCGCGCTTTTCGCAGGCAACTTATTGGGCGGAGCTGTTACTCTGGCGGAGCGGGTTTGTTTGGCCCTTGCGAAAAGACGCGTTTGACGACGGAGTATCTGGTCAAGCCGCGCTTTTCGCAGGCAACTTATTGGGCGGAGCCGTTACTCTGGCGGAGCGGGTTTGTTTGGCCCTTGCGAAAAGACGCGTTTGACGACGGAGTATCTGGTCAAGCCGTCCCCTACTCGCCTTTGAGAGAACGCTGTAAGTGAATCACCTGCGCTCGGACTTCTTCCATGCTGGGGTTCAAGCGGAGAGCCCGGCGAAACGACTCCAAGGCCGCGACTGGGTCGCTTTGCAATAGATAAGCTTGCCCCATGAGCGATGCAGCGGTGAAATGGTAAGCATTGATTTCCAGTGCCTGCAGGCAATCTCGTATGGCCGCTTCGTAGTTGCCAAGGTGAAAATAAGCTTTTCCTCGCTGGCACCAGGCCTCGGCGATCCAGGGAGCATCTTGGATCAATTGGTCTGCATGTCGGGCAGCCTGCTCGAACTCTTTTTCGTCGATGTGCTCAACGATGAGGGAAAGCTGATGTCGCTGGGCGGGAGTTCCAACGCGCATCCAAAGACTGCGGATGGCCGTTTCTGCCAAAGTACGCACTCCTCGATCGCTGTCGATCAGAGCGCAGCCCAGTACGCGATTTGACCGATAATCGGCAAGTCGGCCCAATGCCAGGACGGCGCTGCGACGAGCCATACGATCGCCACAAGAGAGTATTCGCTCCAGAGTGCTATTCATGTAGCGAGAGGTCGCCGCACGTAAATAAGTGTCGATGTTTTGATCGATCAAATACTGTTCGTAATATTCGACCAGCATAGGCCTTTGATAGAAATCTCGCTTCACGGTCTTCTCTTCAGGGATGATGTGGGTTGATTTCTAGTTAACAGGGTATGTCTACCTACCATTCGAGTGTAATTGCAATTTCAAATATCACAACAAAAATGTAAGATATTCTCATGCGAAATCGATGGATCCTCCAAGGTAGTATGATCCTGCTCCCACTGATGGTCTGGATTGTTTCCCCTGGCATTCGTTCTCATGCGAGCGAGCAAGTCAGCGGTTTTCAAAAACGTCTGCGACGACAGGTTTCCATGGTTTGGAAAGGCCAGACCTTGCGTGGTGCGTTGGCGAGCCTTTCCGATCACGGACGATTGTGCGTCTGGCTTGATCGACGTGTGGATCCTGAACAGTCGATTGCGCTGGTCTTGCGGGATGTACCGCGAGAACAGGTGTTTGAGAAGCTGGCGGAAATTTGCAATCTTCAGGTTGCATATTTAGAAAGTGTCATCTATCTCGGTCCCGGAGATGCCGTGGATGAATTGATGGCCTTGCGTGAGAAACTACACGAAGAGTTGGCTCATTCATCAAGATCTCGGATGCCTGGAACTTTGCGCCGATATTGGTTGTCCAGATCGGAATGGTCCTGGCCGCGCCTCAGTGAGCCTCGTGAATTGCTGCGGGATTTATTTACGAATACGCCGATCAAGCTTCGCGATGCCGAACGTGTTCCTTACGACCTCTGGGATGCAAGACAACTTCCCCGGATGACCAAGGTCGATCAAGTCACATTGCTTTTAATCGGTTTTCATCAAACGCTCCAGATTGACCCGGATGGGAGACAGTGCCGCGTGCTGCCGATTGAGAGCCCCGTACTCATCACCCGGCGATATCCATTTCCGGCGAATCCTGAGCGGACGCTTGCACGGTTAAGACGGCAGTTTCCTGGTCTGAGAATCGAATTACGAAGGGCCGTATCGATGCACGCGACCCTCAGTGTAACCGGTGTCTGGTCCAAGCAACAACAATTCCGCCAGGCGCTGGAAGGCCGCTCAAACGTTCGTCATGAATCGGATGATTTCGAAGCGGATCGTTCCATGTCGCACGATCGGAAGATTTACAGTCTGGAAATACGTGAACAAACGCTGAGGGATGTATTGCAGCAATTGAAATCACAGTTGTCTGTGGAGCTGACCTGGGACGAACGGCAGCTAGCGAATGCAGGCCACTCCCTCGATACCCGAATTTCTTGCAAAGTGCAGTCTGCTAGCCTGGAGCAACTGCTTGAAGCGGTCTTGGCTCCAGCCGGTTTACATTATCGGTACGCAGGCAGAAAGATTCGTATTTACGCAGCCCCCTAGCCCAAGGCTGTGAACGAAAAAAAACGCTCGCCGAGGATCTCGACGAGCGTCTGTGGACTCGAGGCTGTGGGTCAACCGACTGCTAACAGCCGTGTTTTTCGAGTTTCTCACGTAAGGTATCGGCCGTAAAAGGCTTTACCAGGTAGTCGGAGACACCTGCTTGAATTGCTTCCAATACGCGTGTTTTTTCTGCTTCGGTGGTGACCATGATGATCGGCACGTCGGCATCTTTTTTGCGAATTTCCTGAGTGACTTCGAGGCCTGTTTTGCCCGGCATATTCCAGTCGGTCAAGACAAGGTCGAACTCCCCCGGATTGAACAGTCCAACGGCTTCTTCACCATCAGACGCTTCCACGGCAGAGGTAACCCCTACGGCGTTGAGAGAGCGCAAAATAATCTTACGCATGGTACTGGAATCATCAGCGACTAAAACTCGTGTGCTCATCGTTGGGACCTTTCTCCTGACGCTCCAATCGACAGTGCCACGGGGTAACACCATACAAAGGAATCTATGGATTTCCTGCACCAAGGTTGGTGGCACGCACGACGGATGTACTACACCGAAACTTAGGTTACGGCAGGGGTGAGTCAAGCCAATTGAGGCTTAGAGTCCATACCCGAACCTGCCAGATCGACATGATCGCAAAGCGTCATGGAGTATCGAGCCAGGCTCTGCACATCGATTTCCAGGGGGCAACGGTCATTGGGACGAAAGACACGAAGTCCGCGCCGAAGGCCCGGAAGTGCGTTTCCTAGCGATTGTGCGGGCATCAGCTCATCAATTGGCTAAGCTGCTGTTGCATTTCGGCTTGGATTTTTCCTTTGAACATCATGGCGGTCAGTGGCAAATCACAGCGAACATCCAGGTCCGATTCATTGACGGTAATCTCTCCAGCAATTCGTATCCCAAATGTCTTGAAGCCAAAATTCAGTTGGTCGCCGTTCCAGGATTCCTCCAGATCACTCACTTGCTCCTTGAACTTGCTTTTCATGCGATCAGTAAAATGTTCCAAACGGCGGCGGGCATCCTCCCTGCTTTGCGAATGAGGAATCTTGAAGGTTAATTTTGGCAAGTTCTTGCTCCTTATTTCCTTGAGAAAACCCCCGGCTTTGCCGGGGGACTGGCAGAGTTCGACAGTTCCGTAGTGATATTGCTCGTACTCGTACTCGACTGGAACCATTGCATTCAACAGAAACACAAGGCCATGGATATTGATGATGACCGACCTTGCCTCCCAGTCGGGTTCGAGTACGAGTACCGCTTTGCTGAGT
>JAJRWS010000275.1 GCA_024276705.1 Planctomycetota bacterium | reverse complement strand
TCTTCAAACATCACACCGCAACAAGGCCCTCTGGGGGAAAGGGGGAGCCGTGCGCGCACCGAAGCGGCGACGATCGAACCGTCCCAAGCTCCGCTGACCTACGCATCCAGAAATCGATCTGGTGAATAATCCGGGTTGAAGATCGAAAGAGCGTAGCTGATTGGATGCGAGCAGATAGAAACCACGGCTTAGCGGCATGGCTGAGGAAAGCGCAGCTAGGAAGCATCGAGTACCGGAGAGCGAAGGCAGAGCAATGCAACTGATCGACTGTGATGGCTGCGAAGGGACTGGAACGCCGCAAGCAATTTGTCGGGTGGATATCTGACCACATCCGGTAGGGTACTATCGAAAATCAACACGGGGTGAGCCAAGGAAGTGCGCAACCGTCTTTCATGCCGGCGATAGGTAACGCAATTGCGACAGGCGAGCGAGAGCCCCTGCGAGGCGATCTAACGGCCTCGATTTCTTGACTGGGTATTTTTTGCACTAAAAACATTTGGGCGTCTGTGCGGTTCGCACAGTATGCCTGAGCGGATAGGCAGCGCGTTCATAGGGTGATAGGGTCGGGCGTGTGTAAGGTTCACGTTACCACGATGGGCCGCCCTAATACCTCATATAAAAAATGTTGTGTTTTGATTTTTCTTCTTCCGTACGTATTACAGCTAATTGAGATAGGTAACATAATTTCCATACTCGTTGGCTTCAAAAGATTTAGAAAGGTGACTGCCGTTACCTTCCCGTTGCCTAGAACCTCCCGAAAATTTCGTGCGGGGTTGTTTTGTAGAAACCCGAAAAAATTGCCTGCCACAATGGCAGTCGCACCCAAAATAGAAAAAACTCTCTCTACCGCGTTCAAGCCGACCACTCTCGACTCTGGACCGCGTCAATCACAGCCATCGGATTGAGATGCCGAATGTACCGATCTGTTGTCGCTACGCTGCTGTGACCTAGCTGCGCCTGAATTAGGTGCAAGGGCGTTCCCTCACTCGCCAACTCAAAAGCGTGAGTGTGGCGCAGCCCATGGGCATGAACACGTTTTTCAATGCCTGCTTTCTTGGCCAATCGAGGCAGCAGAGACCGCACGTAAGCCGCTTTCATCAACTGACCTTTCAGCGTACAGAACACCGGCTGGCGAGCCGTGAGTCCCGCCGTGCGACGTTTCTCCAGCCACAATTGCAATACCGCCCAGGCCCCAGCGTCGACGCCTACCAACCTAGAATGGTCTCCTTTGCCGTGTAGGATTCGCAAGGTGCCTGCCTTCATGTCCAAGTCCTTTGGCTTCAAGGAAAGCGCCTCGTTGATTCGCAGCCCAGCACGATACAAAAGTACGATCAACGCTCGGTTGCGAACACCCGTAGGCGCACGTTGCGAGCAGGCGGCAAGCAATGCCCGTACCTCATCGGCTGTAAGCGGTTCGGGTGGAAGCTTTTGGCCTTTGTTTGCAGGCGCTGGTTGCTTGGTCATGGCTGGTTGCCTCAGTGATGCAAGAGAAGTGAATAGTTACGCTTCTCTATGAAAGCGTAACTCTATACCAACCTTGCTAGGGCCAACTCGATGAGTCAAGTAAAAGCGTAACTATTTTGGCAACTTCTTTGCCTTGTCAGGCGGACCAGTTGTAACCTTGATGAGGGTGGGGGTCAAATTCGAGAATTGAAACGAGGGGTATGGTCATGCAGGTGTACTAGCCCTATCCCCTGTGGTGCTGCAAGTCGGGGAGGGTTTAACGCGGTAGGGCAGCACGGGGAGACCTGAGCGAGTCTGGAACACGCCTAGTGAAGCTGAAGGGTTGGCAGCTTCGATTTTATTGCTCAGTTCGGCAAGGCGAATTTTGACTGCTTGTTCTTGAAGCTAACGCTCAGTTCACGACGAATGTCTTTGCCAATGTCTTCGATCATTGCCCTGACCAGAGATGGTCCAGAATCACCACCAACGTCCTTGAGACCGATAGCACCAGAAGACCGACGGCGGTCTACAAAGGACACTAAGGTGGCGTTGGTCTGCGAGTCGATGACGGTGCCTTCAATTTGAACCCAGGCATGGCCCGCTCCAAGTTCGCCGGCAACAATGCGGGCTCCAGCGCTTCCCGGTGTCATTTCGGTAATCGCGACACGGAGCTGCGCCGGAGGACCTGAAATTCCAGAGGATACGACAACAGGTTCCGAAGCCGTTGAGTCTTCAATTAGAACATTGTAAAGCCACTTGCCACAATCAGCTTCGGTGATTCCCTTTTGGTCGCGGATGGCTTCCGTGGACACACTCCCCAAAACGATCTTGCCATAGTCTCTGCTTGCAATGGCAACCTCATCTGCGAAGTAGCGTTCGAGGTATTGGCTCTTTTCGAGGTGCTTGTAATCGGAGAGATAGCCGCTCCCCATCGGGGTAGAGCAGCCGACAAGAGCTGAGAAAATTACTACACCGAAGACAGCATATCTCTGATGGATACTCATTGGATTTTCCTCTCGGTGCGACCAAGAAAATGCTCTTCTGACACTAACACTCCGTCACTCCGTCCAGGCTTGGACCGCAAGGGAGCCTAACAACGCATTACGGTTTGCACCATATCGAATGCGTGCCCTGTAGTCATGGCTTTCTCGACCGAGGGTCCTCTGGAGCTTAGCCAGACGGTGCAGGTGATTTCTAAGGCCCCGGCTTCATACACGCTGTTAGCTCCTCAGCAGCCCTTGCAACATTGGGAGTAAACTCGGAGGTGTGTAATGCTTGATCTCACCGTCTTTCCATAAGCTCCCTGCGACCAAATTTCTTTTTTGAAAGTACAGCGTGAGATCAAATTGGCCAGTTTGTAGTGTCAAAATCTCGCTACCCGCTGGATGCCCTTGATGCTTGTGGTCAAAAACTTGGTCGTCAATACTGTCCAGGACATCTTCGATCGTCACGTTGCTCCCCTCAATACGCTCGCTGCAAGCAAAGCTATTCGGTAAACCAATCCCTGGCACGAAGCGGGTGGGGCGGAATGCTCCTGGCGTTAAAATTGGCAATTTCACCGAAGACTCAAGTGCTGGCTGAGCTATCACCGATTAGTAAGGAAATACACACCAAACAATCACCGACGAGCGGCCAGGAAGTCGGTTGTTCAGCCGTCGCGCCATAAGATAGGTGACCAGCACCCTCAAGCGATTAGCACCGTTTCCTGTCCGCCGCCGGCGATTGTAAGATTAAAAACTTAAATTGGCCGCTAGCATCGATAAAATAGAGTTTCTCCTCGTGGTACAGACGTGATCACTACCTTTGGCCACGAAAATCTAATACATATCCCTTAGATTTAGTCTTCGGGTGTTTGAGTTGCTCCTCTTGAGAGAAGTCTAAGAATTCTCCAGTGCTGGCTTGACATCCGCTGCCTGTAAGATACTTTTGAGTATCAAATTCACCGTTGAAGTTATCACCAAGAAACCGATCGTCTATTTTCGGGTAAGTCCCCAGAAACAAGCACCTTCTGACTTAGGATTCACGACATTTCGTGGTGCCGAGTTTAGCAAAGGAACCATCTCGCGTTTACTTTGGATGGAAACATGATAGACGCCAAACTACTCAAGAAATACTACGACGAAGGCTGGTCGAGCGAATCGATCGCTGTCGAGTTCGACACGGACGCCAGCACGATTAGCTCTACCTGCTTACGATTGAGAAAGCAGGGCATTCTGGGCGAACGCTCACAAGGCTTTAAGCCGATTGACTATTCTCCATCGCTACGAGCCGAAGCGCGAGAAAAGAAGATAATTTCAATGCGCAAGGCGGGATACACAAATGCTCAAATCGCCACAGAAATAGAGGTTCAGTTGCAAACTGTCAAAAACCTCGTGAGACGGTTGATCCGCGAAGGCAAACTAGAAAAACGCAAGCCTGACACACGCATTAGCAACAAAAGTGGCCCGGCAACGAAACGGAAACTAGGGCGATAAATCTCAACTACGATACGCTCTAAAGACCTCTCACTGGCGGACGAGTAAAGTTCGCAACGTCCACTATCGCCACGCTGTGGGCTTGATTAACGTCGCTGATTCGTGGGCCGCTTCAAAGCCGGAGGCAACGTCTCGGGTGGCCTAAAAAGCATCGGATCTGGGTCTGCTTTTCCTCACTTTATTGAGTGCCTGTACGGCAAGGCCTGTCTGACCTTATTGATCTTTGGGCACCAATGAAGTTCTCGCTGGCAACGCTAGGGTGTTGACGATTGGCCCTAGGTGTTTAATCTTATATGCAGGCACGGTTTGCCGCAACTACTTCGGTGAAGGAATATAATCTGATGCGAGATAGGGTTTCGGAGCGAGATGACCCAACGGACTTCTCACAATTGTTTAACGATTCTGGCAGCAAGACGCTGATCAAGTGGACGGAAGACGAATACCAACAATTTGCTGAACAAGTCTGGGATGAGCGCCGCAAGCGACCTTTTTTGGCGCAGAACAAGCTCTTTGAACGTGCCCAGGCGAGGCTCGTAGACCATGGAGTCTGGGATGCCGATCGGCTGCGTCTACCCTCCAGCATCGCCTCGGCTGGCCATAAACGGGTCGAAGCTCTGCTCAAGGACGTCTATCGAGAGGCCAAAGATGCTCGAGCAGATAGGGCTGAACTCAGAAAAGAGCTTGAAAGGGTCGCTTCGGCTCCCAAGATGGAAGAGATTCTCGAAAATCTGACGGATGAAGAAGTACTCGTCTACTATGGCCAACGAGTCTTGGAGCATTCGCAACCTCAAGACATCATAGATGCCTTCTCTCCCGAAGAACTCTTGTCGATGGTGCCCACGGACCAGCTCATGGGCTACGCCGCACGTCGCTTCACAAGCGATTTCCTAACTCGCGAGATCAAACTCCACCACACCGTGCGGCAAGAAGGCAAAGACGTTGCAACAGGCAACAGGCATCGCGAAGAAAAAAGCAAGTCGTTGCCTCACATCGCGATTGTTGGCGCGACGAACGAACAATTCACAAGAATTCGAGAGCACTTCCTCAAGAAGGCCACTTTCACGCATGTCGAACGGAGCCGTTTGCAAAGCAATGGCATCCCCAATCGCACCGATATGGTTGTGACCTGGTCGAACTTCGCTGCAAAAGCGCAAAAGAAAATCGTCAAAGCCCGTTGCCGCGAATTAGGGCTCCATGCTGACCGCACACCGACCCATTACGGCGGCTTCAACGGTTTGATCGAAGTTATCGATGGGTTGTTGTCGTAGCAAAGGTTAATTCAACGCCTGAAATGTTTCACCTGCACTGAAACATTCTCCGCCTACGTTAAGTAACACTTTCTTGCGATAGCCTCGTGCTTTGTCAAATCATGATTTTAGGGTCGTCATTTCGATTCGACCTTTGAAATACGAGTGAAATCGAAATGACGACCCTAATATTCAATACTGACAAAGCACTAGATTGACGGATACTGAACGGGGAAGAATTATACCCTCGAAAGGATCCCTCATGAGTGAAGTGCAATCCCTGGAATCACAGAGAGCACCCCTCAAGAGCCGCCGTATTCCTGATAAGTTCAATCGAAATGCGGTTCGACTGGTGACGGAAGAACAGTCCTTTCTGCCACCATTTTTAGGTGTCCACCTGTCCGTCAATTCAGGACCACCTCACTCAGCCAAGGCTGGCGAGAGTCTCAAACTCCCGGCATTTTGCACCTGCAAAGCCTTTGCTCCTGCTATGCCAATGCCATTTATTCTGTAACCACTTCCCCATCACAATGAGTACATGTCCCTTTTAGTGTTCTAGTTATAAAAGTAAAAAATGCTTGACTAGACGGAAAAGTCCTGTTAATCTGCTAATTACTTACGAAAATGAGCATTTTTATTTCCGAGTACACGTATCTTTTTCTGTTCCTTTTGTTTCCATGATTTTTCCCGTCGAAAAAACGATCTCACGAAATACAGAGGCGCCGAAGCATGGTGCCGCACTTGATCGAGTATCTCGGCAGCAGTGGTTCACCTTTGGCGATCAATTTTTCTCCGACCGACAACGGGATGGGATTAGCTCTGCCACTGGCTTGGTGAAAGGAGGGTGCTAGCAGGGAAATAGAATGCTTCGATTCTTTGAAATGCAGGTCTTTGAGATGCAGGAATTTAGAAGTGAGGCGAAGTCGTTTTTGATGAACGTTCAGTGATGGTTTTTTGTTTCTTTTACTTTGGGAGGTTTTTGCTCATGATAATTTTACGAACAACTTTGCTGGGGCTATTGGCCCTTGGGATCCTGGGAGGAAGTGGCTCGGCCGACGCGGCGATCGTTCAAGTCACCACGTATGATCATACGTCCCAAGGTTCTTTTTTCCCGATCAGCACCGATGATCTGATCAACACTGGCCAAGCGACGTTCCTTAGCCAAGACACCACAGGTTCCGCAAATGCGGGTGTCCCCAGCAATCTGAATAATGGATCCATTGGAACGACGGGCGTCTCCGCCACTGGTTACTGGGATCACTCTAACGCCTGGATGACCACCTTCAACCTCGACACCTCCACCAACACGTTCGGTTATGACATTACCGAAATCAACACGCTTGCTGGTTGGACTGTGGCGAACGTCTTTCAGAACTACGAGCTCCTCGTCTCGGTCGTAGGGGATGCCTCGTTCACTAGCTTGGCCACGTTGAACATGCTCACTCCCGCGCTACACGCCGGCCAGGACCATTCCACGCAGTCCAAATGGACTGATACCACGGGAGTTATTGCCTCGGGTGTCGACGCGATACGATTCGAATTTCCCAATGAACCTAACTTCTTGGCAGCCATCTATCGCGAAATCGACGTCATCGGGGTTGCAACGGTGCCCGAGCCAAGCAGCTTGGCGTTGCTTGCGTTGGCTAGTGTTTCGATGCTATTTGGCTTCCGCAAAAGGGAGTGCTAGTCACCGTTTGCTTTGGACGAGCTGATGGCGGTTTGTCCTGCTAGGTAGTGAAAAATGTTTCGCCATGCCCCGCAGAGAGGCGGGGCATGGCGTATTTCAGGAGGAGGTGATGGAGAAAATGCCTCTTTCCACGATTCGAGACGGTCTGTTTCCGTCAACTCACGCACTGGAAGAAGGAATCCTGAAATGAAGAAAAAACCGCGTAGCGGCTTTACACTCGTTGAGCTTTTGGTCGTGATTGCCATCATCGGCGTGCTGGTGGCCCTGCTACTGCCGGCGGTACAGGCGGCGCGCGAAGCGGCACGTCGCTCGCAATGCGTCAATAATCTCAAGCAACTCGGCTTGGCGATGCAAAACTATCACAGTGCTCATGGGAGTTTTCCCGCCGGGGTGGCTGTTAAAATACCGGAGAATTGCAGAGGCGGCGGCACGGATTGTCGCGGCTTCCCGATGAATGTCATCCTGATGCCTTATTTTGAGCAAGGAGTCATCGAAGAAGCATTTGGTGGCTTCTACGGCAAAGAATGGGGGTGGATCGCCTGGATTCAAGATATTGATAATCTTGTGGACGACGCGATACCAGACACCCCGGTTTCCACCTATATCTGCCCAAGCAATAGTCGCTGGGAAGACTACCCCCAGCGCAAGGATTATTATGGGGTGGTCGGCGGTGTTGTTTCTGTGGTCCCAACGCAAGGTACTTGGGGATTTGTCTACAACGATGGGGTCATGTACCCCAATAGCTATACTCGCATCGGGGAAATCACCGATGGCACCAGTAATACGTTTGCCGTAGGCGAAGTCGTTCACGCCCATCCGTTTGGTATGGGACCAGGCTATGGCACCTCAGGCGGGCCAACGAATTGGTGGATCGGAGCTCACGTCAACGGCTCAAACCCTGACGTACAAAGCTATGGCCGATCGTTACTCAGCACACTCAACCCGATCAACAGCCAGCTTCCAATCCCACTCGCCGTAACGGATGGCAACGAGGTGCCGTTCGGAAGCGACCATCCGGGCGGAGCCCAATTCGTTTACTGCGACGGGCATGTCGCCTTTATCCAAGATGCCATCGATATCAACGTCTATCAATGGCTCTCGAGCCGTGCCGGGGAAGAAGTCGCGGATTTTAACTAGACGCAGCCTGCTAAAAACCCACTCAAAAGGAAAATCGATGATGATTCAAGCTCGCTATAGCTTGATGGTTCTTCTGGCCGGTCTGCTGATCGGTTGCGGTGGGGGTTCGGACCATGAAGAAACGGCCTCGGTGACCGGCACGGTGACGCTGAAGGGAACCCCGGTGACTAAGGGGCGCATCGCCTTTTATCCGCCGAAAGGACGGCCAGCGATGGGAGCGATTCAAAGTGATGGAACCTACACGCTGACCACGTTCGACCAGGGCGATGGCGCGCTGCTTGGCAATCATCGGGTAACGATCACCGCCAACGAAACGGTCGGTGGACCACCGACCCCTAGTAGTTTTGAAGAGGAGATAAGACAGGCAGCGAAGCTGTCATCCCAAGCTCCTGCAAAAACCGTTTGGCTTGTGCCCCAAGAATACTCGAATCGCAAAACCTCGAAACTCGAAGCCGAGGTCGTTTCGGGTGACAACACCCACGATTTCAATCTTGATTAACCATAACCAGTAGAAATGTTCCTGTTATTCACTCCTGTCGTTTTTTTAACTTTTGTTAGAACGAAAGAATAGATAAGGTATCGACATGAAAAATCCGAAAAAAGTCACTTCCGTTGAGCGCCGGCGACTATCTCTCGAACGCCTCGAAGAGCGACAAATGCTTTCTGTGACGACTTATTGGGTCGATGATGATGACGCTGGTTCCAATTCGGGTGCTGCGGATTACGGCACGGTGATCACCAATCCCTTTGTGACTATTCAGGAAGCGGCGGCGGTTGCCGATGCTGGGGATACGGTCAACATTCGAGCGGGCACCTACCGCGAGACGATCACGCCGGCGAACAGCGGGACGGTGGCCAACCCCATTGTGTATCAGGCTTTCAACGGCGAGCAGGTGACGGTTAGCGGAGCAGAGACGATTTCCGGGTTTACCCAGCTCACCGGAGATATCTACCAAGCCAATATGCCTGGTGGTCTGGGTATTGGAAGTGATCAAATTTTTGTCAATGGACAGATGCAGCTCTGGGCTCGCTGGCCCAATACGCTTTCACTCGATGTCTCTCGCCCTGTTTTTGATACAAACAACTTGATCACCTCAAGCATCAACGGTAGCACCGACTGGGAGGTTGAACTGACTGATGCGAGTTTCCCGGGGGATGCCGCGGATTACGTGGGGGGATATGTGAATATTTCCGCGGGATCGGGCTGGGTTCGTGATACGGGTTTGATTAAGGCATCAAGTAGTGGCAACACGCTAGAGTTCGATCTGGTCAATCAGCCAACGACTGCCAGTGTCTATCAACCCGTAAACAATGACGAATACTTTATCTCTGGGACGTTCAATGCCCTCGATTCTGCCGGGGAATGGTTTCGAGACAGCGGCGGAACGCTCTCTCTCTGGCAGCCGGGCGGCGGAGATCCAGACACCTCGACTGTGGAATACAAAGCGCGTAATTTTGCCTTTGATCTCGGGGGAATCGACTACACCACGCTCGACGGGATCGATCTTTTCGCTTCGACTATTCGTACGGATGAGAACAGCGACTACAACACGATCCAGAACATGGATGCCCAGTACCTCTCGCACGCTGACTTGGTTACCACGAACCCCTTTGCCTCTGGGGTGCTCGATGCTGGAATTATTTTGTTTGGTAATAGTAACACGGTTCGTGATAGTACGATCGCATACAGTTCAGGTAGCGGGGTCGCTATTTCGGGAATTGGACATCGAGTCATTAACAATACGATTCGTGACACGAACTACCTTGGCACCGACGCATCAGGGGTTTACACCAGGAATTCTCCCACAAATCCAGTCTCTAACATCGAAATTGCCTACAACACGATCTACGACACGGGGCGCAGCGGGATTAGTATCCGCTACGCGCAATCGAGTGCGATCCATCATAACGAAGTTTATAACGCCATGCTGCAGACCTCTGATGGAGGTGGTATCTATGTGCATGGTGTCACAGGGCCCGATTTCAGCGATGCGAAAGGAACCGTCATCGCCAACAACCGCGTTTATGACATCTATGCCTTTGGGGATGCAGGCGACTCTCGGGTTTCGGCGGGTATCTACCTTGACAGCGGAAGTAACGGGTACACCGTCAACGACAATATCGTCTGGAATACGCAAAGGGCGCTCCAGCTGAACACATTTACCAACGATCAGGAACACAGAATCTACAACAACACGCTTGTTGGAGACGACTTTGCAATTGATGCTTTTGGAAATGCCGGCCAACAGAACGAAACGGGCACGGAGTTTTGGAACAACCTTCTGGTGGGAACGGTGGACCTTTATACTCCCGGCTGGAACAGTAACGGCAGCAACTACGCCACCGCGAACGTTGCCACGGTTCAGTTCGTCGATCCGGGGAATGCCGATTTCCGACTAGGCGCAGCCTCCCCGGCGATTGATTTTGGGACC
>JAJRWS010000274.1 GCA_024276705.1 Planctomycetota bacterium | reverse complement strand
TGGTCGGTGCCAAGGCGGATGGGTGCACTGACAACGGTCGTGGGGACACCATCGGTGTCAGCGACGATCAATTCGACAAATCCCGTTTCTTCCGTTTGGCCACCACGGAGCGTGAGGGAAATGGGTGTCCAGCAGCCCAGTTTGTAAAGTCCGCCGAAGCCAATTTGCAAATCGATAATCTGAGCGGCAGGTGTTGAGGAAAGCTCGGCCCCCATCGTGGCCATGGCGGGCGTGAGCGCCAGGCAGGCCAGCAGCCAGAAAGGAGCCCGGCATTGGCAGGTGGAAAGTTGAAAACGGCTGGACGGAGGGCGTATTCCGTGACCATTCCGGCCCGCTTGCGGTCTGATTCGAGCAGGGACTGCGTGCCTGCCTGGAGGGGAAGCGGTCATGGCTTTTCCGCCCCATCGCAGGTGCACTGGAGCAGGCCGCAACCGGGGCAGCCTGAGCCGTATTTTGCTTGGACCGCGGTGGCCAAATCGATCTCCGCCACGTTGGCGATCGTCGTCAGCCAGGCGAGCACATCGGCAAACTCTGCCGCTTGTTCTGCATGCGTTCCCTCACGCAGCGCGGCTGCCAATTCCCCCACCTCTTCCATCAGCCACATGAATGTGCCATCGATGCCGCGCGCTAGATCCTTTTCCAAATACATATTTTGGATCAGTCGCTGAAATTCACGATAACCCACATCGGCGGGGTCGCGGTGGGAATGGGTTGGGGGGAGAGTCATGGTCTTCCTATTGTAGGCAAGCGGTCCAGTTCAAGGTAATTGCTAATATGCCTTTGGGCCAGGGCCGATTGACGACTACCGAGCAAATAGTGACAAGGTTACCATGGAATTCCAGCCGTTCTATCGTAATGAGGATAAGTGAATCGTGTCGAATTTTGTCACCGTGGCCAACGTGGAGGATATCGCCGAAGGCGAAGGGCAATCGTTTCAAGTTGAGGACCGTTTGGTCGCCCTGTTTTTGCAGCATGGACGGTATTTGGCCATCGATGACCTCTGCCCGCACATGGGCGCGTCGTTGGCGGCGGGCCCCCTGGCTGAAGATGGCACGGTTGTATGCCCCTGGCATGCTTGGCGCTTCCGCATCTGCGACGGTACCTGGTGCGATAATCCAAGCATTCAGATCGACACCTTTGAAGTGCGGGTTCGAAAGGGTGAAATACAGGTCAAAATAAATTAAGGTAATCCAGGAATGGCCGATGAAGCCGACTCGGAAAACGCCTTAGGATCGTTCGAGAAATAACTGACATGTTTCCAGGCCCCTCACCCTGCCCTCTCCCCAAAGGGGCGAGGGGACATCGGACAGTTATTTCTCGAACGATCCTTAGCAGTTAAAAACGCCGTTATCGGGCGGATTATCGCCCTGCCCTCTTCATGCCATGGGGTCTCGACTTGCCCTTGTTGATGACCGTGAATCGCAGTGCAGATGGTTGCTATTTTTCCTTATCGACCCACTGGCACTTGACGGTTTGTTTCAATGTTTGCCGGACCGATTGTTTGCCCACGGTGATCCGCAACGTCATCGTCTGCTTGTCCGTGGACGATTCGAGCCGACCGGCGGAACGCAGGAAGAGGGCCTCGCCGGACGATTGCTGCTCGATCACTTCAAGTGTCGTCCCCTCGGGGTTCGCATCGAGGTCGAATTCGGTAACCGCCTGCCGGGTGAATTTCTCCAGCGATTGCTCACCCGCGGTTTGGGGGCCAACGTAGTGGTATGTGGTGCTCCTGCGTGGCTTGCCACCCAGTGCGGGGTTTGGTGCTTCGACCGTAACGGTCCACTCATCGTTCGGTTGGAGTGGGCCGTTTTCCGGCAGCACCAGCAGGCAAGATTGCAACATGGCTTGAAATCCTTCTTGCGTGGCGAAGCCAGCCATCAACGCGCTTCCTGGCGCATTGCTGATCGCTTCCAGGAGTGCCTCAGGAACATCCACGCGAATTACTTTGCCACGTGGGGACAAGGTCACCTGGTACGATTCGGTCGTGAATGCCTTGAGTAGATCGGCCAGCATCGCGGCAAAGCCTTGAGGCCTGCCTTCGGCCGACGAGTCGTAATGCAAACCTTGTCCCCCCGGTCCATCGATGTCCAGTTGGACTTGCTGAATTTTCAGCCGCAGCAAGCTCGAGCCATCGTCCATTGTTTTTTCCACCTGCAAAAGCAGGTCAAGAGTCTGGTCGACCAGCACTTGCAGAGTCCCGCCTTCAGCCAGGTCCATCGTCATTTGGATGTGCTGAGTAAGCCGGTAGTTGAACGTTTCGTTCGGAACGAACTTCCAGTTCAGTGGCTCCTCGGCCAGGGCGCTACTGGAAGAGGAGTCCGAGACGTCGGTGAGAACCAGTAGTAATACGCAAACAAACACGCTGCAGCGGGCAAAAAAGGACATGGTAGGTTCAGGTGTCGGGTGTCGGGTGTCGGGTGTCAGGTGTCAGGGGAAGAGGGTTCAGGGTTCAGGGTTCAGAGTTCAGGGTTCAGGTAAAAAAATGGCGGGCTCAGGAGGATGGGGTCTGGAAAAAGGTTGCCGTTCACACGCACGTATTGAGAACCACGAATGGACACGAATGGACACGAATATTCGTAAGGAGGTTGCGTTGACATACGGTTCCTCTAGAGGACGACTCTTTTCCATTCGTGTCCATTCGTGGTTTCTTTTCCGTGAACGGTTACGGAAAAAGGGTGTCGGGTGTCAGGGTTCAGGGCTTTTTTACTGGCGTTTATCAGCATCCTACATTTTCGGAAAAACGAGGTGACCTTTCTCGACTACGAGTACTTATCTTATCGGGATCGGGACCCCGATAGTTTTGAAGACGCTAGTAAAAAGGGCAGGGTTCAGGGTAAGGTGTCGGCTGACTCGTCCGTCTGCTCAACCTCCTTCTTCCGCACTCCGCTCTCTTTCTTAAAGTTGTACCGTTTCTCCCGGCTCAAGCACCACGGGTTGGGCAGCCGTTTGTTTACGGACCGATTCTGCCCAGGCGGCGGCGTCCTGTTCGATGGGAGGCCAAGTATTGTAATGGCAGGGTAGCACGCGTTTGGGACTCAGCAGCTTGACCGCTTCCAGCGCATCGTCGGGGCCCATCGTGAAACGGTCGCCGATGGGAAGCACCGCCAACTCCAGGCCGACCAATCCAAGGAGTTTCATATCCAGAAACAGGGACGTGTCGCCAGCAAAATAGACATGGCCTCCTTCCAGGTCGAGCAGGTAACCCGATGCCAATCCGCCATAGGCTCCATCGGGCAAACTGGAACTGTGGTGAGCCAGAGTCATTTTGACAAGTCCGAATGGCTGGGTGATCTGGCCGCCTACGTTCATCGCTTCCAGTTGCTTCTCGGGGAGCCCTTGCCCATGCAGCCAATTGCTGATTTCAAAATTGGCAATCACCGTAGCCTTGGTGCGCTGGGCGATTTTCAGCGCGTCGGTGATATGGTCGAAATGCGCATGAGTGAGAAGGATGGTATCCGCGGCCACCGTATCGGCCTTTTGTGGAGAGGTTGGGCAGTCGTCCAGGAATGGGTCGATTAGCAGGGACTGGCCTGCCGTCCGGATCTGGAAGCGGCCATGCCCGAGCCAGGTAATATTCGTTGTCATGATACTTCGCCTCGCAAAATCGCGTTCATGTTCTTTTTGTAGGCCTCGACCCCCGGTTGGCCGTAAGGATTGATACCAATCAGACGGCCTTCGACAACCGTGGCGAGCATGAACATTTGAAACAATTGCCCCAGCACATGCTCATTGAGGGTGGGCAGGTGCAAACCGGCGGTTGGGCGGTTTTCGGCGCGATATGCCTGGTTGGTGCCCTTACAAGCAGCTTCCAGGATATCGGGTAATGTCTTGGTCGCCAATGCATTGAGCCCATCCTGGTTCAGTTCGCTGCGGCCGATCGCCAGAGGTTGGCGGCTGAATTGTTCGACGACCAGATTGGTAATGAGCTTGTCGCGTTTGCCCTCCTGGTGTTGTTGTCCACGAGAATGCAGATCGCGCGTGTTGACCACGGTTAGCGGCAATGCTCCACGCTCTTGTTTGCCCAGGCTTTCGGCCAGGAGTTGGTCGTACCAATAGCCAAACGATTCGAGGCGGTCTCCCCAGGTGGAAAGCAAACGTATGTCGGCGCCTTGTTCGACTTCCATCAAGTGGCAGACACTGGTGAAGTCCAGTACGCAGTTTTCGCCCGGTTCGGCCGTACGGAAGTGGGCGTTCATGGCTGCCGCACCTTCTAAAAGTTCGACGATATCGAGTCCCATCACGGCCGCCGGCAGCAGGCCCACGGCCGAAAGGACTGAAAATCGGCCCCCCACACCATCGGGAACCTGGAATACGTCAGGGCATCCCAACGCCGCGGCCAGGTCAAAGAGCTTCCCCGACTTGCCCGTGACAGGCACAACACGCCGTGCCAATTCTTCGCCATTGCCTGCACAGGCGGACTGCAACCGTTTCAGCAGGATGCGAAACGCCGCAGCCGTTTCCAGAGTACCGCCACTTTTGCTGATTACCACGATGGCCCAGCGATCTTCAAGACGTGTGCCCGTCCCGGCCCGTCCCGTCCCGTCCTGTCCCGTCCCGTCCTGTCCCGTCCCGGCCAGCCCCGATGGGCCTTTCCGGTCCAGCAGATCGAACAGCCCATGCAAGACATCGTTGTCGACGTTGTTGCCAGCATAGGAGAGGCGAGGTCGATCGCCGCGCTGGTCGCGAGCGAGTTCATTATGAAACGGATGGCAGCAAGCCTCTTCGAGGGCGCGGGCTCCCATGTAGGAGCCGCCGATGCCCAGGAATACCACGCGATCGACGGATGCGGCTAGCCGATCGGCAGCCAATTGGATGCGGCCCACTTCGCTTTTTGGCCCCAGGTCGCGATAATCGGCCAGCAGCCGTTCGGGTAATTCGGTGAATCCCGCGTCAAGCGGTTGCCGGTCTGTCGGTACTTCGCCGGCCGAAGCCCACCGTTTCGCATCGGCCAGGACTTCGTCACGAGCCGAGGCGATCCGTGGGGCCAAGCCAGTCAGTTCGTTGGGGGATAAACCATGTTCTGGTAGAAAGACTCCCTGTGGATTGTAGCGGATCATTGGGGTTGGCATCATGCACTCCGAGAAATCATGGAGGGGGGGGTCCGCATTCCGGGGCCTACGGCTGGCAGGTGCTTTGCGCCGGTAGCCAGCGCGCGTGGAATGCGAGGTTCGCTGTCTGTCGATTCTAACCGACCGTGCACTCGGGTGTCAGGGCCTGGGGCTTGTCAGAAAGGCCACGGATCGCGACGATAGAGAGCAGAAGAAGGAGGCTGGAGCGGACGAGCTAGCCGATGCCTTTTCCCTGACACCTGACACCTGACACCTCAACCCTCAACCCTCAACCCTCAACCCTCAACCCTCAACCCTCAACCCTCAACGCCATGGACATTCAAAGCCTCACACGCCAATTGCACATCCAGAACGATTCCAAAATTGTCATGCTCGTGGCAGACGGCCTGGGGGGCTTGCCGCAGCAGCCAGGCGGTCTGACCGAATTGGAAACTGCCAGCACCCCCAATTTTGATGCCTTGGCGAAGCAGGCAGTGTGTGGCAGCAGTATTCCAGTCGCTCCTGGGATTAGCCCAGGGAGCGGGCCAGGTCACTTGGGCCTGTTTGGCTATGATCCCATAGAACATCTCATCGGCCGAGGGGCGCTCGAGGCTACCGGCATCGGCTTTGAGCTGCAGCAGGGCGATGTGGCCATTCGCTGTAATTTTTGTACGTTGGATGCCCAGGGAAACATTACGGACCGTCGCGCTGGTCGCATCCCAACCGAAGAAAGTGCCCCCCTGGCTGAAATGCTGCGGCAAGTCAAAATCCCCGATGTCGAATTGTTTGTCGAGCCCGTGAAGGAGCACCGATTTGTCGTTGTATTTCGTGGTACGGGCCCCAATCAGGGAAAATTGGGCGGGAATGTGCACGATACCGATCCCCAAGCCACGGGTGTGCCACCACTCGATCCGGTGGCCACGGATCCTGATAGCGAAAAAACGGTGGAAGTCGCCAAAGAGTTCATCGTCCAGGCACGCCAATTGCTCTCGGATCAGCCGAAGGCGAACGCCTGTACTTTGCGAGGAATTTCGGCGAAACCGAGTTTGCCCAGTTATCAGCAAGTTTACGGCTTGCGGGCCGCGGCGATTGCCGTCTATCCCATGTATAAGGGATTGGCTCAATTGGCCGGCATGGACATCGTCGGCCAGGCTAAAACGCTCGATGAGCAAATGGAAGTTTTACGGGAAAACTGGTCTCAGTATGATTTCTTTTTTATCCACTTCAAATATACCGACAGTACGGGCGAAGATGGAAATTTTGAGGCGAAAGTAAAGCGGACCGAGGAGGTGGACGCCTGCGTGCCGAAAATCCTCGAATTGGGCCCGGATGTGCTGATCGTGACTGGGGACCACAGTACGCCTAGCATGCTCTCGGCCCACAGTTGGCATCCAGTGCCCACGCTCCTCTGGGCCAAACACTGCCGACCGGACCGTTGCGAAACGTTCGGCGAAGCCGAGTGTCTGCAAGGAGGCCTGGGGCAGTTCGAAGCCAAGTATCTAATGTCTTTAGCCCTGGCGAATGCGGGCAAGTTAGGTAAGTACGGCGCTTAGGTCGTAGTCAAGTTTTGATTTTTGGCTCAGCCGTCGTGCGTTAGCACCCGGTTCTTTTGGTTCTGTGTGGTACGCCCTTCCCTGCGCTGGGCGTGGAATGCCCTATGGACGATACGTCACGTGCCCGAGGGTCCTGGAAAAAGGCCGCGATCCTGGGGTTGATTATCCTGGTGATCGTTGCCGGGACCCAAATCCTGGATCTCCAGCAACTGGCAGCCAGAGAAAACGAGCTACGGCAAATTCAGCGGTACCATCCGGTGTTCGCCTACGTCGCAGCGTTTTTGGCTTATGTGATCGTGGCCGGCTTATCGCTGCCCGGGGCAACGCTGGTGACTTTGGCCATCGGCTGGTATTTCAAATTCGTGCGAGGTGTGATCCTGGTGAGTTTCGCATCGACGACCGGAGCTACGGTAGCCTTTCTGCTGAGCCGGTACCTTTTTCGCCAACCGATTCAGCAGCGCTTTGCGGCCCAATATGAAACCTTTAATCGCTCCTTCGAACGCGAAGGAGCCTATTACCTGTTAGCGTTGCGGCTCATTCCGGCCGTCCCTTTCTTCGTCATCAACGTAGTGATGGGTCTTACCCGGATAAGAGTTTGGACCTATTGGTGGGTAAGCCAGTTGGGCATGCTGGCGGCGACGATCGTCTACACGTATGCAGGTTCCCAGATTCCCGACTTGCAGACGCTTGCCGACCAGGGGTTGCTGGCCGCATTTACCGGCAAGCAGCTAATGCAGATATCCCTCGCGTTCACCTTGTTGGGAGCTATTCCGCTGGTTCTGCGAGTTTTCAGAAAAAAGCTGGGGAACTAGGATTTGAACCTAGACTGACGGATTCAGAGTCCGTAGTGCTGCCGTTACACCATTCCCCAAAAATTGCTTGTTTCATAGACGATTTAACGTTTTTGCTGGCAGGGCATGGGGGCTGTGATACCCGTTGCGACGCCTATCAGGAGAAATTCCATGACGAATACTACCAAAACCATGCCGAATAAGCCAGAGAAGACCTGCGACGATTCCACCTATTGAGTGGAGCGTCCCAGCAGCACAGGCCCGTTGACGGTCTGGCGGACTTGGCGATAGATTGCTGGCATGGACAGGAACGCAGGTTCCTCGACGCCCAATTCCTCGGCAAGGCCTCTTGGCTGCACTTCAACCCACGACAACAGGTTTTTTTATGGCCAGTTTGAAAGTAATCCAGGGAACGACGCCTGGAAAAAAGTTTGATCTGGCGGGCCCGCGTTCCATCCTCGGACGTAGCCCCGATTGCGAAGTGATACTCGATGTGGCGGCGGTAAGTCGGCGACATGCGGTAGTGACTCAGGAAGGGGATCAGTTTTTTATCGAGGATCTAGGGAGTCGCAACGGTACCTTTGTGAATGGACAACGCGTGCTGGACCGCTGTCCGCTGCGTGATGGCGACCAGGTATTGATTTGCGATATGCTGATGGGGTTTCAGCATCATGCTTTTTCATCTGCCGGAAAAGTTCACTTGGGAGCCAATAGCCCGATGGGATTGGTGGGGCCCGGGCCCGAAAGCTCGTCCCTGCTGGGGCCTATCGGAGACCCCAGGAGCCAAGATTCAGGCGGTCCGGAAACAGATGAGCAGTCTGAAACGGGCATGTCCACGATCATGACGACGCTTGATGTGGGTGGTGGCACCTCGTCCAACTGGCAGTTGTCCGCCAAGCCGGAAGCGCAGTTGATGGCAATCATCGAAATTGCCAACAACCTGGCCAAAGTGTTGGGATTTGACGAAATCTTGCCAAAATTGCTGGATAGCCTGTTCAAAATTTTCGTCCAGGCGGACCGGGGATTTGTGATCATGCAGCCCAAGCCGGAAGCGCCCCTGGTTCCCGTGGCTTCCAAGGCACGTCGGGTGAACGAAGAAACCGACATGCAGATCAGTCGCACGATTGTGCAGCAGGCTGTGGAGAGCAAACAGGCCATTCTCTCGGCCGATGCAGCCTCTGACGAGCGTTTCAATATGGCCCAGAGCATTGCTGATTTCCAAATCCGTTCGTTGATCTGTGCCCCGATGCTCGACAGCGAGGGCAATCCTCTGGGCGTGATTCAAATCGATACACGTGATCAGCGGAGTCGTTTTACCGACCAAGACTTGCGAGTGCTGGTTTGCGTGGCCAACCAGGCGGCGATCGCGTTGGATAATGCGAAAATGCACGAAGAAGCGATTAAGCAGCGGGCTTTGCAGCGAGACCTGGAATTGGCCCGCAAAATGCAGCAAGCCCTGTTGCCCGAAGCTTCGCCTACCGTGCCGGGTTACCATTTTTTCGATTTTTATGAGTCGGCCCAACAGGTGGGAGGTGATTATTACGATTACGTGATGTTGCCGGATGACCGGTTCGCCGTCGTGGTGGGGGATGTTGCCGGCAAGGGAGTTTCGGCCGCCATTCTGATGGCCAAGTTATCGAGCGATGTGCGTTTCTGGCTGGCGCGTGAGTCGGATTCCGCCAAGGCCCTGGACCAAATCAATGCGGCCTTTTCGCGGCATGCCTGGGAGGATCGGTTCGTGACGATGGTGGTCGCGGTGGTTGATCCGCGCAGCAGTACTCTGACACTTGTCAATGCCGGGCACATGCCGCCCCTGCTCAGGACAGCGATTGGCAAAGTACTGGAAATCGGTGGGGAAGAGGCCGGCTTGCCGTTGGGCGTGATCGATGATTACAACTACGAATCGTACCAGCGCGATTTGGAACCAGGCGACCTGGTCACTATTTTTACGGACGGCTTCAGCGAGGCGATGAACGCGCGCGGGGAACTTTTCGGCTTGGAACGACTTGCCGAGTTGGCGGGTACGACGGAAGTTCCCACGACCGAATTGGGCCCTTTCATTTTGAGCGATGTTCGCAAGTTCGTTGGCGATTATCCGCAGAGCGACGACATGTGCCTGGTTTGCTTCGGCCGGGAGTAGGCGAGCGGCGGATTAGAATTTACCACCTCTCACCGTGGCCCACTCCCCCGTTATTTTCCCGAGAAACCCCCCGGCTTTGCCGGGGGACTGGCAGAGTTTGACAGTTCCGTAGTGATATTGCTCGTACTCGTACTCGTACTCGACTGGAACCATTGCATGCAACAGAAACAAGAGGCCATGGATATTGATGACGGCCGACCTTGCCTCCCAGTAGGGTTCGAGTACGAGTACCGCTCTGCTGAGTACGAGTACGATATTCTCTCCTCGGTCCTTTGAGGAGCCTTCCTCAAGCCACCCGCTATGCGGGTGGTACATGACTCCGCTGCGCGGGCAGAGGCAAGGGTACATTGGAATCTACCGTTCGCGATAAAGGGTCAAGCAACTACTGCTTGCCGGTCGCAAACCGGTGCCCGGCGACCTGCATGGGGATAGCATACAGTGAGGTTCGGGCGGTGGCGTAGAGCGTTTTTCCATCCGGTCCGCCGAAAGTGGCGTTGGCTGGCTGCTCTGGGAGCTCGATGATCCCCAATCGCTCTCCATGTGGGTTGACTACCTGGATGCCCAGGCCGGTCGTAAGATAAAGATTTCCCTCGGTCTCCCCTGCTGGGCAAGGTGAGCCGTGGCAGCCGATGCAAGAAGATTTTGCGATTCCCGTAACGCAGTCTGGTTCGGTTCACCTGGGCGTGATTGGGGCCCAGTTTACCTGCAATAGATTTTCAATTGCCTCCACGCCATCGATCCGTCGGACCAATTCCTGGGCCATCTGTTTTTGGAAGTAGGTGTGGACCGTACCTTCCAGCCGGACACGGCCTGCCTCGGCATCGACTTGAACATTTCGCGTCGATACGTAGGGGCTGTTACTCAGCGTTCCATGGACCTGGTGCAGGATAGGATTGAGTGTGATGGAAGCTTCCATGATGGTCAGGATTCTGCTTTGGATGGGAGGTGGGTGGCTTTAGGGAGGGAGTAGCCGGGGCAGAGCCGCTGGCTGGAAGTTGTATCGGCAAATTGCTAGCGTATGTTCTGCTTGAGAGGGGGTGGGTTCAGGAAAAAAGAAGAAACCTGGCCGGTTGTGCAGATTGTGCGGCTGCTAGCGTTGGACCTCTACGGCACTTGAGCCGAGGAGGGAAGATAGACGCCAATCACAGGAGTGACAAGCCCATTTCTGACGATTGCAGCCAGGCGGGTAAGTCACCCGATTTGGGCAGTCGGATGACATGGGCACTACTGATCGAAGGGTGTTTTCGAACGGCTTCCAGCGATTCCGAACCAGGTTCACCGTCGAGATTCAATATCCCAATCGCTTCGCCACCCGGACGATCACCAGCTCGGCCTACCGCCATTTGGGCTATATTTATCTGATATTCTCCCAGGGTGGTTCCCACGCTGCCAACGATCCCTGGTACGTCTTGATGCTTAAATAGCAACAAGCAACCATCCAGATAGGCTTCCAGGCGGTAGCCATCCAAGGCGACCAGTCGAGGCATCGACTGGCCAAACAGGGTGCCAGTCGCTTCGTGTTGACCCTGGTCGGTGGTGATCTCAACAGTCATGGAAGAGCGAAATGCGCCCATATCGGTGCGTGATTCGGTGACCAGCTCGATGCCTCGTTCCTGTAGAAGCATTTCCGCGTTGATCAGATTGACTTCCTCATCGAGTGCATGCTGCAGCAGGCCCGCGGTGAATGCCGAAGTGAGCACTTTGGTGTCACGACTGGCAATCTCCCCGCGGTAGAGGACATGGCACGATTTGACTCCGCTCGAAGGGCAGCCGGCCAGTAGCAAGCCCAGTCGGTATGCAACATCGAGGTAGCCACGCAGTGATTGCATGGTTTTGGGGTCGACGGCCGCCACGTTCACGGCATGGCGGATCGTTCCGGTTGTCAGGTAGTCGGTGAGCAGGCTTACCGCTTCGACGGCCACTTGAGTTTGAGCTTCTTCGGTGCTGGCGCCCAAATGGGGCGTGCAGAGTACGCCTGGCATGCCGAACAAAGGACTGTCAGTGCACGGTTCTTCGGCATAAACGTCCAAAGCGACTCCGGCAATTTTGCCAGATTGTAAACCGGCGACCATCGCTTGCTCATTGTAAATGCCACCCCGGGCACAATTGATCAGGCGTACTCCCGGTTTCATTTTTTCGACTTGAGGTGTGTCGATAAGATTTCGGGTCTCTTCGGTCAGAGGTGTATGGACTGTCAGGTAGTCAATCGAGGGCAGCATTTCCGTGACCGTATCGACCGGTTCGATCCCCAGTTGCTGGGCTTTTTCCTTTGATAAAAAGGGGTCGTACCCAATCACTTTCATTTCCATCGCCCGCGCCCGTATGGCAACGGCGACGCCGATGCGTCCCAAGCCGATGATCCCCAGTGTTTTGCCGGCCACTTGCGAGCCCATGAATTTTTTGCGATCCCAGCGTCCCTCGCAGAGTGCCTGGTAAGCCGGGACAACATTGCGCGACATCGCAAGCATCAGGGTTATCGCTTGTTCGGCCGTGCTGAGCGTATTGCCAGCCGGGGTATTCATCACGACAATTCCAGCTCGTGTTGCCGCTGGTTTGTCGATATTGTCCGTGCCAACTCCAGCTCGGACAATGGCTTTCAGGCGACGATTTCCTTCCAGAACTTCGGCAGTCAGTTTGACGCCGCTACGGCAAATGGCTCCGTCGTACTCCAGCAGCGCGCCGCGCAAGGCGTCGCCTTTGAGTCCGGTTTGAACTTTGTATTGAATTCCGTCGGCCGCGGCGAGCAGGTCGAGCCCTTCCTGGGCCAGGTTGTCAAGAACGATTACTTTGGGCATGGGGGGAGGTTTGGTTGAGGGTTGTTGAGGGTTGAGGTGGCGGGGAATTTATGATTTATGATTTATGATGGAGGCTTTGGGCCCAATGAAGAGTTTCGCTCTCTGCTCTTAGCTCTCCGCTTTATCGTTCTAGCCGTTACTTTCTTTGAATTCCAGCATGAAGTCGCGCAGTGCTTCGACGCCGGCTTGTGGCATCGCATTGTAGATCGACGCACGAATGCCGCCCACAGAGCGATGTCCAGCCAGGGAGGTCAGGCCGCGGTCACCTGCCTGGGCAAGGAACTGCCCGGTCAAATCGTCTGCGGGGAGCCGGAATGCCACGTTCATCAGCGACCGGTCCTGGAGACGGGCATGGCCCTGGTAAAAATCGCCGCTATTGTCGATCGCATCGTACAGCAGTTGCGCTTTTTCCTGGTTCTGCCGGTACATGTTTTCCAGGCCGCCGATATCGTGGAGTAGCCATTCGGTTACCAGTCGCACAATGTAAATGGCAAAAGTCGGAGCGGTGTTCATCAGTGAGCCTGCGTCCGCTTGAACCTTGTAATTCAAGTAGATCGGCAGGTCTTCCCGGCTTCGGTCCAACAGGTCTTTGCGAACGATCACGATGGTCACTCCGGCGGGGCCGGCGTTCTTCTGGGCACAGGCGTAGAGCAGGCCGTAGCGATCGATTGGCGTGGGCCGGTGCAGGAAGTCGCTGGATGCGTCGCATACCAGCGGTACGTCACCGACTTCCGGTTCGGTGGCGAACTGGATGCCCTGGATTGTTTCATTTGACGTGTAATGGAAATAGGCGGCCTTCGAGTTGAGTTGTAGATCTGCCGTATTGGGAAGGCGGCTGTAGGAGGAGTCCGCGCCGTCCCAGGCAATCTGGATCGGACCAAATTTGCCCGCTTCCTTGAAGGCATGCTTGCCCCATGAGCCGGCGAGCAGGTAATCGGCCGACGGCCGTTCTGGGGTGAGCAGGTTCATCGGGATCATCGAAAACTGCAGACGGCTTCCCCCTTGCAGGAAGAGTACCGCATATTCGTCTCCGATTGCCAGCAAAGTGCGCAAATTTGCCTCGGCCGCTTCGATAATTTCTCGAAATGTCTTGCTGCGATGGCTGATTTCCAGGATGGAAGCGCCGGCTCCCGGAAGGGCCATCAATTCACGTTGAGCTGTGGCCAGTACCGATTCTGGCAGTACGGCTGGGCCGGCCGAAAAATTATAGACACGTTGAGTCATGGAAGGTTCTCATATCAATCGCTGCTGGATAAAAAGCCCATTGTAGTGGGTGGTTGAACACTTGACGATAGGGAAGGTGCACGGCGGTTGAATTTATTCGCCCGAGAAAACTCCCGGCTCTTTGAGGAGCCTTCCTCAAGCCACCCGCTATGCGGGTGGACGGACTTCTGGAGGCATCGGGCTGAGGAGGAAGTTTGCCGCACGAGAGTGACGGATACCCGCAGACAGAGGGGCCATAAAGGGTTACTATAGACGCGTATTATCCTGAGAAAACCTTCGGCTTTGCCGGAGGAGCCTCACCTCGGTATAGGAATATCCATTCATGTCGAAGACTCAAATGAAGCAAGACCCGTTTTCTGCTCGTGATACGTTTGATACTGGATCGGGCTCGGCGGGTATTTACCGCCTGGCCAGGCTTGAGGAGCACCGGTTGACGCGAATCGATGCCTTGCCCTACTCGATCCGCGTGCTGCTGGAATCGTTGCTGCGGAATTGTGACGGCTTTGTGGTCACCGAAGATGATGTGAAGAACCTGGCCGGTTGGCAAGCGGAGGCTCCGGCTCAGGTAGAAATTCCTTTCAAGCCGGCTCGTGTGGTACTGCAAGATTTTACCGGGGTGCCGGCCGTGGTCGATCTGGCGGCCATGCGTAGCGCGATGCAGCGGATGGGAGGCGACCCGACGAAAATCAACCCTCTCGTGCCAGTAGATCTGGTCATCGATCACTCGGTCCAGGTCGACTATTTCGGCTCGAGTCAGGCGCTCGAACAGAATATCGAGTTGGAATTCTCCCGCAATCGAGAGCGGTACGAGTTCTTGCGTTGGGGTCAGGAAGCGTTTGATAATTTCCGTGTTGTACCGCCAGGAACCGGCATTGTGCACCAGGTGAATTTGGAATATCTGGCCAAGTGTGTTTTTCTCCGTGAAGATTTCGCCGGTCCGGTCGCGGTGCCTGATTCGCTGGTGGGAACCGACAGCCACACCACGATGATCGACGGCCTGGGAGTGGTCGGCTGGGGCGTGGGCGGAATCGAGGCGGAAGGAGTGATGCTTGGGCAGCCCATTTACATGCTGATGCCTGAAGTGGTGGGCATGCGACTCACGGGCCAGTTGCCGGCTGGGACGACTGCGACCGACATGGTGTTGACGGTTACCGAGTTATTGCGGGCCGAAGGGGTGGTTGGTAAATTTGTCGAATTTTTCGGTACTGGCGTTTCCGCGATGGGTCTGGCCGACCGAGCCACCATCGCCAATATGTCGCCCGAGTATGGGGCCACGATGGGCTATTTCCCCATCGATGCTGAAACGCTCCGTTACCTGCGCCGTACCGGGCGCACCAAGCAAGAAATCGAATTGGTCGAACGTTATACCAAGGAGCAGGGACTGTTCCGCAGTGACGATTCACCGGAACCGAAATTCACTCGAGTGCTTGAATTTGATCTTGCCACCGTCGAACCGAGCCTGGCGGGCCCGAAACGGCCACAAGACCGTGTACCGCTCTCTCGGATGCAACAGTCGTTCCGCGAATCGTTGCTGGCGCCAGTGTCCGAGCGCGGCTTTGCCCTGACTGACGAGGCACTTGGGAGTACTGCTCAGATGGTGAGCAATGGAAACTCCAGCACGATCGGCCACGGCGCGGTCGCCATCGCTGCGATCACCAGTTGTACCAATACGAGTAACCCGGCCGTGATGGTGGCAGCCGGTTTGGTGGCCCGTAAGGCGGTGGCCTTGGGTCTCACCGTCCCGGCCCATGTGAAAACGAGTCTGGCTCCCGGTTCACGGGTTGTCACCGAGTATCTGCAAAAGGCGGGACTCGACAAGGATCTCGACAAACTTGGCTTCGACACGGTTGGCTATGGGTGCACCACCTGCATTGGCAACAGTGGGCCACTCCCCAAGCCGGTGCACGATGCGATCGCGGCCGGTCATCTGATTGCCTCGGGTGTGCTGTCAGGGAATCGCAATTTCGAAGGCCGTATCAGTCCCGATGTGAAGGCGAATTACCTGGCCAGTCCGCCCTTGGTGGTGGCCTATGCGTTGGCCGGCACGACCGATATCGACCTGACCAGCGCGCCGCTGGGCTTTGCTGCTGGAGATTCTGGTACTGCGGATTCTAACGCCCAAAGCTCCAGTGGGGATGGCCAACCTGTCTATCTCAAGGATATCTGGCCGACTCACGAGGAAGTTCGGGAAACGGTGGAAGCGTGTGTCTTGCCCGAGATGTTCCAGGAGCAATACGAAGGCATCTGGCAGAAAAATCCGATGTGGAATGCCATCGAAGTTGCCGGTGGTGAATTGTACGCCTGGCAGGAGGAAAGCTCCTACATTCAGGAGCCGCCTTTCCTGGTCGATTTAAGCCCGGAACCCCGGCCCATTGAACGACTGGAAGGGGCTCGCTGCCTGGCCCTGCTGGGCGATTCGGTGACCACCGACCACATTTCACCAGCGGGAGCAATTGCCGCCGATAGCCCCGCGGGAAAATTTTTACAAGCTGCCGGCGTCAAAACGGTCGATTTTAACAGCTATGGAAGCCGACGCGGGAACGATCGGGTCATGACGCGGGGAACGCTCGCCAACATCCGTATTCGCAACCAACTGGCGCCCGGGACCGAGGGGGGCGTTACGCGTCATCTGCCCGAGGGCGAGACGATGACGATCTACGACGCGGCCATGCGGTATCGTCAGGACGGCGTACCGCTGGTGATTCTGGCCGGATCGGAATATGGCACCGGGAGCAGCCGGGACTGGGCCGCCAAGGGAACATTCCTGTTGGGGGTTCGGGCGGTCATTGCCGCCAGTTACGAGCGGATTCATCGCAGCAATCTGGTTGGCATGGGGGTATTGCCGCTGGAGTTTACCGAGGGGGCCACCTGGCAATCGTTGGGCCTTACGGGCGAGGAGATGTTTTCGATCCCGGACCTTGGCGACAATCTGCAACCGCGGCAAACGCTCACCGTCGTGGCGACGGGTTCCGGAGTGGCAGACTGCACATTCCAGGTTCGGGTGCGCATCGATACGCCGGTGGAACTCGACTATTATCGCAACGGTGGCATTTTGCAAACGGTATTACGGAAACTGCTCAAGGAGTGATGACATGCCCATACAAATCGTATGTCCTCAATGTGATACCGTGTTGCAGGTCAATGAAAAGTTAGCTGGCAAAAAGGGAAAATGCCCCAAGTGCAATGCCGTGGTGGCAGTTCCCGGTGCCCTCTGTGTCAACGCTCCGTACGCAGGACGACTGTTGCGCGATGCTTCGCCGCGTGAAATGATTGGCGAGCTTTTTCGGCGCCGGAAAAGCGCGGTCCTGGCGCTCTACGATTCTCCCGCCACCAGTTCCTACAAGCTCTCGGAATTGCCCAACACCAAGGTCGATTGCCTGGGTACCGAGGACATGGACGTCGCTCAGTTGCGGCAAGTCCTGCACGATCTGGCAAAACTGGCCGAATCGGGTAGCTCGGGTGGCATGGGGATGAGAACCGATGATGGTGATCAGTTCTACGAGCTCAAGGGGGATTCGTTGGGCATGAGCCTGGCCGATTTCAAGATCAAGTATGCCCGTCGCGTGGAAGGAGAGTCGAGTTCCCTGCCCTGGTGCAGTGACTCCATGCCAGGCCGGGTGATCGAGGAATTGTACGCCGAAATCTGGCATGCCAAAGCTAGAATTGTGCATGCCCGGATCGACCTGCCCAGCGAGGCGCAATCCCCCACGATCGCCGGCGTCGATACCGAGCGCATCTTGTACCAATTCGTCGACGACCAGCTCTTCCGGATCACCGCGTTTTTAGATACCGAACAGTTTCACGTGATTCGGGAATGCATCATCCAGAAATATGGGCCACCCCGGGAGGAGACGAAGCAGCCGGTGGAAGTGGCCTGGGGAAACCGTCGTTCGACCATCAAATTGGTACGCGGCACTGTACGGCCCAAACGGGCCTCGCTCTTGCATTTTATTCATAACGAACTGATGCAAGTGGCTGAGCAGAGGAAACCGAAAAAAGAGGAAGACCTTTAGAATGTGTATTAAAATTCTAGCCGTCTGAACGCGAAATGGTTCTCTGCGCCCCTTCGAAGTGTTTGGCCGGGAGGGGGAGGCAGGGGAATTTTAATACACATTCTTGGCCCGGATTTCTCGTACATGGGCAACATCGATGCGTTGTATTGGCCGCTGCTCATGGAAACGCTTGGGTGAAATCCGGGAGCGCTTTAACGACTTTCCTTTTGGCCGGCAGTATGCTGGAGCTGGGAATGGAAGGTGTCCGTGGGAAAAGCACGCTAGTAGAAAAGAGTGTCTCAATGCCCCCAATGCCTATCGGGGCAGGTGGTATGGCATGTCCAAACATTGTGTAGCACGTCCCAGAGCTGTGTGGCACATTCCATCCGGCGATGAGCGTGATCGGATTCACACGTAATCCACGCCCTTCGTTCAGGGAAGGGCGTGCCACTGGATATAGTAAGTGTTGCAAATCATGCGATCATGTCGTATAATTTGCATTATGTGGATTCCAAGATTGATTGAACCTATTCTCCGGCAGCGCATGGATACGCGTCCGGTGGTGGTGCTCACCGGCGCGCGTCAGACGGGCAAGACTTCGCTGGTTCGGCGGTTATTCCCAGAATACGAATATGTGAGTCTGGATCTGCCCAGTGAAGCAGAACAAGCGGAGCTTGATCCGGCTCGGTTTATCCAGCGTCATCCCATGCCGCTTGTTGTCGACGAAGTGCAGTATGCGCCGCGGCTGCTACGGCATCTGAAGCAGGTGGTCGATGCGCACCGGGCCACGCCCGGGCAATTCCTGCTGACCGGTTCGCAGCCTTTCGAGGTCATGGCGGGGGTGACGGAATCGCTTGCCGGGCGTGCCGAGGTGTTGCAACTGAGCGTTTTGAGTTATGCAGAGATCCTGCAATCGCTGCCGTAAACACCGGTCGAGGAGGTGGTGGTTCGCGGCGGTTTTCCGGAACTTTACGAGAAGCCCGAATTGGATACGCGAGGTTTCCACCAATCTTACGTGGCAACCTATCTTGAGAGGGATTTGCGGTCGCAGTTGCAGGTAGGAAGTCTTCGGGATTTCGAACGTTTTTTGCGTGCGGCGGCACTACGTACCGCCGGATTGCTTAACCGGGCCGAGCTGGCTCGGGATGTCGGTATCAGCCCATCGACAGCGGGACAATGGCTTTCGATCCTCGAACGCTCGGGGGTCGTGACCCTATTGGAGCCATGGTTTTCCAACCAAACGAAATCACTGGTGAAGACTCCCAAACTCCATTTCCGGGATACGGGTCTGTGTGCGTTTCTGCTGGGGGTCGTCAGCCGCGATGATTTGTTGAACTCTCCACTTGCCGGCTCTCTTTGGGAGACGATGGTTTGCGGGGAACTCCAGCGGTTGCTCGAGACAGTTGCCGCACCTTGGCATCTTGCCTTCTGGAGGGACCGCACCAAGGAGGCCGACTTTCTGTTGCACCGCGCCGGCCATTTCCGCCTGGCTGACGCCAAGTGGAGCGAACACCCCGATGGGCCGGGGAAGCTCGCCCTGGTGCGTCGAGAGATGGAACCATGTCCCGTGTCTGCCATCGTCTGCCGCACGCCAAACCGTTATCCGATCGCCGACGGCATCGAAGCACTCTCCCTGGCCGAACTGCCGGCACTTCTTCAAGACCGTTTTGGTTGAAGGAAATCGCCACCCCGATCCCGACAAGTGCGCCGACCGCGTGCGCCAGTGTGACCGTCTTAAAACCGGCAGCCACGGGGATGTATACTCACTGACGATGGAGTAGTCTTCGCAAAGTCGCACGATTTCCTCCTGCTGGTTTCCGGTCTGGCTTGACCGGCGCTGCTCGGCCAGAAGTCGCTGCACGCGGTGCCATGCCCAGGTGCGTTCGATTTCCGGATTGCTTTCGTCGAGATCCGGCATCTTGACTTGGAGGGATTGTCCGAGTACCTCCGCTTCGATTTTTACCGTCATCGGTCCACTGCCACGGTAGCGGCCATAGACTCGGACTGGCGAACCGTAGTACAGATTGGGCAATTTTCGTGGCTCGAGATCGTAAGTCTCCACCCCGACCAGGTTCAGTCGTACCTGGTTCATCGCGGGACGTAGCAATTTGCGCTGAAAAGCTTTGGCCTGACGCTCATAGTTATCGCTGTCCGACAGGAAGGCCGCCAGTCTGCCTGCCTCCTTCGAGAGTTGTCGCAGTAGGGGCCGATCGACTTCGTTGCCCATGCCGATGCTAAACAGGCGCACACCGGCTGGGCGCTGGCCAATCAGTTCCAGTAACTCACGATGCTCTTGCGGCTGAGTGATTCCATCCGAGAGGATGACCACGTTCAAAGGTCTATCCGAAGTGACTTTCACCTTTTGCTCAGCGCCAGCGGGAATCGGAAAAATCCGCATTTCGAATTGTTTGTAGCTGACCTGCTCCGGCAGACCGGGGTCTTTGCGTTGCCGTTTGTAGCTTTGGTAGATCTGCCGCGCCCGTTTTTTTTCGACGACCTCACCGATCATATCCTTGCCATGGATCCACATGCTGAAATTTGCCACACTGGCATTCTTGGGGACTGGAAAGGTACCAGACCCCGGTGATTCACCTATTCGTGCAGACGAGTGAAGTGTTACGCTGTTGTCTGGGTACGGTATTTGCTGCATCCATTCTGGTATCGTCTTCGTGTATAATGCATGCGGTACTTCCGCATTGCCATGTAGCCCTGGGTGGGTCAGGGCGAAACGCTGCCCGGGAAGAGACGTTTATACTTGCTAACGCACCTGTCGGGTGAGTTGCGCCGGCCACTGCTTGGAGCTACTGGCATTCCATTGGGTTCTCAATGCGTTAAAGAGAGGAAGGTGTTCTCATGGCCGGCAAAGAGAATGTGATTGATCAGCGACTCGTTTTGCTCCGTCGTCATTGGCGACCTAGTTCCCCGGCTCAATCCAGGATGGATGAACCATCGAGTGAGCCGCATCCCCTGACGATTGCCATCAGTCGGGAAGCCGGGGCGCCAGGACCTGAGGTAGCCGAGGCGTTGGGCAAACGATTGGACTGGCCCATTTACGATCGTGAAATCCTCGACCTGATTTCCGAGCGATCGGGGCTGCGGACGGAACTTCTGGAGACCATCGATGAACAGGATCGGCACTGGATTCAGGAGACGATACTTTCGTTTGGGCATCCGGGCGAGCTTGGCAGCGCCGGCTATTTCAAGCATCTGAAGCACGTCCTTGCTACGTTAGCGACTCATGGCAAGTGCATTATCGTGGGACGTGGGGCGACCGCGCTCCTGCTCCCCAATACGACACTGAGGGTACGCATTGTGGAACCGTTTGAGATTCGCAGTGGACGAATCGCCAGGCAATTCCATCTATCGGCGGTGGAAGCGGAGAAACGCACTCACCAAATCGATCTGGAACAGGAGCGCTTCATCGACAATCATTTTCATGTTCGTATCAGCGATCCTCACCAGTTTGATGTCACGTTAAACACCGGACTGGTCAGCCCGGGCCGATGTGCGGACATGATTATAACGTTGGTGCGGTCGCGCCAACAGAATACGCGAAAACCATTCGTGCACCGA
>JAJRWS010000273.1 GCA_024276705.1 Planctomycetota bacterium | reverse complement strand
GGCCGTCTCGTAGGTGTAGGCCGGGTCGTAAGCGCGCACGGTGGGATAGGCCATCGCGGTGACCAGACTGTGCCCGTCCTGGTGTTGCAGCCCTTCGCCGTTGAGGGTGGTACGACCGGCCGTGCCGCCCAGCAGGAATCCTTTGGTGCGGGCATCGGCGGCGGCCCAGATCAGGTCGCCGATTCGCTGGAAGCCAAACATTGAGTAATAGATGAACATCGGAATCATGTTCACCCCGTGCGACGAGTAGGCCGTACCGGCCGCGATGAACGACGACATGGCTCCCGCCTCGGTAATTCCCTCTTCCAGCAGTTGGCCATCCTTGGCCTCTTTGTAGTAGGCGATCCGGTCCGAATCGACCGGTTCGTAAAGCTGGCCTCCGTGCGCGTAGATGCCAACCTGGCGGAAGAGACCTTCCATGCCGAAGGTCCGCGATTCGTCTGGGACGATCGGAACAATCTGTTTACCAATCTTAGGATCGCGGAGAAGGTCACCGAGCAGACGGACAAAACCCATCGTGGTCGACATCTCCTTGCCCGGGCCGCGACTGACCAGTTTGGTCATCGTTTTGGCGTTATCGGCCAGGCGGGGCATGGGGGTACTGATCGGGGAAGTGCAGCGGGAAGGGGCAGGCCCGCCCAGGGCGTCGCGCTGCTCGCGCAGGTAGACCATTTCGGGACTATCCTCGGGCGGTTTGTAAAAAGGAGCCTCGGCGACTCGCTCGTCGGAAATGGGAATGCCGAAACGCGAACGAAATTCGCGCAGTTCCATCTCGTTGAGCTTTTTCTGGTTGTGCGTGACGTTGCGGCCTTCGCCCGCCTCGCCCAGGCCGTAGCCCTTGATGGTTTTGGCGAGAATGACCGATGGCCGGTCGTGGCAATCGCAAGCTGCCTGCATTGCGGCGTAGACTTTTTCCGGATCGTGTCCACCACGCCGCATGCGGCCCAATTTGTCGTCGGAGTAGTTTTTCACCAATTCCAGCAACTCGGGATATTTGCCGAAGAAATGTTCGCGAATGTATTTGCCGTCGGAGACAGTGTATTTCTGGTACTGGCCATCCACCACTTCCAGCATTCGCCGGGCGAGCAGTCCCTGCTCGTCTTTTTCCAGGAGCGGATCCCAGTCATCGCCCCAAATGACCTTGATGACATTCCAGCCGGCTCCGCGAAAGGCTCCTTCCAGTTCCTGGATGATTTTGCCATTGCCGCGTACCGGGCCGTCAAGCCGTTGCAGATTGCAGTTGATGACGAAGGTGAGGTTGTCGAGTCGTTCCCGGGAGGCCAGGGTAATCGCCCCCAAGGTTTCCGGTTCATCGCATTCGCCATCGCCCAGGAATGCCCAGACCCGCTTGGCGGACAGGTCGCGAATGCCCCGGTCGGTCAGATAGCGATTGAAGCGGGCCTGGTAGATGGCCATGATGGGGCCCAGCCCCATCGAGACAGTCGGGAATTCCCAGAAATCGGGCATCAGCCAGGGATGCGGGTACGAGGAGAGTCCGCCGCCCGAGCTCAATTCGCGGCGAAAATTGACCAGATTTTTTTCGGTCAGTCGGCCTTCCAGGTAGGCTCGTGCGTACATGCCTGGCGACGCATGCCCTTGGAAATAGACCTGATCGCCCTCGTGGCCGCACTTTTCGGCACAACTGCCGCGGCCACGGATAAAATGGTTCAAGGCCACTTCGTACAAGGTGGCCGAAGAGGCAAAGGTGGAGATATGCCCGCCCGGCGACGACGGGTCACGATTGGCACGAGTGACCATCGCCATGGCGTTCCAGCGGACAAAGCTCTTGATCCGCCGTTCCAGTTCGCGGTTGCCCGGATAGGCGGGTTGCTTTTCCCGGGGGATCGTGTTGACGTACGGAGTCGTGGCCGTGAACGGCAATTCGACGCCGTTGCGGTGGGCCGAGGCTTCGAGCGCGGCGAGCAACTGCCGGGCCCGTTCGGGCCCTTTGCTTTGCAATACGTAGTCGAGCGATTCCAGCCATTCGGCCGTCTCGGTCGGGTCGACGTCATGGGGGATGGGGGAGTTCATCGGTGTTTCGGTGTTTCGGTGTTTCGGTGTGGGAACGCATTCAGTAGGTTCCATTTGCCGGGTGGATCCTTTTGGTGCAAGACTGCATCTTTCATCAACTTCGTCGTGCGGCGGATGGGTGATGGAATATGCGGGTTAAGTCTTAGGTCGTCGCTTCGTTTTCAGTACTTCCCAATTTCCTCGTAGCCTTACGTAGGGCGGGGCGATAAGCCGCCCGGGAACCGACGTTTTTAACAACGAGTGCGTTTTCCGGGTCGGCTTCATCGGCCTTTCTTGGAACGCCTGGGTTTATAAATTTCCGTGGCGGTGCCCAGGTAGACTTCGCCGGCGAAGGGAAGTGTTTCGCTGAGGGTGGGATGGGGATGGATCGATTCGGTCAGGTCGTGGACCACGCAGCCCATTTCGATGGCCAAAACAGCTTCCGCAATCAGTTCTCCCGCTCCGCTGCCGACGATGCCACAGCCCAAAAGGCGGTCGGTTTCGGGGTCGATGAGCCACTTGGTGAGTCCGTCGGTGCGGCCGATGGCCGTGGCCCGGCCACTGGCCTGCCAGGGGTAGAGGGCAACCGCTACACCCTGGCCACTCTGCCGGGCTTCCTCCGCAGTCATTCCGGCCCAGGCGATTTCCGGGTCGGTAAAGATTACCGCCGGTATCGCCAGCGGCAGAAACACGGCCGCCTTGCCGGCCAGCACTTCGGCGGCGACCCGGCCCTCGTGGGATGCTTTGTGTGCAAGCATCGGTTCGCCGGTGACGTCGCCGATGGCCAAAATGTGTTCGTCATGAGTCCGTTGTTCCGCATCCACTTCGATGAACCCGCGCTGGTCGCGCGTGACTTGGGTATTTTCCAGGCCAAAGCCATCGGTCAGCGGGCGCCGGCCCACCGAAACCAGGACCTGATCGTAGGCATGCGTGCTCGAGCCGGATGTTTCTTCCATCTCGACTTCGATCTGCTCACCCACTTCGCCGAGGCTGACGACTTTGGTATTCAAGTGCACGCCGTGCAGTAATGTCCGCAGCCGTTTGGCGAGTGGTTTCACCAGATCGCGATCGGCCCCGGGCAGCAAGCCATCGGTGAGTTCCACGACCGAGACTTGCGCGCCCAACTGGGCATAAACGGTAGCCATCTCCAGGCCGATGTAACCACCGCCGACAACCAGCAGCGATTTGGGGATCTCAGCCAGAGCCAACGCGCCGGTCGAATCGAGTACTCGCGGGGAGCCGATGTCGAACAGCGGGGGCATGGTCGGAACCGATCCGGTTGCGACGATGGCGTGATCGAACGTGAGTCGACTGCTTTCGTAGGTATCGGGGCGGCCCCCCTCCAACTCGAGTGTTTGCGAATCGACAAAAAGGCCCCGTGCGTGCACGCGGCGCACCTTGCGCCGCTTGGCCAGTTGGGCCAGTCCGCCCGAGAGCGTTTCGATCACCTGTTCTTTGCGGGCACGCGTTTTGGCGATGTCAATTCGTGGCGGGCCATATTCAATACCCCATGGGCCCATCTCGCGCACTTCTCCAACCACCTTGGCCACGTGCAATAGGGCCTTGGAAGGGATGCAGCCGCGCAGCAGGCAGGTTCCTCCCAGCCGGGCGTCGGCTTCGACCAGAGTGACATCCAGGCCCAGGTCGGCAGCCAGGAAAGCGGCCGCGTAGCCTCCGGGCCCACCACCGAGAACGACAACTTGTGAATGCATGGAAGTTTAGATTGCCTGGGATTGGGAAATGCGGGGTATCCCCGCGTTCGATATTGTAGACGCGTCCCCCTGTAAGGGAGTGAGGCCATGGAGGGCTCCATGGCCAATCATGGGGAGTCCCCCAGTTTAACCGAGTGGCTTGTTGCGGCAATAGGGGAACCGCAGGGGAACGAGCATCGCTTCACTGAGCGCGATGGCTATCTGGTATCCCCAACTTAAAATGGGGAAGTTCAGCACTTCTCAAATTCACCCCATGGCACACCAGGGCTGGCAGGCGGATAAGCCGCCTGCCAAGGGTATTGATATTCGTCCCTGCCCTCTTTTCTATTTCGGTAATTGTACTTGCACTACGACGTATTCCGTTTTCGTCTTGCATTCAAACCGAAACCTGCAAGCAACCAGGCTGCCAGGGCCAGCGTCCCTGGCTCCGGTACTGTCTGTTGCGTGGCATTTTCGGCAATGTTCGTGAGGCCGAGCCCGCGTTGCCAGATGAGGAAATCATTCCCATCTACATTGCCATCGGCGTCAGCGTTGCCATGCGCGTGTTGGGCATTTTCACTCATGCCGAAGTTTGATTTCCATGCCGTGAAGTCCCCTCCGTCGACGGTTCCGCTGCCATCGAAATCGGCAGCTAGGATCGATGAGACAACTTCCAGTGTGATGTCGTTCGGGTTGTAGCGGACAGACCAATCAAGCAGATAATCACCAGCAAGCGTGAGTGTAGGCTCATTGGAGAATGTGCCGGCGCGATAGTGGAACATTACGACAGTGAATTGGTCGTTTACTGCGGGGAGGATTCCCTCTTTGAGTGAAATACGCAACGAGGACGTTTCTCCGATGGCCAAATACCTTTCGATATCAAGCAAGCCTGCACCATCGGGCCCGATTTCAAATTCCAGTGTACCATCGCTGGTAGAAGAAGCACCAATCCATAAGCCATTACGAACCGTAACCACACCGCCATTGGAGATCGAAAGCGTGCCATTTCCGTAACGGCCCACGTAGAGTGTACTGCTATTCCATCGCGAACCCGCCCCATCGACATGAACACTGCCGTACGAACCCGCCAGATAACCGATATCGCCGGTACGACTGTCCACGTTCATGCCGTTTCGGATTGTCAGCGATCCGTTTCCATGATATCCGGCACCAAGGTTGCCGGTGCCGTTCGTCAGATCCACATGGACCGAAACATTTTGGTTGGGCAGCGAATCAAACACGACATTCTGCTGGAGGTCACTGGATTGGGCAATCTCCAGATCGATATCGAAAATCAGACCTAGGGTGTTAATGGTACCGGTGCCGTGAAGATCCTGCGGTAAAGCATAGAGGCTTTGGGTTGTGAGTGTGCCATTGTCGAATTCAATCCGGCTGCCGGTTTGGTTGGGATTGACGAAGCTGCTGCCGCTGACCGTAACCACACCACCATCAGAGATCGAAAGTATGCCGATCCCTGAACGGCCCACATATAATGAGCCGTTGTTGTTCCATTGTGACCAGGCCCCATCGACATTGACGTTGCCGGTCGAACCCCAGTCGCTACCTATAACGCCCATGTCGTTATCAATGACTCCGCCATCAGAGATCGAAAGCGTGCCGGTCCCTTTGCTGCCCACCGTGAGATCGTTGCTGTTGTTCCACTTCGATCCGGCTCCATCAACGGTAACGCTGCCAGACGAGTTCATTGCGCGCCCGATATTGCCTTGTCTATTGTCCACCACTCCGCCATCAGAGATCGAAAGCGTGCCGGTCCCTTTGCTGCCCACCGTGAGATCGTTGCTGTTGTTCCACTTCGATCCGGCTCCATCAACGGTAACGCTGCCATTGGAGCCCTCCAGGTAGCCAATAGAACCCCAACTGCTGGTAACCACTCCGCCATCAGAGATCGAAAGTGTGCCGGTCCCTGAGTTACCCACATTGAGATTGCCGTCGTTGTTCCATTGTGATCCAGCTCCTTCGACGGTGACGCTGCTGGACGAACCCGGTGCGTAGCCGATACTGCCCAAACTGTTGACAACCACCCCACCCTGCGAGATTGAAAGCTCGCCATTCCCATAGAAACCGACGTCCAAAATGCCATCATTATCCCACTTCGAGCCGACCCCATCAACGGTAACGATGCCAGACGAGCCCATTTCGCGACCGATATAGCCATGTTGATTGCTAACCACTCCGCCATCAGAAATCGAAAGAGTGCCTGTCCCTTCATGGCCCACAGAGCAAGAGCCGATGTTGTCCCATAGCGAGTCGGCCCCACCGATGGCAACACTGCCCGACGAACCAGTTGCGAAGCCGATTATGCCTTCTCCGCCGAAAACCATTTTGCCATTTTGTATGGCAAGCGAGCCGTTTGCCGTGTTGCCTATTACGAGATTGTCAAATCCCAAGTTAAGCGGATCGGCTACCGGGTTGGTGATCAGCGTTGCCGCATAATTTGGGTCTAGGAGAACATCGGTCGCGCCAGTGTTGTCGGGATCGACGATGATGGTCGCGTGGGCGGTGGTTGAAAGAAGCAATGTGGTGGCGACCAGCGTGCGGAGCAGGTGACAGGTTGGCATGAGTTATTCTCGAACTGTGCTGCGAAAAAACCACAAATGGATGCGATTAAGGTGCATTATACCATTTACACGAAATCTTCGCCATCAGTCGGTGAAAGCGGCAGACGTTTCTGGCATCTCGTCCAGGAATTGGGCCAGGCTGTCGTAATAGGCATCTGGGGGCTGGTCGTTATGGTCTTCACCGGGAAATTCCAGCCACCGTTTATTCTTTGAGGGAGCCGCCTCGTAGAGCGCATGGCCCAG
>JAJRWS010000012.1 GCA_024276705.1 Planctomycetota bacterium | reverse complement strand
ATTGAAGAGGGCAACTTGGGGCTGTTGCGGGCCGTCGAAGGCTTCGACCCGGCAATGGGAACCCGATTTAGCACTTACGCCAGTTACTGGATCAAGCAGTCCATCAAACGGGCTCTTATCAATACGGGTAAAACCATACGTATCCCGGCCTACATGGTTGAGTTACTCTCTAAATGGAGACGGGCAACCTCAAGACTTACCGAGGAACTTGACCGCAGCCCGACTCCCGAAGAAGTGGCACGCGTACTTGGCTTACCGAAGAAAAAGCTGCCCATCATCAAGAAGGCAATTAAAATCTATAATGCCACGCCGCAAACAGACCAGTCCGAGTCAGGCTGGACCTTGGGCGACATGGTCACCGATGAGCGTCAACTCAGCCCCGACGATGCCTTGGTGGAAAGCGACAGTTTAAAGCACGTGCTGGAATTGCTTAAAGTCATGGATGAACGGGAAGCTACCGTATTGAGAATGCGATTTGGCCTGGAACAGCATGAGCCGAAAACACTCAAGGAAATCGGCGAATGCCTGGGGCTCACGCGTGAACGGGTTCGGCAAATTGAAACCGAGGCGCTCAATAAAATGGCCGAAAGCATGAGCGACCCGCGCGACCGGTAAGGAATAGAGTCAGCGACCACCGGCAGAGCCGGTGGCTTGAGGAAAGCCCCTAAAAGGGGCTAGAGAATAAATATCGTACTCGTACTCAGCCCAGCGGTACTCGTACTCGAATCCAAGTCATAGGTAAGGTCGGTCATCATCGGCATCCATGGTCTCCTATTTCGTTTGCATCCAATGGTTCTATTCGAGTACGAGCACGAGTACGACGGAACGGCGGAGCCTGATGGGTACTCACCAGCAGAGCTGGTGGTTTACGGACAGGAATGAGTGATATGAGATGGCTGATGGATGATCTGAAGGATGGATCTTAGCCGCACAATCCATGCCCACTGAGATTGCCCCCCTTCCCTACGGACCAGACTCGGGTGCAGAAAAGGACTTGTCGCGTTTGCTGCGAGTGGGGTCGAAGGCAAACCACCCGTATGTGGCACGTCCTGGAGCCAGGACAAGAGATGATGAGAATACCAACAGGCGCGAGCCCCCTGGCGAAGGGCGTGGTCGGCGCGCAGTGGACTCCGGCAAGTACTCCGAGGTGACGCACCACGCCCTTCGTGCCTCAGGGCGCGGGCACACAGAACCAACGGCTTATCCAAATTGGCACACTCAAATTATCGCAAGTCAACAACCAGCAGAGCTGGTTGTTCACGGACGGGAATTATCGAGCCGAACGCTTTTGGGGACACACTTTGGGGGGCACCTGAACCCTGAACCCTGAACACCGAACACCGAACACCGAAACACCGACTCTACTGCTCCTGCCCTCTTGCTGCCGGTGTTCCCTACGGACCAGGCCCGGTTCCCCGACCACCCATGCAACCGGTACAACTCCGGTAATGCCAACATCGGCAAGGCCCTTTTCGCTACGGCGATAGCCGTTTTCTTGACGCGGCTCCATGCGGCTGTCTAGCATGGAAGGCGGTTGGCATGCGGCGCAAGGCGCCTTGCTTTCGACCCGATTCAGAAAACCGCCAGGCCTCCTCTTCCCATGAAAACTTTCAGCACGCTCTCCGCTCTCCGCTCCCCCCTCTTTGCCATCGTGGTACGCATTGGCCTGGTTGCTCTGATCGGCGTGATTGCGGAAAGTACGCACCCAATCTTGCCAGCGGCCAAGGCCAGCGAACCGTCAGCCACAAGGGTCCAGCAGGGGCCAGCGTATCTACGTCACCGCCCGGGACCGGCGTATGGCAGACGCCCTTTCTGGCCGCCCGGCAATGGCAGGATGGGCTACCCGGGATCTGGCTACGGATTCGGAGGATACGGCCCCTGGTTTCCTGGCGGATTCTATTCCCCGCCCGTCTACGGTAGTTGGTACCAGCGTCCTTACCCGTACCACTTCGATATTTACCGGGGACGAAACGGTGGCAATCCTCCCATGCGAGCAGATGCGATGGGGCAGCATGGACAACCGGCAAGGGACGCCACGGATATTCCACCCCAGACGATACCGTAGGCACAAACGGGGACCTGGGCAACAGCGGCCTGCGCGTGTCACGGATGCCTGCCATCCTGTTCGGCAAAACGCCCACGCCGTGGGCTTGCGGCTAAACGGCATGGCATGGCATCTTTGCAACTTAGCATTGGCCAATAATTTAATGTCGTATTTATTCCCCTGAGAAAACCTCCGGCTCAACCAACGATTTTCAACGCCATATTGGTTTGACCAATCATCTGCGTCAATCTGCGTTATCTGCGGGCTTCTTTGAATAGGAATCCCTAGGAGATAGCATGACGGTATGGTTCCCTTCCCAAGAAGAAACGCATCCTATTCCACGGCCATTCTTTGAGACCAACAAGAGAAAAGGGCCCGCAGATAACGCAGATAACGCAGATGCGACAGTTATTGATGCGCCGGTCCTAATTGGACAGCTGAAAATTAACTTACCGGTTTTAAATGGAACAGCGTCCTGACCATGAGACACTGGAATAGTAGAAAGATGGAATGAGTAGTAATTCCATTATTCCAACATTCCAACATTCCTAATCCGCTGGTACCTGGTATCAATGCGGGTATAATGGTCAATGGACCCATGACTTTCACGTCTGCCGATAATCCCATGACACATATTCCCTTTCTCAAAAAGACCCGGGCCGGTGCGACCAGTCTCTCCGCATTGGCGCTGGTTGCCCTGCTGATGGCGGCCGGTTCGCTGGGTGGCTACCGTTGGTGGACGGCAAAAGGGCGGCCAAAAACCCAAACCGACTTGATCCTTGT
>JAJRWS010000272.1 GCA_024276705.1 Planctomycetota bacterium | reverse complement strand
CATTGTCGCTAGGCCCAGTCGCTTAGGCGGCAGAGGCTACTCGGTCAAAGAAGATTCCACTCTCCACTCTCCACTCTCCACTCTCCACTCTCAGCTCTCCACTCTCAGCTCTCCACTCTCAGCTCCCCACTCCCCACTCCCCACTCCCTGCTCTCTGCTCTCTGCTCTCTGCTCTCTTCAATAGGCGTTTTCCTGCCGGAGCACGACCCGTGCGGTTTTGCACAAGATTTTTATATCCATCCACAAGGACCAGTCGCGGATGTAGCGGTGATCGCACTCAATACGGCCCTGCATTTTTTCGATATTTTCCGTTTCACCACGCCAGCCATTGATTTGCGCCAGGCCGGTGATTCCAGGCTTGACCTTGTGTCGCAACATGTAGCCATGGATCAGTGGACGGTAGTGTTCGTTGTGTGCGGTGGCGTGCGGCCGTGGTCCCACCAGTGACATGCTACCGGTAATCACGTTAAAGAGTTGGGGTAATTCGTCGAGGGACGTTTTACGCATGAAACGGCCGATGGGCGTAATTCGCCCATCGTCGGCCGTGGCCTGGCGGACCGAAGGTCCATTGTCACAGCAGTCCATGCTGCGGAATTTCCAGACTTGGATCTCTTCCCCGGACAGGCCATACCGTTTTTGGCGAAAAAATACCGGGCCAGACGACGAACCTTTTACCAGCAGCCCAAGGATGGCCATCGGCACGGCCAGCAGCACCAGCAGCAGAGTTGCGACCACCAGATCGAACCCACGCTTCAGAATACCATCAATACCGCTGATAGGAGTTTCAAATACGCTGACCACGGGTAAGCCATTGATTTGATTCCAGCGCGCATGCAGCATTTGAAACACAAAAAAGTCCGGGACGATGTAGACGGACGCAGTCGAGTCGCTTAGTAGTTCCAGATAATCGCGAATTCGCTTTTCGGCACGCATCGGAAAAGTGATGTAGATGACATCCACCAGGCCGCGGCGTGCCATATCCATCAACTGGTGCAAGTCGCCAGCGGCAGGCAGCGATTCGCCCGCAGCTAGTTCGGTGCGGTTCTCGGGTCGGTCGTCAAAAAAACCGACGAGCTTCAAGCCAAGTTCTGGCGTCTGCTCAATATTGCGGGCCAGTTGCAAGCCGAGTTGGTTGATGCCACAAATGGCAAAACGTTGAGTGTTGAAGCCCCGTTTGCGCAACATTCGAAGAAACAGGCGGAATCCAATGCGTGCGCACGCCAGTCCCAAGGGCGTAGCAAAGAGCCAGATCAATTTGGATTCATGTGTGTACCGGACATTGTAGTGGGTCAGCATGCCCAGGCCCATCACGGCGGAAGCCGTGTAAACCCAACTGATCAAGACACACCAGATTTCGTGAATCAGACGTGAGCTGCGCCAACTGCGGTAAAGGGCGCTAATTTCGGAGGCTATGCCATACGCTAATAGAGTGGCAGCGCTGGTCACCAGCAGTGAGCCTGTTGGGAGCTGCCACGTCGAGCGACCGGCTACCCACGCAATGACCAAAATGATGCATGCGTCGAGCAATCGGTAAACCAGCCCATACAGCGACTGGTGAGTGCGTACCTGGAATCGAGAGGGAGTCACCACGGTGATTGTCTGCTATCGTGTACGAAGGATCTCCAGGAGGTATCGCTGGAAATTGAGATCTACAGTGCTTAATTCTGCAATCGCCCCGTGGCGAACCATCGGCGGCAGGCGGATAAGCCGCCTGGTACCGACGTTTTTAACTGCCAGCACGTTTTCCGGGTCGGCTTCATCGGCCATTCTTGGAACTACTGTTTATGGATAGTACCTTACGATTGTTTCCCGGATGCATGTTCTGGCGAAATGTTTACAAAATGCCACAATGGTAGGGGGCTCTATATTCATCGCAGGCAATAACATCATGACAGACTGTCTCTTGAGTGTGCGGATCTTGTTGCTCGTCGGCATCGATTCCTCTTGGGTTGAACGATATGAGGCCGTGCTCGGCGAACGACTGCAAGAGTTGCTGGACGATCCGTTCGGTTAACCTGTCGGGATATAAGCGGCACACAGTAGAATACGCCCCCTTTCCACTTCCCCCTTTGCGGTTGTATACTCGCCGTTCTTAACGGTTTGCTTCCCCTCCAGGGTCTGTGCAATCGAAAGGGATTGTTATGTCCATCGCGAAAGAAGAATCATCTCCGGGACAGGCTGTCGCCGAGGAACACGTATTGGTGGTGCCGACCACCCTGTTTCATTCTTTGGGCCACTTTCAGGGTTTTACCGACCAGGTTGAACGTTATTTGCCCGGTTTACTGGAGAGCGAGCAGGTCAGCTACCGGCCTCGGAGTGCCATGGAAGAGGACTCCAGTTTCAAACAGCTTATTCCTTATATGCTTTTCTGCCATCGCCAGCCGGATGGTTCGAAGCATTTATTCCAATACACACGCGGAGGAGGACAGGGAGAATCACGCTTGCATGCCAAGCGGAGTGTTGGCATTGGGGGCCATATTTCCACGCTCGATGCCGAATTGGAATGTGGCGAGGAGGCGGGAGATGAGGCCCGTTCCGGGCATGCAGGAGTTTATCGTGAAGGAATGCAGCGGGAGCTGGCCGAGGAGGTGGTGCTCGAGACACAATTTACCGAAAAGTGCGTGGGCATGATCAACGACGATGAAACCCCGGTAGGCAAAGTCCATTTAGGAGTAGTCCACCGATTCGACGTGCTCTCGCCCAACGTCCGAGCTAATGAAAGCGAGATTCAGGACGCAGGCTTTCGACCGGTCGAAGAGATCGTAGCCGACCTGGATCAATTCGAGACCTGGTCGCAGATCGTCGTCCGCGCCTTGTTCGCTTGAGAAAGCCGCAAGCTTTTTCGACGCAGGAGTTGCCTGCCACTCAGAGGGAACCTTGGAGCGTGAGAGCAGGCGAGAGTTGATTCAACGGTTCCTCTCGCTTTTTAGTCCATGCCAGGTAGAGACGCGCAAGTCGCCACGATGCGATCGCTACGATCAGGCCGCCCAGGACATCCACCGTATAGTGAATACCGGTAGTCACGGTCGAAATCACAATCAGGATAGCCCAAACAGCTACGATCCCGCGCAGGATGCGGAATGACCCAAGGGTAAGTGCGGCCAACACAGTGAGAATCACGTGGAATGAAGGAAAGGTGATCAGCCCATCCCGATTGGAAACATCGATTACGAACGGAGCATGGGTCTTCAACATCAAGAACATTTCATGCTTTCCGGCCAGCGATGGTATGACAGGATCGAAATGGAAATAATGCCATGGGCCGACTGCCTGGAAACAGGCGAAAATAGGCAGTGTTAAAGACGCCGCCACTACCGAGCCAAGGACGAATTCTTTCGCCTTCCCCATGCGGTTGAAAATTGGTGGCAGGACGGTCGCTAGCGTCATGAGTGGGATCAAGGACCCATAGATATACAGCATGCTCCTATTCAACGTAGGGTAGGGTTGGAGTGTGGACCGTATGGTGGGAACTTCCATCCCTAGAGACCGGTCCATACGAGCCAGTACGGAATCGCTCATGGGCACTTCTCGCATGGCCGCCATGTACATCGGAAAGAAATGGAAATTCGTGATCATGACCATCCATAAGGTCATCATGGTGATATGGAAGCATTTTGGCTCTTGACGCCAGCGATACTGGGCGGCGACCAGTAGTAAGATACCTAGGGTCAGTGCCAGCGGAGTTGCTTGGGCCAGCGAAAGGGTTAAATTGCAAAATTTATAGCCGAGCAAAGAAATGATAAGCACGCAGGTCGCGCAAACCGCCATTGTGCCGTGAAACCAGCTTTCCCATGGACCAGGAGATTGCTCCTTGGTGTGGACGACTAAACCCGTGGGAGATGGGATACTGAGGGTCGTGCCCATTGGAAAAATGTTCCGGCATGGCTGAGGAAGGGAAAAAATTTACGCATCAGGCAATTGTAGCTTATAGGTACGAATTGCCTGGAATTCCTTTAGAATGCCTTGCCGCGCCGGTCGTAAGGGCCAGATCGCCAGCGGATTTATCGGAGTAATCCAAACGAGTGACAGGCCATGGGCATTCGAACGCCCACGTTTTTGAGATTAGTTTACCGGAGGCAGCAGGAGGGGCGCATCGCCGACAGATAATTCCGAGATGGTGGCATCCAGTGCTTGCGGTTCTGGCTGGGCTTGCGGTTCTGGTTGGGCTTGCGGTTCTGATTGGGCTTGCGGTTCTGATTGGGCTTGCGGTTCTGATTGGGGCTCGGAAAGCGTGGAGGGAACGCTGGCTGTGGATCCTGTTTGCATGGAAGGGGACGCGGTGCCTGGCAACGCAGCCAGTTGTACCTGGTAGGCTGGATCTGCTGGATTGGCCCGATGGAACTGATCCAGTAGCGAGCGTGCTGCCTGCATTTCGGGATCGATGTTGGAGGCCAACACCATGTACCTGGTCGCTTCTTCCATGCGCCCCCGCTGGGCGAGCAAAACGCCCAGATTGTAGTGGGCGACCGCTGGCGAGTGGACGACGGCAAGGTGGACAAGGGCCTCTTCGGGCCGATTCAATTCGGTGAGCACTTTGGCGATGTTATTACGGTAGAGTGGCTTGTCTGGCCGCAACCGCACGGCTTGTTCCAATAAGCCCAGCGATGTTTTCAGTTGGTTTTTTCGGGCCTGACAGATAGCCAGGTCATTCATGACGGTTGGATTCTCGGGATGTGCCGTGAGCGCTTTTTGATAAACCCCAATCGCTTCATCCAGTTGGCCTTGACGGTCTTCCAGCCTTGCCAATCCAAGTAACGCTGGCAAATTGTCTGGCTCGAGGGCACTGGCTTTTTGGTAGAGCAAACGAGCTTGCTGGATATTGCCTCCCTTGCCGCTAATCTCCGCCATGGAAATGTAGAGCTGGGCAGAGGGAGGGTCCGAAGCAAATCCCAAGGAAATGGGGTCCAAATCGGGCGAGACCTTCTGATGCGAGGGACCCGTCTGGAGGGTACCGGCGGCAGATTTTTTGGGGACGAACCATCTGGTAACAGGATTGTTCTTCCAGGCTGTTGCCCACCCAGTCGTCTTGGCAGAGTTCGCCACGGACCCGTTTTGGGGCGTCCCGTGGGCTGTCAGCCCGCTGCCCGAGTTTTCCAAACGATTCGTGCTCATGCACCCAGCCGTGCAGACGACCGCGGCCAGCACCATGATCCAATCTCTATGCACGTCGCTTCCCTCCCTGAAAAAATACGATTGATCGCGCTGCCGCACACTTGGATAGAATTACGCATCCTTGCGATCGATCCATGGACTAGCTGCCGTCATCCGTGCCATTGCTGGGCGCTGGCAATACGGGCGCTGGTTTGTTGCTCTGGTAACCGGTAAACATGGCATCGACCGCGCTTGCCGGATGTCCTTCAGCAACCAAATGCGTGTCGGTAATCATGGCGGGTCCCGGCGCAGGACTCATCCTGGCCGTATATTGTTGGATCGATTCGATGCGTTTGGCCGTGAGAGATTCGTCGGCTCCACGCTCCACAAAGATGTTCCGTCGCTGAGGCGGTGTCTGCGTGAGTATCCACTCAACTTTGAGTTTGCCCGCTTGTGTCAGTTGTTGCGTATCCGCATCGAAGTGATGACGTCCTAGTAGATTTTGCCGACGCCAACCGTTGCTGATCATCGATTCATACATCGCATTGATGCTGTTACGGGCCGGCATGATGTAGGGACTTGGCCACATCGAATTCATGTCGTAGACCGACCGGTACCAGGCGGCAAAAGATTTGCAAAAGGATAGAGATTGCTTCTGGGCAGTACAGCTTTGGGGATACTGACTGGGGAGATTGCACTGTTGGCATTGTCCGTACACTTCCCCATTGGAAAAAGAAGCGACAGCAAACGCAGATACCAATAAGATGGCTCTCTTCATGATTTAGCCTTCTACGGATTGAGTCGAATGAGATTGCAGGCCTTTCAGGCCAGGAAATGAATGGAAATTTGCGGGACAGAGGCTTTCCGTCACTGCCTCCTCCAGCAAAGGAACCAATCGTTACCGTCCTCAGTATCGACATGGGGTTCCGCGGAGCTGCGTTCCAACTGTTGAGATCCGGATAGCCTTCTTAGATTGCCTATTATCCCCCGCTCATGGACGGGAAAAGCTCGTTGACCATGGTGATGGCGGCCGGTCCGACCAGGACAATGAAAATGGCCGGGAAGATAAACAGGACCAGCGGGAAAATGAGTTTAACCGCCGTCTTGGCTGCTTTTTCCTCCGCCAGCTGGCTTCGACGCGTTCGCATCGAATCGCTTTGAACGCGCAAAGCCTGGCCCACACTGGAGCCGAATTTGTCCGCTTGAATGAGGATGGCGGCGAGTTGCTTCAGGTCATCAACATCGGTGCGCGCACCCAGGTCGTGCAGGACATCGTTACGAGCCCGTCCCATTTGCAATTGCAAATTGCAAAGCGCGAATTCTTCCGAGATGACACGATACGATTTTTTCATTTCCTCGGCGACTTTGCGCATGGCCTGGTCCAGGCCGAGGCCTGCCTCGACGCATACGACCATCAGATCCAGCGCGTCGGGTAAGCCGTAAAAGATATTGTCTTTGCGACCTCTGGTGATGATCCACAGGACAATTTCCGGGATATAAAACGCGAGCCCGGAAATCAGCACGGTATACATGAGGGTGTCCAAGCTGAAGCCTCGAGTAAACAGCAAGGCACCTCCGCCCAGGGCAAACCCGATTAAGAGGGCCACTGTTTTCATGGACCAAAAGGTGGTGCTTGCCGTCTCCGAGCGGAATCCGGCCTTGTTCAGCTTGCTCCGTACCTTGCTGATGTCCTCTTCGGTCTTGGCTTGCATGGGCTTGGACAATGCCGGAGCCGCCGCCCCCAGGACCTTTGCCATGGTTCCAGGGCCCTTGCCATCCAGTAGCAAGTCGCCCTTGCGCATATTGGGCTCGCGATATTCGTCCAACCGCTGTTCAGCCCGCGGCTTGTGCTGCGTGAACATTTCCAACAACCACCAGGAAACCGCGGCCACGCCCGCGAAGGCGGCCAATTGGATAACAATGGGGGAATCCCAGAATTCGGCAAGGGGCATAAAAGGCATGTCAGACTCGAATGTTTACAATCTTACGGATCACCAGAGCACCTACAAGCTGCATGAGGATGCCGCCAATCAGCATCTTACGGCCCATTTCATCGGTAAAGAGCAACTTCAAATATTCAGGGTTCATGCGATAAACAGTCACGAATAGCAGTGGTGGCAAAGCCAGCAGGACAACGCCTGAGAGTCGCCCCTCGCCGGTGAGTGCCTGCACTTGTCCCAAAATCTGAAATCGTTCGCGAATCAGACGGCCAATTTTATCGAGAATCTCTGCCAGGTCACCACCGGTCTGACGCTGCAGAATAATGGCTGTAACAAAGAATTTCAAATCGAGATTCGGAATTCGATTGGTCATGTTTTCCAAGGCCTCTTCAAAGGGAAGGCCTAGATTTTGCTCTTCAAAGACACGGCCAAATTCGAGGCTGAGGGGTTCGGACATTTCCGTCGCACAAAGCCGGAACCCAGCGGCCAGGCTATGCCCGGCTCGCAACGCTCGTGCCACGAGCTCCAAGGCATCGGAGAGTTGGGCGGCAAACTTGGCGAATCTGCGTTTGCGACGGAAAGTCAACCAGAAATAGGGTAAACCCGAGAATGCCAGGCCGATGAAGGGAGCAAGGCTTGGGTGGACGCCCACCAAGGTGCATACCAACCATGCCGTGAAGCCAATTCCGGTGCAAATAGCAATAAAGGTCGACAAAGACATCGTGACAGCCGCTTGTTCGAACAAGAGTGCCAGATTGAATTTCTTTGCGACGGCATCACTTAGAGTTCCCTGCTCGCCCAGTTCCTTGGATAGCAATTGGGCTGCTTCGGTTAAGCTGGAAGGATTATTCTTATCCCCCTTGCCGGTAAGAGAGCTCAAGCGATCTTCCATTTGGGAGACCGATTTTTCGCGGAGCATCATCGCAATGCCCACGATCAGAGCAACCATTCCAAAAAATGCCGCGGCAATAATCAGTTGACTGGAAACCATAATCGACTCACGGTGTCATGAATAGCGGATGTTGGGATAACTTGCAGGAACAAAGGTTCACAAAGCTCGCTGCTCGGCAAAGGCTCTTGGGTGGTAGGGTATGTCATTTCATCAGTCTCGCAGCATGATACGTTCACGGAATACACTGGCAGGTAGACGAACTCCGTTGGCTTCCAGGCGAGGGATGAAGGTGGGGCGTACGCCGGTGGATAGGAAGTGTCCGACGGCTCGGCCACTCTCATCCACTCCTTCTTGGATGTAGCTGAAAATATCTTGCATGACGATGGTTTCTTGTTCCATGCCAAGGATCTCGGTGATGGCGGTTATTTTTCGTGGACCACCGGAGAGACGGTTAATCTGGACAATCAAATCCACGGCACTGGCGATTTGTGTACGCATCGCTCGCATCGGCATCTCAAAGCCAGACATCATGATCATCGTTTCCAGGCGGGCAATTGCATCACGTGGCGTATTCGCATGGCAGGTGGTCAACGAACCATCATGCCCTGTATTCATCGCTTGCAGCATGTCCAGAGTTTCCGGACCGCGACATTCACCAATGATAATGCGGTCAGGACGCATCCGCAGGCAGTTCCGAACCAGATCCGTGGCCGATATTTTTCCTTTGCCTTCGATATTGGGAGGGCGAGTTTCCAAACGTACGATGTGTGATTGCTGGAGCTGCAATTCCGCCGCATCTTCAATGGTTACAATGCGGTCCTCATTGCTGATGAAACTGGAAAGTGTATTAAGCAGGGTTGTTTTTCCAGAACCGGTTCCACCGGAAATGATAATGTTCAGTTTGGCCTTCATGGCGCCTTCCAGGAGCATCACCATTTCGGGAGTCATGCTTTTGAAATTCAGCAAATCCTCCAGCTTCAACGGATTGGAGCCAAATCGACGAATCGTAACGCTCGGTCCGTCCAACGCCAGGGGAGGAATGATCGCGTTAACCCGGGATCCGTCCGCAAGCCTTGCGTCCACCATGGGGCAGACTTCATCCACACGACGGCCAACCTTGGAGACGATGCGATCGATAATCTGCATCAAATGCTTGTCATCACGAAACGTAATGGGTGCCTTCACCAATTTTCCGTTTTGTTCGACATAGACGTCCTTGGGGCCATTGATCATGATTTCACTGATGCTCGCATCCTTGAGCAGCAATTCCAGAGGCCCCAGGCCAAAAGTTTCGTCCAGAACCTCGTCAATGAGCCGGTCACGTTCGTTACGGTTCAGGAAAGTATCTTCGGTATCACAAAGGTGTTCCACGACCAGACGTATTTCACGTCGTAAAATATCACCTTCCAGGTCACCCACATGCGTCAGGTCGAGCTTGTCAACCAGCTTGGAATGGATACGCTGCTTGAGCTTTTCAAATTCAGCCTGCTTGTCTTGGGAATCCAAGGCGGTCGGGTTGGAAAGCAAATTGTTCATTCTCCATCCATTCTCAACGGCGAGCACGAGTTGGAACGTCTTGTCTCAAAGCGTTCATGAGTAAATCGGTAGGTGAACTTGTCGGTTCTTGGAGCCCCTGTTTTTCCCAGAGCGTAGGAGTGTTATGTCATGCAAACATAGCTCATAACCTGGGCTGTGGAGAATGCTTGGCCAACTCGCCATGGGACTTCTGATGCGAAGTGGCGATTGCGCCTGTTCTAGCGATTCCGCGGGCAGGAAGTTGGAGGATTCGCGACGTTTCTCATAATGCATAAAAAGGGTTCATCGCGAAAAGTTTTGTGGCTGATATCAGGTCCTGCACTTTCGGAGAAAAGGAACACTCATCGACGCTAATCTTCGCTGATCTAAGTTAGCGAAGATGAGTGTTCCAATACGTCAGGATAGCCTGTGCTCGGGAAACGTGCCATTTGGATCAGGCGTGATCGGCGACGTACGTTTTCATCTGCATGGATTTGCGATAAGGACTTCGCTTGGTTAAGCCGCCTGCGATGAGGTTGGCCACTTGGTCGACGTTGATCAGGTCGGCTTCATCGGCCATTCTTGGAACTACTGAGACTTACTTCTCGGCGGAAACTTTTCGGCTCGGCCAGAGATTAAGCCAGCGCCTGGCTTTGATGTCCGTTTCCCCCTCATTCTCATCGGTCTTACCGGTGAGTGCGTTGGCTAATTGACGGATCGATTGAGTGATGGTCGCTTTGGGGGCGTGTTCAACTAAGGGCACGCCGTTGTTCCGTACTTCGACCATGACCTTGTAGTCGTTGGGGATTTGCCAAAAAATATCTCGACCTATCGTATCTTTCGATTTTTTCAAGCTAATTTGGCCATTGTCCTCGCCTACGCGATTGACAATGATTTTCACTTTATCGCGTAAGGCGGAGGATTCGTCAAAAACCATCATCAACCGAACCACATTGCGCAGGCAAGGCAAGTCAAGTTGGGTCACCATCAGAACGTCATTCGACTCTTCAAAAGCTAAAAAATCGAGCGGGGTAAAGCTCTTTGAAGTATCAATCACCAAATGCGTAAAACTGGTCTTCAACAGGCCAATAATACGTTGGAGGCTATCCCGAGTGACCAGCCGAGTATCATGAAGTTGAATGGGACGGGGTAGTAAATGGACGCCGGAGTGGTGTTTGGTCAGCGACTTTTTTAGCAAAGTCAGATCCAGCCGGTCAATATTTTGGGCGACATCAGCCAAAGTGTACTCGGGAATGGTATCGAGAAATACGTCGGCATCGCCCAGGGCCAAGTCCAGGTCGAGCAGCACCACGGAATGGTCCGGCTCGGAAGCGAGAGCGCAGGCCAGATTGACGGCAATACTGGAGACACCCACGCCTCCGGTTGCGCCAGCGACACTGAGGATCTGGCACTCCGTGGACACACTATCACGATTGCCATTATGACGGCGCATCACCCGTTGTAATGCGGTGGCCAGATCTTCAGGCTTCATCGGCTCGGTAAGGAATTCCTTGGCTCCGGCGCGCATCGATTCCAGAATCAATTGCCCATCGGTGGAATTGCTGGAGACCAGTACCGTGCAGTCGGGAGTATTCTTTACAATCTCCGCGACGAGTTGCGTAGCGCGCTGGGGATTGCTATCCATTGCGATAAAGCTGATGTCGGGTTTCGTCTGTTCCACGACATCGGTAAAGAATTCGTAACGTGAACATTCCGCCTCGAGCCACACCGTGCCCATGCCCAGGAGAACCGATTTGAGGTGTTCCCGAGTGCTATCGTTAGGGTCTACGATTGCGATTCTAAGTACGTTGGCCATGTCAGATCTATATCTGGGTCTTCAATCAATGGAGACTATCCGAGCTAACGTAGCTTATTTTTCAACGTCGTAGCCAATGGGACCGATCAGGCCAGGGGTATGTGTCGTACTTTGGGGGAGATTTCGATAAGCTTCCTGATAGTATGGGCGAATGGCATTACTCGGTTCGGTCGGTTTCTCCCGGTAATAGGGTCTGTTCGCCCTGCTCTCGAGCTTGGTCTTGAGGGGCGGCTCGGATGGCAAATTGCTGTTGGCTGCGGGCAAAAAGGGCAACACTTGCGTTTGGGGAGTGGGTGGGACCATGGCCGCCGATGTTCCGGACGCCGGGGTATCGTTGGCAGAAGTCGGAGCCGGGGGTAGTGCAGGCTCGCTTTGATTATCCTCCATGGGAACCTGCGGTTGGCCATCCATTGCTTCCACTGGCTCCATCGGCATGGGAGCGATCTCCAGCGGCCCGGCCGCGTCGGTCGCCATGACGGAACCGCCACGGAGATTCTGTTCACAGGAAGAGCATCCAGCCCGTCCACAGTTGCTCCCGCCGCAGTTGCCCCCCACGCCGTTACCTTGCCCAAGAGGTCCGCAGGGACCGCAGGAGGGTACTTCAAGTTGGCCGTTGAAGTAGAGTTGGCAATGGCTTGGTGAAACGCTTTCCATTCCAGGTCCACAAGGTGGAACTTCGTGCGGATCCATGCCGTCGACAAGCTCAGGTGTGACCAGGATCAGCAACTCGATTTCGTTGACCTCCTCTTTCACATTGCGGAACAGGGCGCCGATATAAGGCAGATCGGACAGGTAGGGATAGCCTCGGTGTACCGCTTCCACTCGGGTTTGCACCAAACCGGCCAGGGCCAGAGTCTGTCCGGCCTTCATTTCCACCGCCGTATCGACTTCCCGTACATTGAATGCTGGCACCCGGTTATCTCCCAGATCCACGCCGCGCGTATCGTCAATTTCACTGACTCGGGGCCTTACTTCCAGGCGTATATTCCCATTGCCAAGCACGATCGGCACAAAGTCGACTTGGGTGCCGTAGGGTTTGAATTCGATCGAAACTTGGCCCAGGCCCGCAGGTACCAGGTAAGGCAATTCCCCACCCACATTGAAATGGGCCGGCCGGCCACTGATCGCAACGATGGTAGGATCGGCCAGGATTTTAGCCAGATTGTTCTGTTGGAGAGCATCCAGGAAACCAAAAAAAGCATTGTTCCCGTTGATAATTCCGAAATTCATCGTGCCGCTACCACTGAAAACGGAGCCGGCATTCGTGGCTACCGACCGAAGAATCCCGGAGACGCTGGAAACCGCGTAATTTTCTCCGCTGACTTGGGCCCAATCGAAACCCACACTGCGCAATTTGGTACGTGAAACTTCCATGATCTTGACCTTGAGCAAGACCTGTTGAACACCGCCCACCGTGATGTTGTTGACAATCTTGGGCGCATAGTCCTCGGCCAGGCGAATGATGGGACTGACCGCCTCAGGTTTTTCCACAAAACCTTCCAAGACCAGGCTGTTCGTAAGCCGGAGAACCTTGACGGAAGATTTGGGGAAGAGTCGTTTCAAGGCGAGTTGCAACTCGCGGACATCCCCGTAGATGGCAATGTCGACGGAATAGACATTGTCATCCTCGTCCCAGAGATTGATTTGCGTGACTCCCGTCTTGCGGGCAGCAATCTGAATCTGGTTTTTGCTCAGCGCGGTAACCGAGACAAGCTCTGGGTTGTTGACCACCATCCTGGGGATGGGCTTTTCGAGGGTGAGAATCCGACTCGAATTGACGGTTAGCTCCAGCCGTTCCGTCGATTGTGTGATATGCCGAATCACCGATTCTTGTGCCAGCACGAGGTCAGAAGAAATCAGCGGAATGTTTACCACTGCAAGTAGAAAACCCACAGGGATAATCAGGCGCTTGATCAATTCGCGAAGATTTTTGTTTGTGTACATCCTTGTACTTCCTTCATAAATAACGTCAGGCTCGCCCTGTGCGGGGCAATTTGAGCCAGTCGTGCGAATGCACCAAGGATCGAGACTTCCTTGCCCCGTTCCCCCCTTGTGCCTGAAAGTTACTGGTCGCCGCCGGTTTATTTACGTCTGAATTGGATCGGGAACTCATCACCGTCGGAACTCACGTTATCATCTTCACCGCGCAAATCACCGTAGGTCGTGCGAGTATCGCTCGCGGGCTTCCTGGAGCGATCTGCCGCGTGAGGGATTGGATCCTCGGAGGGCCCTAAAATAGGGTCGCCTGAGGAGGTGAAACGTATCTCCTGGACCTCGTCCGGAAAAATAATTTTCATGCGGAACGATTCTTCTTGTTTGCCGAGATCTGGCAGGTTTGGATCGGGCAATTGGGTAGGCGTACTCGGTTCCTGACTGAGCCCTAACAGGCTGCCGAGGCTACTGTTGACAATGCCTTTCCCCTGTTCCCTCAGTCGGTCTCCTGATTTGCCGCTGAGAAACAAGTCATCACTGGTAACTTCGATATCTTCCACAATCGTATCGTCGTCGGGATGGCGTGGTATCAAGGTGATTTCACCCAAGTTCTCCGCCAGCGTGACACGGTTCGCTTGCCCGGGAGTGAGAATGACCGATACGGTTTTCGCAATGTTACGAGCTTCCGCACCATCGGCAGATCGCTGGACGGCCTGGTCGACCGCGAAAACGCGAATGTTTTGCAAGATGGTCTTGGTGAAAGCGTGGATAATCCCTTCCCGGTCATTCCGCTGGACAAAAAGTTGGATATCCACCCGATCGCCAGGACTTAGTAGTCCGGCAGCACTTTTGCTGGCGTTGACTGATATTGTTTTCAGTCGATAATTTTTTGGAATGGCGGAAATGGGATCTTGCGATTGGCCCTTGGCTAGTAATTTTCCATCCAGGAGTGGTTCTCCCTGGAAAATGGTCGCGCGAGGTCGCCGATCCTCGATGTCTTCCCATTTGGTAATCGCCCCTAGAGGAACTCTGTCCTTGGGCCATTCCTGCAATGAGAGCATGGCATCATTGATGGGATCTCCCAGATTGATATTTTGCAGGGCCACGTAGATGGGCACCGTAGCGACCGGCGCGTTTCGCTTGTTGCTATCGATAACTTGACTAATGCCAATCGATGCAATGAGTCCGCAGCCTGCTGCAAGTGCCAACAGTACAAGTGATTTAGGTCGCATCACACCCCCCAGGTATGAAGTCAGGTCCGTGGATGTTGTTCAAACGGACAAGTACACCTTGTCTGTTGCCCTTGGACCTTGTCTGATTCTTCGGCATTGTCCGTACAAACGGTCCAGGTGAATCTCTCGGTTCTTGGTTTTCTCTCTTCTTTTCAGCGAGCAATGATAGCAATGTCGGCGAGAAAAAGATGATGGCAGTGAAATTAGGGTCTCACAGCCGCATCCCAAACCAGGCGAAGTAGCCAATCGTGCCAATGGCAATGGGAATGCCATAAGGCAGCAGGAACATGCGAGGTTTCCGCTCGGCGGCAATTTCCGCTAATTTTTCTGGATCTTGGATGGTCGCGATTTCGTTAAGGATGGACAAGAATTGGTTTTTATGTTGAGTCCATGCTCGTTTCCATAAGATCATGACGATGGCAATCGCGCCTCCGACCAGGGTAGTCACTGCAAAGGCGTATAGAGTGTTGGTTCCCCAGACCCAAGCTCCAACCCCTGCCAGCAACTTTACATCACCAGCTCCCATGCCGCCAATTGCATACGCGGGCATCAACAATGCCAGGCCGACGATGGTACCGACCAGGCTGTAGCCCAGACCCTCCCAGCCTGGGTAAGGCGAGAATGCCGCACTGTAAATCCAGCCACTGAGGATCATCGGAAAGGTGATCCAATTGGGAACTTTCAATTGCAAACCATCGATCACGGCAGCAACAATCAGGGTGATCGTGACGACCCAAATAGGCCAGGTTTCAGCGAAGTAATTGCCAAGGTTGTTGAAGTCGAACATGGAAATGGTCCACTTATTTCTGCGGGTGTGAATGAAGGCTAGATGGAATCGGGGTAAAACTCCATGACAAGCACCAATGCCAACTCTCGCGGTGGTTAACTGCGTAGCGAAAACAGGTAGTAAAGCGCCGTGGCGCATACCGCGATGCAGTAACACGCCAAATGACATGCTGAGACAATCAGTTCCTCAGGTACTATCGTCATCATGGTTGGGTGGTGCTTTCATGTCGGTTAAGCAAACGTAGCTTATGAATTACGTTTGTCCCATAAAAAATCCTCTCGGGAACATAAGGCTCCCGAGAGGATTTGATTGAATCGATTTTCACCTTTGGGTGTTTCGTGGTTGTCTTAGCTAACTGGACGAGCTCAATGAGCTGGCGACATTGCTAAAGGTGGTATTGGCATTGCTGCCAATCGCGCGGATTGCTGTCAGGCAGACAATCACGATCAGGGCCAGCATCACGGCATATTCAACCGCGGTTGGGCCATCTTCCGACACGAGGAAACGCTGCATCTTCTTAGCAAAATTCTTCATAAGTATCCTCCGATTCCCGATGTCACCCATAATGGGTTGACACCCTACAAGGTTGTCAGGAGCTTGGAATGGCACCTGGCCATTCTCCTGAAGCTTGCAAGCGGGCACTTACGCCGTGCATCCGCAGCTTGTGCAAGACTCAATAGACTCCTGTTTTTGACACTGCCGCCGCGGCCTGATCCACTCGATCAGGCGAGCCTGTAAGTTGCGACGCCAGAGCCCAGGCAAACAAAAAAATTGCAGGCTCATGGATCGATCGATATCTCCCCTTTCAACACCCGTGGAATACCAGAAAATGGTTTCGGAAAAGTTGTTAGGAAAAGAGAACGATCAGGCGATAGATGCTTTCGGCATTTATCTTGGGAGGCGGCTGTTCGGCATGCTTGGTCTGCATGTCGCTTGCTGTCTCCACATGAAACCTATGTTGCCTTCTCGATATGTCAAACATGCAGTTGGGTATTCCAGCTTTTTCCAGAGGTACTCCCCGCAATCGGCAGTACTGGCATATTCCGAACGCCCGGTTGAGGCGAAATGCTGTCATTTCTTTGTCATGTGGCCCGGGAGCAACCTACTATTAAATGCTGGATGCACGGATGCGACATCCAACCTTCCACCGAGACCAGCATGGATACCACCCAAATAATTACCCAACTCCGAGCCGCGGATCATTGGGGTTATCACCCGAATGGACCCATGGCTTCCGAGCCCGCTGCCTGGGCTTGTCTGGCCTTGTCTCTGCATGGAGAGCCGGATGCCGCGGCCACGATTGCGAATTGGTTGGCCCAAATTCAGCAGCCCTGTGGTGCCGTGGGTGTCACGGCAAACCAACTTGCGCCGACCTGGCCCACCGGTCTGGCGATCCTTGCCTGGGAGAGTGTCGCCGTACATGGTCCCATCGAGTCGCGTGCAGACATTCTGCAATCAATCCGCAAGGCAGTCGACTGGAGCCTTACCGAGCGTGGAAATTCAAACCCGCGCGAACCACACATCGGTCACGACACCACGATCGTAGGCTGGTCGTGGGCGGCCCAAACCCATTCCTGGATCGAGCCCACCTGTTTCTACGTGCTTGCGTTGAGAGCAGCAGGGCACGAAAATCATCCACGTGTTCAGGAAGGGCTTCGGCTGCTCACCGACCGCCTTTTGCCAACTGGCGGCTGCAACTATGGCAATACTCAGGTACTGGGGCAAACTTTGTTGCCTCATCTCCAGCCCACGGGACTGGCCATGATGGCATTGGCCGGCACGTCGCCGGGGGACAACCGGGTGGAAGCCTCGCTCCGTTATCTGGCCACCGAACTTCAAGACGCCGATTCCTCTTCCCGCCTCCTGCCGACCGCATCGCTTTGCTTTGGTCTGCTTGGTCTGGCCGCGCACCACCGTCGACCGGCGGTGGCGGACCGATTGCTCCAAGCGGCTTACGCCCATGAAATGCAACAGGAACCGAGCACCTACAAACTGGCCCTGTTGGCCCTGGCCTCGAAAGAAAGTTGGGGACTGGGGCTGATGATTGATGGTTGAAACCAATGCGGACCCCTGAATCCTGACAAGGAATTTATCATTAGTCATTTAACAATAGTCATTTGTCATTGCGAAAAGAAGAAACAGGATCCGCGACGAACCATAAGTCCTTGCAACCAATTGCCAAATGATAATTGACAAATAACTATTGACAATTGCCAGGTTCTGAACCCTGAACCCTTTTTTCCCCTGACACCCGACACCCGACACCCGATTCCGATCCCGAACCCGAACCCGAACCCGATTTCGATTTCGATTTCGATCCCGATCCCGATCCCGATCCCGATCCCGATTTCGATTTCGATTTCGATTTCGACACCCGACACCTGAACCCTGGCTATCGTTCAAAATGAGCAAGACTTCACCACAAAGTGATAGCACTCCGAAAAAGACAAATCGACAGGCTGGTCCCAGCCGCCGGGCAATTTTGGCTGCTGGTGGCGCCACGGCCGTAGGATTGGCGGGCCTCGGGCTGGCACGCCAGGAGTGGCTTCCGACCGCGGAGACATTTATCGCCTGTCACCAGCGGTACGATGGTCCGCTTGCACAGACCATGCGGGATGGTTTGAGAAGCTGCGAGGTTCAGCCGGCCTGGTTTCGAGGCAAGCGAGTACTGCTCAAGCCCAATCTGGTCGAGCCGACGCGACAGATTCCTCATATGACGACTCATCCGGCGGTAATTCTGGCGGCGGCCGAAGTATTTCGGGGCTGGGGAGCAAGTGTGAGTGTGGGAGAGGCTCCCGGTCATCTACGCGATACCCAGATGGCATTGGCTGAGTCAGGGGTGGGCGAAGCGCTTCGTGCTGGTAATCTGTCGTTTGCGGATCTTAACTATGAGCGGGTCGACGCCCGAAGCAACCGGGGACGTCGGAGCACCCTCAAAGAAATCTTCTTTCCACAAAGCGTACTGGAGGCTGATTATATTGTATCGCTGCCAAAAATGAAAACACATCATTGGGTGGGAATGACCTGTAGCATGAAGAATTTTTATGGTGTGCTGCCAGGCATTAAGTATGGCTGGCCAAAAAATGTCTTGCACCAGCATGGGATTCCGCAAACGGTCGTCGATATCATGGCTACCCTCCCGCCCTCCCTTGCGATAGTTGATGGAATTGACTGCATGGAAGGAGATGGGCCGATCATGGGCAGCCTCAAGCCCATGGGATTGATTCTGGTGGGGCGTAATTTGCCCGCCGTCGACGCGACCGTCGCACGCATCATGGGCTTGGAGCCAGCGCGAGTAAGCTACTTGAAGCTGGCGGCCGACTGGCTAGGGCCCATCGACGAACGTCGTATTAGCCAACGCGGTGAACGCTGGCAATCGGTGGCCAGTCCGTTTGAGATTCTTGATGTAGAGCACCTGCGCGGGCTACGCGCATGAAAAAGCCTCCCTCAGGAAGTTCCCGAGGAAGGCATGGGAGAAATAGACGAGCATCATCGGCTCTAACCGAGCCCTCTAAGCACGTCGACGGGAAGCAATCAGGCCAAGGCCGCCAAATGCCATCAAACCGAGCAGAGCGGTGGATGGTTCAGGTACCATTTCGGTGCGGACCATGAAGGCGATGCTTTTCTTGTCGATGAACGAGAACCCAGCTTCGCTCAGTGCGAACAGTCGGTTGTCCAATTTGACATCGAAGGCGGTGACCTTGCCAGCCACATTCCCAAACCCCATGGCAAATCCACCTACCCAGTTCGCCGAATCTGGAGGGGTATCGTTCTGGTCGAAAGTATCTTCGTACAAGATCGGCATGACAGGTCCCGCAACCGGGGCACCGTCGACTTCCGTGATGATAATGCTGCCATTTCCACGGACGCCGACCATGTTGCCTGGCAACGAAGGAATCAGGGACCAACTGCCACTCTCGACGAGGGAAATTCCAGTTGCCCAGGTAAGATTTGGATCATCTACCGTCACGGAAAAAGTCAGGAAGCCGTCGGTAACATCAACTCCACCTACTCCCGTGGCCGTGGCGGCAAACGAAGTAGGATGCGGGAAAAGGAGCTTGTTAGGAACCGAAGTATCAGGATCCCCATAGAGATTGTCGGGATCACCTGGAGTCTGCGTCGACTGGGTAATATTGTCGAAGGTGACGATACCGGCTTGAGCTGAAGAAGTGCAAATTATCAAGCTAAAGAGCGCAGCAGCCGCTAGGCTGTGAGTTAGAAAACTTCTAATTGTCGTCGTCATTAGTTCTTCTCCCGTACTTTTGTTGAAAAGTAACTTCTCGGCCAGTGAATCTTAAAAACCAGTGAATCTTACAAATCAGTGAATCAACGTAAAAACTATCCAGGGGTCCATCTCGTATCTAAATTACCCCCGTTCACACCATGCATTCTATCAACCAATGCAATCGTTGCAATCAAAAAACAGAGAATTAGAAAAAAAATTTCAGCCTCGGTCATAACTCTTCGGGGGGGGGGGGTGGGTATGGCTTTGTGATTGCCAGCTTGCTCTTTACTGCCAGGATCGTGCGTAACTCACTAATTCATGGTCTGGTACACGATTATACCCTTCTTTTCAGCCATCTCTAGCTTTGCAGAGCAGCGTGGCTTGACCAGATAGTCCGTCAAACGGGTCTGGCTGAAAGTTCGCGAGATAACGTGTAAATGGTCGTTTGACTCCGCTCGCGAAATTTCTGCCAGCGTGGCTTGACCAGATAGAGTGGAGGATACCGGGCTCGAACCGGTGACCTTTTGGCTGCCAGCCAAACGCTCTCCCAACTGAGCTAATCCCCCTGGCGAATTTGTCCGCGCTTATTGCACGT
>JAJRWS010000271.1 GCA_024276705.1 Planctomycetota bacterium | reverse complement strand
GCCCTGCAACGACAACAGCTCACTCCCGCGGCGATCCTCAACACGCATGGTCATGCGGATCACATTGCCGGAAATGCTGCCCTGAAGGAAGCCTATCCCACCTGCCCGTTATTCATTGGTCACGGCGATGCGGGCAAGCTGACCGATTCGGTCCAGAACCTCTCCGCCGGGTTTGGGGTTGGCTTGACCAGCCCCCCCGCGGATCGAACCGTTCGGGAAGGCGATGTTCTGGAAATGGCAGGCTTCCAACTGACCGTGCGTGAAACACCAGGCCATTCGGCGGGACATGTGGTGTTTGTGGCTCATGGATTGGAGCCGGTACGCATTTTTGGTGGCGACGTTCTCTTTGCGGGCAGTGTGGGACGGACCGATTTTCCCGATGGCAGTTGGGAACAACTCCGCACCTCCATCCTGGAAAAACTTTTCTGCCTTCCCGACGACGCGATTGTTTACACGGGCCATGGGCCAACGACAACTATCGGCCAGGAAAAACGATCCAATCCGTATGTCGGCTTGAATGCCTGACGCGCTTGCCGCAAGTGGGGGCAAGCCCCTGTGTGTGGCACGGCCCTGGAGCCAGGGCAAGAGATGATGGGAAGACGAACGGACTTGGGCTCCCTGGCGAAGGGCGTGGTTGGCCCACGGTGGATACAAACAAGGGACTTGGGGCAATGCAACCACGCCCTTCTGCACCTTTCGATTCTGCAAACTGATTACACCTGGCTCTCCCCCTACTGGTCTTTGGCGTCTGATCTTGGTTTGCCTCAGAGCGTGCCACACGAGGCCGGGTGCGAAGTGCGTTCCCACACCCCCTGGCTTATTTGGCTGGTAACTCTTCCGAGCTGAATGTCTGAGTTTTTCGCTGTCCTGACCTGGACTCCGAAACAGGGGCAGTGGCGGGAAGCTCGAGTACAAACCGACTGCCCTGCCCCGGCGTACTATCGACTTGGATCTGACCGCCGTGCTCCTCCATGATTTTTCGGCTTACCGGCAATCCCAAACCTGTCCCTCGGCCTCCCTTGTGGGAGACAAACACGGCGAATATGTTTTCCAGCTCATCCGGGTCAATCCCCTGACCATTATCCTCGACGACCACCTGAATTTTATTCGTCGTGTCCTCATGAATGGTATGGACCTTGACCCAACTCTTGGTTTCATGGTTGGTGGAATCGGCCGTATCGCACGCATCAATCGCGTTGGTGAGGACATTTAAAATTGCCCGATGCAAAGCTTCCGGGTCAAACATCAACGTGGGCATGGTCGGGGCCGGCCGCCACTGGAGTTCCACTCCCTGGTCCTGGGCTCGCGGTTGCATCAACTCGATCACTTCAGCAGTCACTTCGTTCAAATCCGCGGGTTCCAGCACGGGTTCACGTTCCTTGCTGTAGGTGAGCATATCCATCACCAAGGAGGAGATGCGATCCTGGTTGCGTTCAACAATTCCCCAGCCTTTACGAATGGTCTCCACGGCCTTGCGCCGTGCTGCTTCACTACGGTCCTCTTTGGCTTCTTCGTTTGCATCTCCAGCTCCCGCCGACCGGTCAAGGCCGACTCCGGTGAGCGCATGATCCGCCAGGCCCAGTTCGATCAAATAACTACCACCCCGCACGCCTTGCAGAATATTCTTAATGTGATGCGAAAGCGACGCGATGGTTTGACCCACCGCAGCCAGACGTTCTGCTTGTACCAACGCCTTGTAGTAGGATGTATCTTCCACCGCCAGAGCGGCCTGATGGGCAATGGCAATCATCAGCTTCAAATGCTCTTCGGTAAACTGGTTGCCATTACTTCCATCCGCGGCAAGTTGTCCCTGAAGCATCCGCTGAGGCGTAACCGAGGTATCAATGTAGATAACTCCCACCACATGATAACGGCCTTGCATCGGCACACAGATCGCTTCGCGAACGCCCAGTTTCACAATGCTTTTCGCCGGGTCCCAACGCTCATCATCACGAGCATCGCTGGTCAGCACACCTTCGTTACGTTCCACAACATAGTCGAGAATGGTTTTACTGAGAGTAATTTTCTCTTCGGCACGAACTCCCCGGCGATGACGACGCACCTTGGGAACCAAACGACCGGTTTGCGCATCCTTAAGCATGATACAGCCACGATCGGCATCGACCCACTCGAAGATCATATCCATGATGCGTGCCAGAAGCTGCTCAATATCCATGGTGTGACTGATGGCCAGCGCCGTTCGGTACATAATCTGCAAATTACCGCGAGCTCGGGCCAGCCAAGGGCTGGAAGAATCACTAACTTCGGGAAGTAGCCATTCACTCCCATGACTGTGGCTTAGCGAGGCGACAATGCGCGAATTGTCATCTGTTGCCATACGCGGCACGATATGGATCTGATCCGCGATATCGTCCAGAGAATCTTCAACAAACCCGGTGTAAAGAAGCAATGATTTGCCAAATTGCAACTGGTCTCCACTGGTCAATTCACGGTGTTGGGTTGCGGGGTTTGCAACAACTTGCTCCTTGTCCCCTTGAGCAGCGTCCCCTCGAGCAGGGTCCCCTCGAGCAACCCCCTCTTTGCCCTGATCATTTTCAGCCACAACATGGCCCGGAAGGGCAGCTCCGCGCGTGGAACCGCCCTCCGTCGAACAGCTGTTTGTCAGTTGCTGCCCATTGACAAACGTACCATTGGAACTATTCAAATCGCGCAGCATATAGGCATTGCCGTGGCGAACCAACTCGGCATGGACTCGTGAAACTTCCGTGTCGTGCAAACGCACGGCGTTATTTTGAGTACGTCCCACGGTAATGATGTCGTCTTCCAACTGAAAACGCGTTCCCTGATCACGCCCTTGAATGACGAAAAGCGATGCCACGAGGTAAATCCTCTCCCCTAGATAAGATAAGAAGCCCGGAACTCAAACGCATCCCGAACTCGGAACCATGAAATAAAATACAAAAGACTCCCCAATTTGGCGGATGAAGCCGACCTGGCCTACATCGTGCAAATGGCAAAGCTCTTGGCAGGCGGCTTATCTGCCCAATGTCTCCCATGGGAAATATCTACCGCATGGAAAAAATGGAAGTACTGAAACAGGACTTTTGCTGCCGATCGCCCATCTGCCCGATGGTTCAAGGCATCACCCGAATATTTCATGAACTTTCTGCTACGAAATTCATGAAACCTCCAGGCTAACCAGCCAACAACCCTTCGATTCTACGAATCAGCGGCGCGTAATGGTAGGGCTTCGTAACGAATTGGTCCGTCGGTATGGGTCCTGCAAGCCGCCTTGCGGTTCCGAGTACAACGATTGGGATGTCGCTGCGGGTAGCCATCCGCCTCAGATCAACACGAGCCTCCCTGAAAGGACGACGATCGCTTTCCATATCGTAGACGATCAGATGGAGCTGGTGATCGCGAACCAACTGAGAAGCCCGGGCCGGACCACTCGCCTCGAGCGTCTCGATCCCCTCCCGTTCCAGCAGCAGACGCAGAATTTCACGGGATTCGCGTGATGCGTCGACAATCAAAATACGCCGGTGGGAAAGCTTCTGGGGGGGCTTGGAGAACAACTTGAATACCTCCATGCTGGCAGGTGGTGGGCTGGACACATGGTGGGAAGATGGTGGCAGTCCAGTCTTGTGGGGGCGAGGAGCATAGGAATTGCCATGCCCTGTGTCAAAGGGGAAATGACTCTGTTCTGATTTCGGTGGATGAGTAAATAATTGCTCTTTACGCCATCTGAAGTTCTCGACACAATACGCACCACATTTTCACCGTCCTCCCCTTCCCGCAGTTGACAGGGGCGGACCATCCGCATGAACGGATAGTCACTAAGTACGGGTCATGGATGACCTCTTTCAGCAAGGAGTGCTGACGTGAGATCTCAGTTGCTTTCTCTCAGTGTCTTGGGAATTGTTCTTTCCTCTGCGTCCTGGGTTGTCGCCCAACAACAAAACCCGGCGGGCGCGAATTCCTCCCGATTTAACATTGGGGTAGTCGATGTTAGCTACATTTTCAAGAACTACCAACAGTTTCGCTCGTCGATGGATGCCATGAAAAAGGAAATGGAGTCCGCGGAAGGAGAGCTCAAAACGGAACGCGAACAAGTCCAAAGCCGTGAAGAACAGCGAGCCAGCTTCAAGGTAGGATCTCCCGAGTTCAAAAAAATTGACGAGGAAATTGCCCGCCTGAAAGCCGAGTTTAATCTCAAGGCCGGGCGAATTCGCAAAGATTTCCTGGAGCGTGAGGCGAAAGTCTATTATCAGACGTACTTGGAAGTCAGCAATATGGTGAAGTACTATGCCCAGCAGCATAGCATTGGCCTGGTCCTTCGGTTCAACGGTGACCAGGTC
>JAJRWS010000270.1 GCA_024276705.1 Planctomycetota bacterium | reverse complement strand
TTGTTCGGTGGAAAACGAGCATCAGATCATTGCCGCGGCTCATGCCGTCAAAAAGTCAGGCGCAACGGCCCTGCGAGGTGGGGCGTTCAAGCCGCGGACCAGCCCCTACAGTTTCCAGGGCCTCAAGGAGGAAGGCCTCAAGTTGCTGGCCAAAGCGCGGGCGGAAACAGGCCTGGCGGTTGTCACCGAAGTGATCTCACCCGACGATGTCCCCCTGGTGGCTGAGTATGCCGAAGTGCTCCAGATTGGCGCCCGCAACATGCAAAACTACCGCCTGCTCGAAGCGGTCGGTCGCTGCGACCGGGCAGTGCTGCTGAAACGGGGCCCCAGTGCGACGATCGACGAATGGCTACTGGCCGCCGAATACATCCTCGATGGAGGCAACCCCAACGTGATGCTCTGCGAACGGGGCATTCGAACCTTCGAGGCGCACACCCGGTTCACGCTGCCCCTGGCGACCGTACCTTTCGTGCAGCAAAAGACTCACCTGCCCGTGGTGATCGATCCCAGCCATGGCACGGGCCATACGCATCTGGTCCCGGCCATGGCTCGGGCCGCGATTGCCGCTGGCGCGGATGGCCTGATTGTCGAAGTTCACCCCGAACCCGAAAAGGCGCTCAGTGACGGCTACCAATCACTCACCTTCGCTCAGTTCGAGGAGATGATGAAGGGCTGCCAGAAGATCGCAGAGGCCGTTGAAAGACAACTGGGAAAAGACATTACCAATGCCCGCGACACGCAAGGAGAACCAATAATATGACCCAAAACCAAATGCCCCAAGCTCATCCTCGAACCCGGAAGCCCAGATATGTCACCGCCTTCTGTTGGCGATTGACCAGGTACTGGCTACAATCAACAGTATGAGCATGTTTTCCGGCAATGCGGCGACCAACTCACATCAAATCCCGACGATGATACTGGGGCTTGACGATGCCGGTCCCCGGGCCAAACGTTGGACTCGTGAAGAGTATTACCATCTCGGCAAGCTCGGTTGTTTCAAGGACGAACATGTGGAATTGATCGGTGGAGAGATTCTCGTTATGAGACCACAATCCCCCGAGCACTTCCTCGCCCTGGATCGCGTCTGCCGCTGTTTGGAAAGAGTATTCGATGGACAGTACTGGATTCGCTCTCAAGGCCCACTCTCGAAGAGTGAATCCAGCGAGCCTGAACCTGATGTATGTGTTGTCAAAGGCCCGCCCGAGGAATATATCGATCACCCGAAGACCGCCTACCTGATTGTTGAAATCAGCAAGACGAGCTTGGAATTTGACAAGACGATCAAGCAATCTCTCTACGCCAGCATGGGCGTACCCGACTACTGGGTGCTAGACCTTGAAAACCGCCAGTTGCTCGTACATCGAGTGCCCATGGCTGACGCCAACTCGCCCTTCGGTCATCGGTACCAACGGGTGAAAACCATCACCGCCGACAGTCAAGTTTTTCCTCTGGAAAAACCGGCCGCCATGATTTCAGTCGCCGACATGCTACCGCCTAAGAAGTAACCGAACCACAAAGGAAGCAACGATGGCAATTTGTAGTCGAGATCAAAGCTGTTCGCAGTCCCCAGACCGCACGCCGCCCAAGCCGCCCAATGCCTCGCGGCGCGGGTTTCTGAAAAGGGTCGCCACGACCGCGGCGGTGGCTGGTTCGTCGATGATTGGCGCACCCCTGATTGTGCCCCGCACGGTGCTGGGCGCCAATGCGCCCAGCAATCGCATCAATCTGGCGGTAATCGGCCTGGGGACCCGTGGCCTGCCCGACATGAAAGTTTTTCTGAACAACGAGGATGTCCAGGTCGTGGCACTTTGCGACGTCAACCGGGCCAGCGCCGGATACCGGGATGAAACGACCGTGATGGGTCTTGAGCCGGCATTGAAGGTGGCCACCGACCACTATGCGGCCCGGCAACGTTCGGGGTCCTTTCAGGGAGTCGACGCAACAGGTGATTTCCGCGAGATCCTCGAGCGAAAAGACATCGACGCGGTGGCAGTCGTGGTCCCCGATCACTGGCATGCGGTGATGACCATCATGGCGGCGGAAGCTGGCAAGGACATCTTTTGTCAGAAGCCGCTCACACTCACCATCCAGGATGGCCAGGAGATGATTCGGGCGGTCCGAAAGAACCGGCGCATCCTGCAAACGGGCAGTCAGTGGCGATCGAACGCCCGGGTCCGCCATGCCTGCGAGTTGGTCCGCAATGGCTACATCGGCCAATTGCAGACGATCCGCACCACGATCTCCTTAAACAACAAGAAGGATCCTGGTCCCGGCTGGCAACCGATGCCGGTCCCCGCGGGCTTCGACTACCCCATGTGGCTCGGCCCCGCGCCTAAAGTCCCCTACCACATAGACCGCTGCATCTACAAGTTTCGTTTCAACCTCGATTACTCAGGCGGGCAAATCACCAACATTGGCGCCCATGCTTTGGACATCGCTCAATGGGGCAACGGTACCGAGCGGACCGGGCCGGTTGAGGTCGAAGGGCTGGCAGCCACCTGGCCGCCCGAGGGCAGCCTGTTCACCACCGCGCTCACTTCAAGCTTCCGGCTCAAGTATGCCAATGGCGTGGAACTGATCTGCGAAAGCATTCCACCCTTCTTCAGCACCCGGTTCGAGGGGACCGAAGGCTGGGTCGAGTTCACCAGCAAAGGCTTAAAAACATCGCCCGAATCGCTGGCCACGTTGACTCTGAAACCGAACGATATCCGTCTGTTCGCTCCCAACCCATCGCGCACCGTTGCCAAACCGGGCGACTTCTACGCCGATCACGTTCGCAACTTCCTGGACTGCGTCAAATCACGTGAGGAGCCGTTCGAACCGGTGGAGGTCGGCCACCGCACGGCCAGCCTGTGCCATCTGGGCAACATCGCCATCAAGCGGATGAAACGGCTGACATGGGATCCGGAAGCCGAGCAATTTCCCGGCGATCCGGCGGCCAATGCCATGCGTAGCCGGCCGCGGCGAACCGACTGGAAAGCCGGGTAATCGTTGGAGTCTTACCCCAGGGCTTTTTTACCAGCACCCATCAAAACTATCGGGATCGGGATCGCTATCGGGATCGAAGTCATGTACCACCCGCATAGCGGGTGGCTTGAGGAAGGCTCCTCAAAGGAGCCGAGAAGAGAATATCGTACTCGTACTCAGCAAAGCGGTACTCGTAC
>JAJRWS010000269.1 GCA_024276705.1 Planctomycetota bacterium | reverse complement strand
TCGCGGACGCGGAACTGCCCAACTGTTGGGCAAGAATTTCAATGAGGGATGGCACGGGAAACTCCTATGGCTTGGGTTTGTGATTATGGGGTTCAAGATAACATTTAGGGGAGCGCATTCATAACGGTCGCATGCACTTGTATTGGTATGCATTCTAATGTCATTACGCCGCAGGCGTTCGATCGAACGCCTGCGGCGTATGTGCTCATGTACTTTTTCGTGTCGTGGTTTGCTCCACGAGCCGGACATTTCATTCTAGATTCCTGTCGGCACACAGATGCCAAAGTGGTAAGGAAAAACGTGTATCATGTGGATCCACCCAGATGCAGATCCACCCTAGGCGCGTTTGATCAGTCGGACAACGAACAATAGTAAAACCGCACCGACGGTCGCGGTGATCAGCGAGCCGATGAGTCCACCAGCCGATATTCCGAGCAGCCCGAAAACGAACCCTCCGATCATCGCGCCGACGATTCCAAGGATGATGTCGACGACCAAACCGAAGCCGCCGCCCTTGACCAGCGAACCGGCCGCCCAACCGGCCACGGCCCCAATGGCCAGCCAGGTGAGAATGGATGTTGGATCCATGGTACTTTCCTTTCTATTAAACCTGCGTGGATACAGGACTTGCTATGTACAGCCGCACTGTTATGGACACCGGTCTAGTCGGGTAGACGTTCCCATGACTATGGAACCCCATGACTATGGAACCCCATGACTATGGAACCCCATGACTATGGAACCCCATGGCTCTTGGAACGCAGAGCACAACACCCATGGAACTGGGGATAGCTAGAGCCGATTCAGTGGGCAGTCTACGGTCCTTCGGAAATTTTGTCTAGCCCCCCAGTAAACGATTACGCGGCGTCGTCGGTCCCGGTAGGCGTCGTTGAACTGCCATCGGCAAATGGTGGCAAATGGTGATAAATGGTGGGAATGCGCAATGGACGTAGCCTTTCACTTCAGCCGGACAAGACTCGTCTCATTGACTTCGCGTCACCGTCGAAATCGGCACGTGTCGCTGAGGCAAACTCTGACGATGGCTCGGGTACGTCCGACCTACTGGGCTTTACCCATTATTGGGGGAAGTCGCGCAGGGGAACATGGATTGTCAAACGCAAGACCGCGTCGAGTACCTCGCGTACTTCCCTGCCGGCAGCGGCACGCCCAGCATGACGCTCCCGGCCGGCCAGTTCACGGTAGTCTGGTTCAACACCGTGACGGGCGAAGAAAAAGCGGAAAAGCCCTTCAAACACACTGGCGGCCAGTGGCAGCAAGCGTCGCCTTTTGGGGGTGATGCTTTGTTGTATCTGCGCGCGGTATGCTGAACCCTTCGTCGCGGGCATCATCGGGAGATGCCTTGCGGCGATTCACGACGGCAAGATTTTAATTCTGCCGATGGAAGACTGCATCCGCACCGGCGAGCATGGGCCGGAAGCGATCTTAGGCCGCATAACGTTGTAAAAATTCGCTCAAGGGCGCAACCGTAACGCCTTTCCCTATGGGGTAACTCTCTTTCACGGGGGCAACGACCCAGGCCTCGCTAATCTCCAGGTCCTTCAGCGCATTCCAAAAACCTTGGGTTACTTTCGGTGCGCTGGACATCTTACATTCGATGGCGATGCGTTTTTGGCCTCGCTCCAGCACCAGGTCCAGTTCGGCTCCTTTGGCCGTTCGATAAAAACTGCCCCGCCATGCGGGAAGTTCCGCCAACACATTTTCTATGACGAGTCCTTCCCAGGAGGAACCTACCACAGGATGCCCCAGTAAATCGTCATAGGTGGCAACATCCAACAGGGAATGCAATATACCGCTGTCTCGCAAATAGATTTTCGGCGACTTGACCAGACGTTTTTTCAGATTCACATGCAATGGCGGCAGTATGCGCAGCATCAAGGTCTGCGACAAGAGCTCGACATAGGAGCGAACCGTGGGGTGACTGACTCCCAGTGCCTCGCCCAGCCGCGAGAGATTGAGCAATTGGCCATGGTAGTGTGCACACATTTTCCATGCCCGCTCGATGGTTGTGGACGGAATTCGGATGCCTAGTTGGGGAATGTCACGTTCAAGGAAAGTACGCACAAAATGGCTTCGCCAGCGAAAACTATCTTTATCCGATGAGGCAAGAAGACTGCTTGGGAACCCACCTCGCAGCAGGTAGGTATTCAATGCATAAGGGGCAGACCGGACTTCTGAGAACAGCAACGGGGTAAGTTCAAGGTGAGCGATTCGGCCAGCCAAGGTTTCGGAACTTTGTCGGATCAAGTCACGGGATGCCGAACCAAGAATCAGAAACTGCCCAGACTGGCCCTGTTGGTCAATGACGCTGCGGAGCACGGGAAAAATCTCTGGGACCCGTTGAATTTCGTCCAGACAGACGAGTCTTCCACGGTGTGCATCTAAAAAAAGCTCGGGTTCGGTGAGCTTTTGCCGGTCCGACGGACGCTCCAGGTCCAAGTAGACGCTTTGCTTAACATTTTGAATCAAGTACTTTGCCAAAGTAGACTTCCCACACTGACGTGGCCCCAGCAGAGCCACGGCGGGAAAAGCATCCAAATGAGCGT
>JAJRWS010000268.1 GCA_024276705.1 Planctomycetota bacterium | reverse complement strand
GGGGGCGCACCGCCGGATCCGACCAGACCGCGCTGGGGCACCCTATAAACGCCCTCGGACGTTGGCGCGTCCCAATAATTGGCTTGTTGAACGACGTCCTATCGATCGGATGCTCTGCGCAGTCGATCGCATACTCGGCCCAGTCGCAAGGCCGCCCCTCGCACGCGCTCGCCCACGCCGCACAATCGCACGTCCGCCCCACCACATCCCACGTCCGCATTGCCCCATCACACACCCACCCCCCCACATCCCACGTCCGCATCGCCCCATCACACACCCACCCCCCACCCCCCTTCACGCACCCGAACCCCGATAACAGAAAAGGCCAAGAAGAACATCCGCCCCAATTCCCAGCCAAGCCAAGAAAGACAGTGCCGAAATGTTGCGTTGGCGACTGCCCATAACCGACCGCGAGCACGCAATCCCAAGTATAGAAATGGGAAAAAAGTCGCTCTGGCCCAGTGCTGCACCATTGACACCTGACCCCAGCTCCCTGTGCTTGCACAAAGCGCGTGGGCCTGCCGCACGAGTCAACTGTGCTGGCACCCGCCGCGCACGAGAAAACGCGTTGCCCATTCGATCGGCGGAATGGGCAACGCGTCAGATTCTTTGCGGCATCATCCTTTGCTTTAGGGCTCTGCCCACATACCAATGTTATCGAGAAGCAGTGCCTTATTGAGACCAGTGTTCCAGAGCTGGAATCCGACTGTCGAAAAAACACATTCTCGATCGGTCTTGACCTGATAGTCCAGATAGGGGTATGGCGAAGTCAAGTCGTTCAGGCTGTACCAGCCTTTCTCCACTCCATTAACAGACACCGTGACTTCGTTATTGGTGCGGTCGTTTGTCCCATATCCCTCGGACCCTACGTTCACTTCTATTCTGATTGTGTTCCAACCATCTCGTAGTTTTCCTGTATTGTTGATGGAGTGATTTGCCGCGTCCTTCATGGTGACGGTTGTCCAGTCTCCGTAACCGGTTTCGTAGGAAAAATACAGATCCGTCGTATTGTTACTGCCTCGCGTGATCGCAATGCGGCCGGGCTTGATCCTGCCTCTGAAGGGTGTGACGTCGAATGACAACACCTCTTCAGACGGACATGGTTTTCCATGCGCATTCTGAAAAGCCAGAAAATCGAGTATGTCACAAACACCAACGCCCGTGGATGTATCGGCGTCGCACGCCAACAGATCACCCGCAATGTAAAGATTCTGGAATTCCAGAACATCAAGCAAGTCAAGAACACCGACGCCGGTTGACGTATCCATATCTGCATAGCATCCGGACACAAATACATCGAATTGAATGACTTGCTTTGGGTGACCGTCCCAAGAGTTCCACTCCAATCGCGGCATCGTCCCCCAGGAGTATCTGAACTTCGGTGTGGGTGTTGCCCGATCCATGCGTATGACTGTGTTACCATCGAAATCCGCAAACTTGACTTTGCTGATTGGAGGTGCGGCTGGTGGGTATGCTGGGGGGTAGAAAAAAATGCCTGTTTTTCCTATTTGAAGCCACTCATAGGTGCTCGGAAGTTGATCGCCATCGCTAAAGACTTCAAACGACTGAGTCAGATTGGTCAGCGAAGGAACTGAAGGCGGTGTACCGGCGTTTGCTTTAACGGATCGACCAAATGCTTCGATCTGCTGCCGGAAAGGAGTCCCCCCAACGCTCCCGACGCCATAATACCCTGTGTACTTGGGCGCAGTGGCGGGGGGGTTAAGTGTAGCCTTGATGAAACCGTCCGGAAACAGCGGGAATAGGTTTAATGGTGGTTCCAGAATTTTATTGTCATAGTGCTTGAAATCTCTCCAAGGATATGTACTGAAACCGACAAAAGAAGGCTCCCCGGCTTGGGTTCCTTTGGTGAGCCAGAGCATCAAGCGCCCCATCTGGTAAATACGTACGCGCACATAATCTTCGTTGATTAACGGATTATACGGATCTCCAGGTTCCACGTTAGCAAAAAGCGCTCCGCCCGAATTCACAACTACTCTCTGGTTGGGGTCCTTGGTGATCGGAAACACATAATTTTCAAACTGGTCTTGCAGAAGTTGGTAATTCTCAAGATGATTCAGGTCCGCTTCAAACAGATCCCCAAATCCCTCGTACCAGTAGGTGCTGATCACATCGATATTACTGGAGATCTTGTCCGGATAACCTGCGACGGGCGGCGTAACCGGAGTTAGCGGATGAGGAAGCAACGGAAAGCTACAGTAGTACGCTAAACTGGTAGTGCCGCACGCATAAATCCAAGTTGGAGATCGATCTGGGTGAGGTGTTTTGTCTTCTCGGTGATTAAAAACCCGTCGACTTTCCAGCCAATAGACCATGCTGTCTGGGAAGTAGCTGGGCTCTTTAATTGTCGATGCCACATCCTCGATGCTCAAGTATGGAACTCCGTTCCATACCGGTTCGTCGCCCATGTGGAATCCATGGATGCGCAGAGCGTTCATGAGCTTCTCGGCGAGTTCGCTTGTTGCCGTCCAGCAAGTTTGCCAATCGGGTCGCATATGCAGTCCTGGAAAATCTGGCAAGGATGAATTGTCAGGCCCGTTGTAGAATCCCATGCCTTCGCCGCCGTAGGAGTACACACGGCGCACATCCATCAGCCCCGCCCCAAGAGTATTGTTCATGAGAGAACCAAGATCAGGCTCCATCAGGTTGGTACCCCAGCCTGCCACGCTTGGATCCTGCTGCCATGCCCAGGCATCGGTGATATTCGATGGCAGATCCCAGTCGCTCCACTTGACCTCGACGTTGTCGATAAGGAACTGGCCGCCGTTGACGACAGTCGGTGCTTCGAACTCGATCCTTTGCAAGTGCCCTGTCCAAACGAATTCGTTTGAATAGAAGACGATATCGCGGTCAATCGGGTCGGGATTGGTGATCGCACCGTTGACTTCATGAAAGGTTGTGCCAGTCACCTCGACTTGGACCATTGCCTTAAAATAACCTATCCCCACACTTGGATCAGACTGCGCTTCCGGCGGAACCATATGGTACTCTGTGATTTTGACGTGACGCCACCCCATTGGCGCGAAAGCAGTGCTAAAATCTCCTTGGCCTTTTTCGTAATTGTCGTCAGGCCACCACTTTGGCATGATAGCGGTAATATTTCCACCCCCGAAGGCGATTCCAGACGAGTATTGGCTCGAAGAAAGAGTCTCATGGCGGTAAGTTCGAATCTCCGCTGTGTTCGATCCGTTCATGTAAACGTCAAACTCGATCGTCAGGATCTGCGGCTGCTGACGCGTTGGATCGGGGGTGAAGTTTTTTCCCTCCCAGTTGAGAACAAGCGACACCTTGGCTGCGCTCTCGATCGACATCACACGGTTACCGCCGTAGTCGATAATATTCGAGTTACCGTCCAATACTTGCCATTCACCTTTCTGATAGCCGTGCTGCGATGGGTACCAGGTCCCTTCGGATTGCCCATGAATTGAGCTATTGACCGTATAAGACTGAAAGCCATCGCAGTCAAACACGACATCTGGCTGGGCCACCACCTTAGCGGCAAGCAGCCCAATACCGATAGTTGCACATATAACTGCTGTGTGACGATACATCGAGTGCCTCCTCTTTCTTTGCCAATCGCTCTTCAGCCTTGAACGCACAAGGCCTCGCATTTTATCTGTCCGACAGGTGCAATTGTGATTGTGCACGAGTCGGCGGTAGGGGTTATTATACTCCATATCTTGCGACGGGTGGCAATAGTGAGCTGCTTTGCGTGCCACTGGCAGTTTGTGTGCCAGTGTGACCCCAGCACACTGGTGGGCGAGCCACCGCTGGCCGCCAGTGGCACAAACCGCGCACCCGGGAACTCTTCTAAGACCGGCTGTGCCGGGCCGTTGGGTTCGTCAGCACCAGCACCGCCTCCTCGCACGCTGGGAAGCGGTCGTTGGCGGGGGACATTCTGTAGCCTGTGATCACAAACCCGTTGCGCTCCAGGACGCGGATCGAGGCCGGGTTGCTGCGGGCTGCTCGGGCGTGGAGCGGGCGGGCCTCGACCTGCTCGAGCAGGAGCCCCATCGCTCGCGTCGCGATCCCCCGGCCCCAGTAATCCCGCGCGATCCAGAACCCGACCATGTCCTGCCCGTCCGATCGGAAACACGAGATCGTGCCCGCCAGCCGCTCGTCCGCGATGATCGCCCGCACGACGACGCCCGGGTCGCCCAGGATCTTTGACCAGTGCGTGGTGAACGTTGCCAGATCGCGCGGACGGGCGACCGCCATGCGATTGGCCTGCGGGTCCAACTGGTGGCGAAACAGCATGGGAAGATCGCCCTCGCAGACTTCCCGCAAGCGAAGGGCGGGGGGCGTAGGAGATAGGGCTGGAGACGGCGGGTTCGGTGTGACGTGGGGCATTGGCTTTGTTCGTGCAACAGCGTGGTGCGCGCGTGAATGGGAACTATGAGACTTTCGGGAGAGTTTACGCGAAACGGGGGCCGGAGATTCGTTGGACCCGAAGCGGTCGATGCGGAGACTCGATGGACTGCCGAAGAAGTCGGTTCGGAGAACCGACGTACCAAAGAAGAAGTCAGCTCGGAGAGCCGACCCACCGAAGAAGTCGGCTCGGAGATCCGACGTACCTCCCCGAAGAGGTCGATTCGGAGACTTGACGTACCGAAGAAGAGACAGGTCAGAGACCTAATCCCACCGGAGACAGGTCGGAGACCGAGCCCACCGGAGACAGGTCGGAGACCTGTCTCACCATGAAAAAAGCGG
>JAJRWS010000267.1 GCA_024276705.1 Planctomycetota bacterium | reverse complement strand
TTTCGGTGTTTCGGTGTTTCGGTGTCTCGGTGGTCGCCGTATCATTAAAAAACAACGGCCCCTCTCCCCCGGCCAATCGCCGCCGAAAGATGCCCCATGCCGTATGAACATTCCCGGCAAGTGGTTGGGGGAGAGGGATAGGGTGAGGGGGCTGAAGTGGGTACCAGGGTTCAAGTAAAAGGGTATCAGGTATCAGGTGTCGGGTATCAGGTGTCGGGTATCAGGTGTCGGGTGTCGGGTGTCGGGTGTCGGGTGTCGGGTGTCGGGTATCAGGTATCAGGTATCGGGTATCGGGTATCGGCCAACTCTCATTCCGCAATCCGAATTCCGAATTTTTCAGCTCTCCTATCTACTTTCTCCACTCTCCTGCTCTCGGCCGGAGGTCGCTGCCCCCTGCCCACTATCTGTAACTATTTGCGTACCAACGCCCTGGTTGGTGTAAATTTCCAGTAGTAACGAATGGCGTAGCCGGCCGTCGATGATGTGGATTTTCCCAACCCCCCGACTGAGGGTTTCCAGGCAAGCCTCTACTTTGGGAATCATGCCCGATTCGATAGAACCGGTATGGATCAATTCTCTGGCTGCGGTGGCCGTGAGCGAATGAACGAGCGAATCAGGATCTTGCTTATCGCGGCGTACGCCGTTGACATCGCTCAGGAAGACCAGCTTATCAGCGCCGATCGCTTGCGCCACTGCCGTGGCGGCCGTGTCGGCATTGACATTGAGCCGTTGCCCCGACTCGGTCACGCACATCGAAGGAATGACCGGTACTTGTCCCGCATAACACAGATTGTCGAGCGTTTTACGGTCGACACGCGTAACATGCCCCACGTAGCCCAGGCTGGTTGGTTGGCCATCGTCCTCGGTCAATTGCAAGGGCTCGCCAAACAGTACATTATTGTCAGATTCGCCGGTAAAATTCAGCGGCATGGCGCGACCGCCGAACTGTTCTATGCGACTGGCGAGCATCTCGTTGATTTCCCCGGCTAACACCCGCTCGACAATTTTCAAGGTTGCCGCATCGGTGTAGCGGCGGCCTTGGATGAAATGGGGTTCAATCCGCGACTCATCCATGGCTCGACTGATGGCGGCTCCACCTCCATGGACTACGATGGGTCGCATTCCCACCGTTTCCATGAAGACGATATCGACCAGCAGGTGCCGCAGCGCTTCGGAGTCCTCCATGACGCTACCGCCCAGCTTGATGACCGTGACTTTATCGCGGAACTGGCGGATCCAGCCCAGCGCCTCGATGAGTACGTCCGCTTTTTCGATCGCATCACGCACGCCTGGCTTCCTCGGTTGCAGTAAATCACATCCGTAAACCGCCAGCGGGGCTGGGGGTAATTTGAGCGGAATCGAGCATTATACGTCCTTTTTTGGGTTGTGAAAGAGGCGAGTATCCCCCGGATTTGTTTATGCACTATCTGACCTAGCGATTTCTTGTCACGGATGGCAAGATAAGCGGGCGATAGCAAGGGGGAAGGTGGAATGCGGAATGCGGAATGCGGAATGCGGAATGCGGAATGTAAAACTGCGTTAAGTCAGGTCACCAAGGAACCGCGAATAAACGCTAATAAGTAGAGATCATTAACAAGAAAAAGGGCTGCCCCTGGTGTAATTGATAATTGATAATTTCCAGACCCCGCCCTCCTAATCCTGCCCTGAACCCTGAAACCTGAGCCCTCTTTCCCGACTCCCGGCGGCCTTTGGCCGAGAGCGGAAATTTTCATTGGGCCCAATGCATCAATCATAAATCATCAATTATAGATTATAAATTCCCCGCCACCCGCCACCCGCTACCCGACACCAAAAACATGAATAACACCCACTCAGCCCCCTTGGCGATTGTGCTTGCGGCAGGGAAAGGGACCCGTATGTTCTCTGACTTGCCCAAAGTGTTGGTGCCGGTCCGAGGCAAGCCGATGATTCGCTATGTGATCGACGCGTTGCACGGAGCAGGTATTGAGAAAATCTGCGTGGTTGTTGGCTATCAGGCCGATTTAGTGCGGTGTGAATTGGCAGACGTTCCCGGCGTGGAATTTGTCCTGCAAACGGAGCAATTGGGAACTGGACATGCCGTCATGGCATGCCGTGAGCAGTTGGCGGCTCACGCAGGCGCCGTTTTAGTGGTTGCAGGCGACTCTCCCATGTTGCGATCATCTTCATTACAGCAATTCCTGGTGGAATTTCGATCTCGGGAAGCTTCCTGCCTTTTGGGGACGGTGGAAAAGGAGGATCCGACCGGGCTTGGTCGGATCGTTCGAGATGCGGACGGAAAGTTTGTGGCCATCGTGGAAGAAAAAGATGCAACCCCCGAGCAGCGAGAGTTGCATGAAATCAACGCGAGCACTTATTTATTCGAGGCGGACGCCCTGTTGCAATCTCTCGAGTCTCTTACCGACACCAATGCGCAGCGAGAATATTATATTACCGATTGCCCAAGCATCCTGCTCAAGGCAGGCAGGAGAGTGGCAGCGTTGAAAGCTTTGCAACCATGCGAGGCGTTAAGCATTAACACGGTGGACGATTTGAAGCAGGTCGAAGTGGCTATGGAGCAATTGGAAAATGCATGATTTAAAGCTCTTAAGCGGCAATGCGAACCGGGCGTTAAGTGAGCGGATTGCCAAATACCTTGGTGTCCCTCTAGCCGATATCTCGCTGGGAACTTTTCCGGATGGTGAGATTTCGTGCAAGATTGACGAGGATATCCGTGGCCGTGATATCTATTTGCTGCAGCCCACCTGTCCGCCGGTGAATGAAACGTTGATGCAGCTTTTGGTGATGATCGATAGCTGCAAACGGGCCAGCGCCGAGCGGGTAACCCCGGTGATCCCTTATTTTGGTTATGCGCGGCAGGATCGGAAGGACGAAGGGCGGGTACCCATTACCGCGAAGCTGGTGGCCAACCTCATCACTCGAGCCGGGGCCGACCGCGTATTGACCATGGATCTACACGCGGCCCAGATTCAAGGTTTTTTTGATGTGCCAGTCGATCATCTCTACGCGGCTCCGGTACTCAACGAGCATTTTTTGAATAAAAACATTCCTCGAGAAGATCTGGTGATTGTCAGCCCGGATGAGGGGAGCATCAAACGGGCGATCGGCCATGCCAAACGGTTGGGAGGCGAAGTGGCGATCATCGATAAACGCCGGACCAGTGCCGAGACGACCGTACAAGAAAATGTCATCGGAGGTCCGGTGGAGGGCAAGGTCGTTTTAATGTTTGATGACATGATCAGCACGGCCGGTTCGATTTGTGGTGCGGCCCGATTGCTGCATGAACGGGGGGTGCGAGAAATCCATGTCGCGACCACGCATGCCGTGCTGTGTGGGCCCGCAGTCCAGCGTCTGGCCGATTCAGATCTGGCCAGTATCGTCTGTACCGACTCGATTCCACTCCCACCCGAGCATCTATTGCCCCAAACCGAGGTTTTAAGCGTGGCACCCTTGTTGGGTGAAGCGATTAAGCGTATCCACCGCAATGAGTCGGTTAGTCGTTTATTCCAATAGGGGGCTTGAATTCTTTCCAAAATCGGGCAGAATCAAGAGTTTGTAAGTTCATTTAGATAGAGATGTAGATAGAGGCGCATGGCCATGGCGGAAGTATTGCAGGTTGAGACGCGTAAGCAGTTCGGTAAGCAACACAACCGACGTTTGCGCAAAAGTGGGAAATTGCCAGCAGTCCTGTACGGGCATGGTAAGGAGCCGGTCAGTTTGTCCCTGTCCGAGGAGCAATTCAGTACATCGCTTCGCCATGGGGCGAAAGTGGTTGAATTAGCGGGTGTGGAGCAGGGCCAGGTGCTACTCCAGGACGTACAGTGGGATACCTTCCAGCAGAAAGTTTTGCACGTTGATCTGCTGAGAGTTGAGAAAGGCGATCGGGTAAAGGTTGAAATTCCCATCGTATTGCGTGGGGTTGCTCCCGGAACCAACGAGGGGGGGGGTGTCGAGCAGTTATTACGCAGGGTGGAGATGGAAACTTCTCCGGCGTCGGTGCCAGAGCAACTGCATCTGTCGATTAACCGGTTGCAGTTGGGCGGTACCTTGACCGTGGCGGATATCGACGATGTTCCCGAGGATGCCAAACTGTTGGTTGAAGACTCGCAGGCATGTGTCCAATGTGGCATGCCCGCGGTTGAGTTGGAGGAAGATGAATCTGCGGTGGAAGGATCGAGCGAACCGGAAATTGTTGGGCGTAAGAGTGAAGACCAGCCAGGTGAGTAGTGGCGTGAAACTCATCGTTGGATTGGGGAATCCGGGTAAGAAATATGATCAGACGCGCCATAATGTCGGTTTTGAAGTCATTCGCTTACTTGCCGGACGTTATGCGGCTGGATGCGGTCGCGGCAGATTTGATGGAGAGTTATTGGAAATTGTCCTGGCGGATGAGCGGACGTTGTTGCTCATGCCGCATACATTCATGAACTTGAGTGGGCGAAGCGTACGGCAGGCGGTCGATTTTTTCAAGATTCCGCTCGAAAAGGTCCTGGTGGTTTGTGACGATTTCCACTTGGACATGGGGAATTTGCGGTTTCGGGCTCGAGGCACCGACGGTGGGCAGAAAGGCCTGGCGGACATAATCCAAAATTTGGCAAGCAGTCAGTTCTCGCGCCTTCGCCTGGGAATCGGCCCGGTGCCGGAGCGATGGAACCCGGCTGGTTTTGTGTTAGGAAAATTCCCTCGGGAAGAGCAAGATGCACTGGAAGAAATGCTTGGGCGGGCTGCCGATGGAGCCGCTCTCTGGGCGGGCGAGGGGATTGAAAAGGCGATGAACCGGTACAATGCGAAATTGTAATATCAGACTACGAGACTCAAGAATATCCAATTTTTGGGTAGATCTTTAGGGTAGATCCAGTTTTTGGGAGTAAATGTTTTGGCAGAAAACAGTGTGGTTTATGAAGGTTTGTTTATTCTCGATGCGAACCGTTTTGCGAGAGATCACGAGAGCTTGCCTCGCGATCTGGAAGGATTTATTACTTCAGCGGGTGGCGAAATCCTGGTAAGTCGGTTATGGGAAGAGCGGCGCCTGGCTTATCCTATTAGGGGGCAGCGTAAGGGTGCTTACTGGCTTACCTATTTTCGCTTGTCCACGCAAAAAGTCTCTGAAGTAACTCGCCAATGTGAAATCAAGGAAGGGATTCTTCGGCAACTGTTTGTTCGGTTGCCAGAGAGTCTGGTTGAGCATATTGTTGCCCATGCCAAAGGCGAGACGCTTGAGGAACCTGAGCCGGAGGCAGACGTCGCCGAGCCAGTGAGCGAGCCGGAAGCAGCGGTCTGACGTTTTATTGCGCCAAGCCGCAGGGTTTATCGCGCCAAGCCGAACTTGGACAATGCCGCGATTTGGGTTTGTACCGGTGGCGCGGCGGATGGCGCGGGCACTCTCCAAGATTCGTTTGGCTGGGGGAATACTGTCCCCTCTCCCCCACAATAGGGGCGCATTAGACGTTGCCAAAGATTGAGTATAGACGCCCCTATTGTGGGGGAGAGGGTTAGGGTGAGGGGGCGAATCGGGTACCCGGTTTCATCCTCGTTTTGAATCGTGGGACCGCATTTTGAATTGGATATGTTATTTACGGGTTTGAGCGGCTGAGGCTTGTATCGCGGGCGTTTTCCAAGTTTTTCAAAAAAGGTTTGTATCTTGGCCCGGATTGTGGTAGATTTCATGGAATGGGTACAGGCGTACAGTATTCGCCTGACGAAGACAGTATTGGCAAATTGCAAGTTTACCATAGGAGGGATGTGAATCATGGCAAGTTACAATCGCGTCGTATTGGTTGGCAATTTGACTCGTGATCCAGAGCTGCGTTACATTCCTAGCGGGACGGCTGTTTCAGAAATCGGTTTGGCCATCAACGACCGAGTCAAACGTAATGATCAGTGGGTCGAGGAGACCACTTTTGTGGATGTTACCTTGTGGGCCCGTACTGCGGAGGTGGCTAACGAATACCTGAGTAAAGGCTCCAGTGTTCTCATCGAAGGGCGGCTAAAACTTGATACTTGGGAAAAAGATGGCCAAAAAAGGTCCAAGTTGCGGGTCGTTGGCGAAAAAATGCAAATGCTGGGGGGCAATACTCAGGGGAAGCCTCGGGGGACAACACAACAGCAAGCTGATCAATTCAGTCAGGAGAGCCAATCCAGCCATGACGAGTATTCGAGTCAGCCGGGACCAAATCAACAGCCGGGGCCAAATCAGCAGACGGGCAGTGACCAGTCTGAAAACAGTCAGCCAGCGAGTGCATCGACCGGTGATGGGATTCCTTTTTAATACACTCCAGACAACTACGTAGGTAGAGATGACAACTAAAACACAAACCAAAAAAAAGCGGCATGTTCCGCATCGATCCAACCGTCTTCCGCGTGGTCCTCATGGCGGGATAGAGCTACTGCTGATCCAGAGCGTGGAGGACCTTGGTAAGCAGGGGGACGTTGTGGAGGTGCGAACCGGTTATGCCCATAACTACTTGCTCCCTCAAGGCCTGGCTACTGTAGCGACGGAACATCATAAACGGATGGTTGATAAGCACCGGGCTAAGTTACAGGCACTTGAGAAAATGCGGCAATCGGGTCTGCGAAAGCAGGCTGCCGAAATTGCCAGGCAAAGTGTAACCATCGAGGCGAATGCAACCGACGATGGGCATTTGTACGGTAGTGTCGGCGCTACGGAAATAGTCTCTTCGCTTCGCAAGAATAATATCCAGTTGACCGTTGAACAGATTCGCCTGGAGGGTCCACTCAAGGAATTGGGCCTCTACACAGTGAAATTCCGCCTTTCCAGCGAAGTGGAAGGCGAATTGAAGGTATGGGTTGTGCCTGCGGTTGGCGAAGCCACGCAGGGTTAGTGCTGGGTTTGTTGCGCCAAGCCGAACTTGGACAATGCCGCGAGTCGGGCTTGTAGCAGTGGCGGGGCTTAGGGCGCGGACATTCTCCAAGATTCGTTTGGCTGGGGGACGCAAGGCGATGTGGAGTGGCCGCTAGGTTTGTTGCGTTAAGTTCCCTGGGTGTGGCACGCCCTGGAGCCCAGGGCAATAGATGATGGGAAGACGAACAGACTTAGCCCCCTGGCGAAGAGCGTGGTTGACGCGCTGTGAATACAACTGGGGGCGTTCTGGGACGACACACCAGGGCCCTTTGGCACCTTTCGATCCTGTGCAGGTTCACCACCGGCACCTCTCCTGGTCTTTGACGCCTGATCTTGGTTTGCCTCAGAACTTGCCGATTGTGCTTGCCGCAAATTCTTCACTTCATCATTCGAAATTCCTTGTTCGATATTCGCACCTTCAAGACTTTAACTTTCAATAAGGCAAAAAGTTGCGAATAAATCAACGGTATTGGAGCCAACGACCGTTGCCACAATCGGTGGGGGTTGTGTGATTCACTATCGGGGGGAACGCAATTTAGTTGGTGATGCTTGACGGTTAGCTGCCTGACGAGATACGATTTCCCAAACCCAGACCTCTGGCTCCAGATCACAGACCTCTGGCCTCAGGTCATTGGCGTCTGGCCCCCTGGACCCCCGATGGAGCGTATGAGTCATGGCTGCGAATGAAGGCAATTCCCGGTATCCTGGAAGGACTTCAGCGAACCATTCTGCCAGAAAACACTCTGCCCATGCCGGTTCGCCCAATTCGCCGTCGATTCTGGAACGGCAGCTTCCGCAGAATGTTGAGGCGGAAAAAGCAGTCCTGTGCAGTGTCCTGCTGTTGCCTGAAGTCTTCGATGAAATTGCCTTGATTCTTCGTCCAGACGACTTCTATGACGAAGCGAATGCCTGTATTTATCGGCATTTGATGAACTTGCACAATTCGAGTTCGGGCAACAGTGTCGACGTGCTCCTGCTGGTGGAGGAATTGCAAAAAGCAGGTGATTTTGAGTCGATCGGAGGAGCCGTTTATCTCCACGAATTGGGCGAGGTGATATCGACGGCGGCTCATGCCGAGTACTATGCGCGCCTCGTAGTGGAGAAAGCCGTACTCCGGCAGTTGATCCTTGCCAGTACCGATATCCTTCGTGAGGCCTACGATCCCACCGGTGAACCTCGGCAGGTACTGGGCCGTGCCGAGGAAAAAATCTTTGGAATCCTGGAGTCCAGCAGCCAGGGACAGTACAGCAAAATCGATCAGGTCCTGGCGAAATCTCTCGACCGTATTGATTCCCGAATGGGCGATCAACATGCCTTCGGCGGTCTTGAGACAGGGTTTGAAGATTTTGATCAATTGACCGGCGGATTGCAAAAATCAGAGCTGGTGATTCTGGCCGCACGTCCGAGTATGGGAAAAACGGCTCTGGCGATGAACATGGCTGAGCATATCGCCATGCATGGCCAGGTTCCGGTTCTTTTCGTCAGTTTGGAAATGTCCGAAATCGAATTAGGAGACCGCCTCCTTTGTTCCGTGGCAGAGGTCAATGGTAATCGCTTGCGAAATGGTACGATCACTCAGGAGGAACGCAAGCAATTGGTAGTGGCAGCTGCCAGAATCAGCCAGGCGCCACTTTTTATCGATGACTCGCCCAGTCGTACCATGACCGAGATTTCAGCCAATGCTCGGAGGCTCAAACGAAGCGAGGGTTTGGGGCTGATTGTGATCGATTATTTACAGTTGATTGATCCAGATAACTCACGTGACCCTCGCCAGGAGCAGGTCGCCAAGATCGCCCGCCGTCTGAAGGGCCTTGCCCGTGAGTTGGAGGTTCCCGTCTTGTGTCTGGCGCAGCTCAATCGTCAGGTTGAGTCGAGCCGGGACAATAAACCGCAGTTGAGCCATTTGCGGGAATCGGGTGCTATCGAGCAAGATGCGGATGTGGTGATGTTTGTCCATCGCGATGAATATTACCAGACCAGTGAAGAAGATCGCGACCAGGTACGGGGTGAGGCCGATTTGTTGATTCGCAAGCAACGTAACGGTCCGACGGGCGACGTGAAGCTTACCTGGCTTCACGATTTTACCCGTTTTCGCAACTATTCGCAGAAACCGTACGAAGAGTTCGAAGCCTACGACGCGCCCGATTTCTAACTTGCTAGCAGACGCCGATCCGTCTTGTCTCCAAGAAGTTGTTTTTGTATTTCTGCCACCCCTCAGTTCGTTGGCAGGAAGCACAACGATGGTTGTATCCTCTTGCGATGGATTTTGACTTGTCCCCACACTCTTGGTGATTGGCCACCGGATGCCCATGCAGACTTTCACCCACCGAATTCGTCACGTTGTTCCACTCGTCGCAGGGGTGACTTGGATCGTGTTCCTGGTGACACCTGGTTTCCAGAACGCCCGGATACTGCATGCCCAGTCGCTGCCAGTTCTTCCCGCGCCTCCACCGGTAACTCAGCCAGTCGAGGAAACCAATGCAGCGGAGCTTGTGGCTGAGATTCGTATTTTAGGCAACGACACGATCCCCACGTCTCGTATAGCCAGTCAGCTCAGCACCCGCGTGGGACGTCCTTTTGATCGTTCCATCGTCACGAGCGATGTTTACAAACTGGCGAATCTCGGCTGGTTCGTGGATGTCAAACCCCTTTATGAGTCGACGTCTCGAGGAAGAATTGTCTTTTTTCAGGTCGTCGAACGGCCAACCATCCGTTACGTGACTTACCTGGGCAACAAGAAAATATCCGACAAAAAGCTGGGGAAACAGACCAATTTGAAAGTTGGAGGCTCGATTGATCCCTACGCGGTGGAAGAAGGTCGGCGAAAAATCCGCGAGCAATATCAGAGCAGCGGGTACAACAACGTTCAAGTAACGATCTACGAAGGCAACAAGTCGACCGACCAGGGAGTGGTCTACCTGATCAACGAAGGTCAGTCGATGAAAATCAGAAAAATTCAATTCATTGGCAACGAGTTTGTCAGCGGTCGCCGACTGAAGACGTTGATCCAGTCGAAGCCTCCGCTGCTGAAATTATTCAAGGGTTATGTGAACCGCGATCAGATCGATTCCGATGTGGACCAACTGACGGCCTACTATCGTTCGTACGGATTTTTCCAAGCGCGCGTGGGACGTAAATTGGACTACAACGAAAAAATGAATCGGGCCGATTTGACCTTCGTGATTCACGAAGGGTCCCGTTACAAGGTGCGCGATGTCCGCTTCCTGGGGAATACCAAGTTTGAGCCGAACGCCTTGGCTGCAACCGCCAAACTCACTTCGGGCCAAGACTTTGAGCAGGCAAAAATGCAGCTGGATTCCCTTTGGCTGCAGGAACTTTACGGCAGCCATGGCTATGTGTTTGCGGATGTGAAACCCGAAACCGTTTTTCTGGAAGAACCGGGTGAGGTCGATCTGATCTACCATATCGAGGAAGGTAGCCAATGGCGGGTCGGGCGTATATTGGTTCAAATTGGCGGGGACAATCCACACACGCGTATCCAGACGGCCTTGAATCGTATTTCGTTGCGTTCCGGCGATATCATGGATATCCGCCAACTGAAAGCGAGTGAGCGAAGATTGCTCGCCAGCAGTCTTTTCCTTTCAGATCCCGCCAGTGGGGTTCGGCCCAAGATCACTTACCGAATCCCCGACGATAGCCAAATGGGGTTGGCCCGTTCGCATGCTTCAAGTTCGCAAAGTTCGGGGATTCGTGGCCAGAGTCCCGAGACACCATTGCCTCAGCCCGAGGTTCCCCGTCCGCCCGTACTGCTTCCTCCCGTACAGTTTCCTCTCGCTCCGGTACAGGGAGAACAGGGCGTAGCAAGTCAGAACGACTCTCGGTGGTCTGGTGGCCAGGCGCAACCAGTCCCCCAAGTTCCCCAGCAACCGGCGGACCCTTCGGACCCACGGATGGATGTGGTCGTGCAGTGTACGGATTTGCAACATTTTATTCGCTGGCAGCAGGGAGTCGAAGTAGAGCATTCGGCTGAACCGCCTGCTTCTCCTGGCCAGCAATCAGCAACGGAGCATGCTGAATCGGCTCAGGAACTCCAGCAGGTTCCGCGGCCGCCACAGATCACCATTCGTGGCCAGAGCCCGGCGCCAACGGCACCGGTCGCGGGGCAATCGCAAAACTGGTGGGCGCCCCCGGGTGCCCCGGTTGCTGCTCCTGGAACGACTCTGCCCACGACTGGATCCACGACGGCGCCTTCTTCCTCCCCTTACGCCATACAAGGGGCTGCTCAGCCAGGGGCTCCCTATCAGGCAGTGGGAGGTGCTTACCCCGCCGCTCCGGGGCAAGGTTCCGCTTACGCCCAAATGCCCGCGGCGACGAGTGCTCCGAGTCCCTACGGTGGGCAGATTATCGGTGCGACAGGTCCCAATGGAGTGCCGCCAAGCGGATATGCCGGCGCCCAGCAAGCGCAGTATGGAGCCCCCGCCCAGCCGCCACCCATGACACCCATCACGCCGACTCCGGGGGGTGTCCCGCCGGGTATGGTGCCACCTCCCCCCGCTGCTTACCAATTGTTTCCGGACGGGCATTATGGCCCTCCCGGCCAGCCTTATCCGGGGCAGGCGGTGGATGTCCTGGTCGGATTGCAAGAGACCCAAACCGGACGGTTGATGATTGGGGCTGGGGTCAATTCCAATGCGGGAATTGTGGGGAATATCGTGATGGACGAACGCAATTTCGATTGGCGACGTTTTCCACGAAGTTTCGAGGAAATCCGTAATGGCACGGCCTGGCGGGGTGGTGGTCAACGGTTTCGCATCGATGCATCACCCGGTAGTGTGGTGAATCGATACCTCATCAGTTTTCAAGAGCCGTATCTGTTCGATACGCCCATCAGCCTCGGACTGAGTGGTTCGCTATTTGATCGTCGCTATCAGGATTATGACGAACAGCGGGTGGGCGGTCGGGTTTCTCTGGGGTATCAGTGGGTCGAACGCGATTTGGCGGCCACTGTCGCCTACCGGGGTGAAAATGTGGATATATCAAATATTGCGGATCCGAATGTGCCTGAATTGCACGACGCATTGGGAAGTAACGCGCTGCACGGATTTCGCCTGGCATTGATCAACGATACGCGCGACAGCGCGTTCCTTCCTACCCAGGGACACTATGCGGAAATTGGTGTGGAACAGGTCATCGGATCGTATGACTACGCTCGCGGGACGCTCGATTTTCGCCAATATTTTCTGATGCGTGAACGGCCCGACCATTCCGGGCGACACGTGATGAGCGTGAGTACTCGGTTGGGTTTCACGGGCAGCCAGACGCCCATTTATGATAACTTCTTCGCCGGTGGGTATTCCACGTTACGCGGTTTCGAATTCCGGGGCGCTTCGCCAGTCGATTCGGTCAACAAGAATGTCGAGGTCGGTGGTGAGTTCCAGTGGCTCAATTCGGTTCAGTACATGTTCCCCGTAACGGCTGATGAGATGTTGCACGGAGTTGTCTACTGTGACTTTGGCACGGTGGAGAAGAAAACGGAGATCAATGATTTTCGCGTGGCCCCAGGTGTTGGCTTGCGGATCACGGTACCCGCGATGGGGCCGGCCCCGATCGCGCTCGACTTTACCTGGGCTGCAGTCAAAGCCGACTACGACCAGACTCAAGTCTTCAGCTTCAGCCTCGGCTTCACGAGGTAAGGAATGCTTCAGAAATAACTTCCTGCTTTGGGATAACCATGGAGAAGCACGCCATAAGGATGTTTGAAGTGTGATCGATGATCGATGAACTGCAAAAGGAGCTATCTTTCAGATCATCGATTCCCACATCTCACATCACTCATTCTATTCCTCACCAGGATGAAGGGTGCCGTGGCTTTGCATGGAAATGCCGAAGTTATTGATGAGTCGTCCCTAAGGACCGGCGCATCAATAACTGTCGCATTTGCATTTATCGGCGAGCATGAGGAAGACTGAACGAACCAGCAGCTATCAAACCAATGTCATACAACTAGACATGATCGTTGCTCCTCTGAGGTTATGGATTAGGGTCACACCGACACACGCAATGCAACCCAAGGGGCAACGAGTTTTCATCCCTATCTAATGGTCATTCTGCTCGCATCTGCGTTATCTGCGGGCCCTTTTTTCTTGTTGGCCTCAAAGAATGGC
>JAJRWS010000266.1 GCA_024276705.1 Planctomycetota bacterium | reverse complement strand
CGCCGTCAACATGGTGCTGGGCGGAAGAACGAGGAATCGACCAATCGATCGAAAGGCGTTATACATCCACGCGATCGTGGCAAAGATCGGTTCGATTAATGTCCAGTCCTTTCGAGTACGAGTACCGGCTGGCGCCTGAGTACGAGTACGATTCAAGGCCTGAACTTTCAATCCATGGCGGATGTAAAGAAGTCGTTTAAGGAGATGGCCTTGAAAAACTCTCGCCGGACCGGCAGAGCATGTCAGGGTCGCACGGCCAGAGGCCGCGGATTTAAAGTGGATTGAGTACGAACCGATCGGGCCTCCGTCCAATGCCAATTACTTTGGCCATTTCAACACCTGAGTACGCGCTAGCGTCGGGTGTTGTAAAATTTGCGTTGTCTCCAAGACACCCGAGGCTAGCGCCTACGGCTCAAAGTAAGTGGCATTGAGCCACCGCTTGCACTTCGTTTGCCCCCTCCAGCGAAACGATTGCGGCGGTGGCCTTTTTCATTGCTACTTCAGCCGCCCAGACGAAAGGCGATGATCGTCAAATCGTCCGGCTTCGAAGGCTGGCCATCGGTCGGGTGGTTCATCCGATCGAGCGACCGGGCGGCCAGGCTGGCAACCGATTGAGAAAGCTGACCCTTACGAAGGGTCTCCACGATTTCGTCCCAATCGAGATTGTCGCACAACCCGTCACTGGCCACCAACACCGAATCGCGAGGCGCCAAGGTAACGGGAGGGCCAATGGCGATATGCATTTCCGGCGAGCCGATCACATTCGAGACGATATGCCGCTCGGCGTGGTGCATCGCCTCGGTTTCGCCAAGCAACCCCGACTCCACTCCGTAACCGACCGGCGAGTGGGAAACGGTTTGCAGCTTAATTTTTCCATGGCCCCCCACCACCAGAACGATTGAATCGCCCACATGGTAGGAGCGGGCAACTCCATCGAGCAGTTCGACCACCGCCAGCGTGGTAGCGGCTCCCATTCCCAGTTCTCGCACCACCGCGTTGGCCCGTTCAAACCCACTGATGATGGCGGTTCGCAACAGGCTCGCGGAATCACGCGCCTCATCAATCGTTGCACGAAGACTTTCCACGGCCCGCCGGGAAGCCAGTTCCCCGGCGGCCCCCCCGCCAAGTCCATCCGCGACAATCAGTACGGCCGACCGGTCGTCGACGTCGACCAGGGCCGCGGCATCCTCATTGGGCGTTTCCTTGCCAGGGCAGCGTGATGAAAACAGGCACGCCCGACCACCTGCCAACCGCAGCATCTCCGGTTGCCGCATGCGCTGATCGAAATAGACCTTTTTGCAGTCTTCCATTCCTACGATCTTCCCAAAGGTTTACCGCACCAAGGGCAAAAAGTCCAAAATTCCCGCACCACGCCCCAGCCGCAAGACCGGCAGCGGTCCGACACCCCTTCAACTTTCCATTTTCTCCTGACTTTCCGCCGACACCAAGGGCAATATCGCATGAACGGCATCAGTTGCTTGCGTACACAAGCCTGGTTGGAGCACCTGGCTGCGTATTGGGTATCCGAGTACTGGCGTGTAGAAGAGACTTCAAAGCCTTCTCCATAGCACCAGGGGCAATAGGTCCAATCGAGCTTCAAACCCCGCTGACAGCGGGGGCAATGGATTGGAAAACGAGTGGCATCGCGATGGACAGCGCGTCCCTGACCACACCAGGGACAGGTGGTCATGCTCTCCGCAACCGGGCCATTGCAACGGGTACAGACAGAGTGAGTCCGCAGGACTTTGCCATATTGGCGTTGAAATTGTTTGCGTTGCACGGTCCGCCAATCGCGTGACTCGCGGCTCGGTCCAACCGCACGCTGGGGGCTCCCGTGGAGCAAAGCTCGCGGTTTGAGCCGTAAATAGACTGCCTGCATCTGAATAGCATCGACAAACCGTTTCTCGGGACGAATCTCGATGGCCCGGCGCACCCATTGCAGCAAGTCTGGATGGATACGCCTGCGCAGGCGTTCATAACTGGGAGGTGGCCAATCGAACGGCCATTCCGGCAGGCAACCGCTGAGCATGCGATAAAAGACCAGTCCTAGTGAAAAGACGTCGGAATGGAACGACGGCTTGCCCATCGCCTGCTCCGGCGCGCAATAGCCCACCGTGCCAGAACCTGACGCCCGCAAAGTACGCAAGGCAACCTTGGCGATCCCAAAATCGGTCAACCTCAATAGCCCGTCAGGGAACAACAGTAAATTGTCTGGTTTGATGTCGCAATGGATCACTCGATACTCATGCGCACATGCCACGGCGGCTAGTATTTGATCCGTATAGTGGAGAACCGATTTCAAGGCGATTCGTGATCGCAAACGCTGATCCAGAGTCTTCTCACCCAAAGGGTAAACCAGCACCAGCCGGCCTTCGATAAAATCGGCCGTCTTCAGTGGCAAGATGTTGGGATGCTTCAGTCGAGCGGCCAACTTGATCTCCTGGCGAAATTCGGCCAGCACGTTTTCGGTGACCAGATGATCATGGGGAATTTTCAACGCGACCGAAATCCCCTCGAGCGTGTCGACCGCCTTGAACACACTGGCGAAAGCGCCTTCTCCCAGGCGGCTTACAATACGGTATTTGCCCAATCGCTGTCGCGATTTGATCGGATGGCCAGCCATTTTAGAACCGGTTGGTGTTCGATTGCCAAATCCTGGGGCACTGCCTTCTTGACTAGAAGAAGGAGAGCCTTCGCCGTACTCAGGATGTACGGAACAAATACGGGCTAATTCCCAACAACTATTTTACCTGGTCATGGGTTCCATCGGTAGAGTATTCATGTTGAAGAATAATGACCCAATCGCGTTGTTCGGGGAAAAGGTCGAGTTTTTGGCGACCCTTTTTGCCTGCCTGAATGTCGCCAACAGGAGTCACTTCACCGGCATGACCGACTCCTGATTGACCGCATTGGAGATCTGCTTCAGCGTGGCCGGAATCGATCGATAGTCACCATGCCCGGTCTGCAGCATGTCCATATCGAGCACCGCGGGATCACGGATCGTTTCGCGTGAAGATCGAGAAGGGTGTATGGTGATTAACCTCTGAAAGGGGTCCGTTTGGCGTACATAGCGTGCCAGGTCGGTCCAGCCTTTCTCGAGTGCGGATTGTTCCTCCGCTCGGCTGTTGGACAAGTACCAAGGCATCGAACCTTCCCCGGCCAGGCACCAAATTACCGGAGACGCGCCCCATCGGGCAATGACGGTACGCCAGTGTGCACGCATCTTTTTCATGCCCATTTTTTTCAAGTAGTACCCCCAACAACCGACGATACAAGGCCTTATTTCCGAATCGACAAGGTACCCAATTCGCTGATCGGCCAGATCCCACCAAGAGGGATTGATTCGTTGGTAGTTGGCTTCCCAGGGAAAACCGGCTTCGTTTTTACCGCGCGGGTCAAACGAGTCCATGTCGGGATAAAGTCCCGCGACTAACTGGACCACGTTGAATCCTTTGGCACGCCGATCGGAGGTGAGCTGGATGAATTCGTTGGGCCAGGAGAGCCGGTCGGTGAGTCCCATCCACCAGGTGTCCCCTAACCACAAAAAAGGCTCGCCATCCGTCGTTTCGAGATATCGATGGTTCACGGAGACTTGCAAAGTTCCTTGGCTCCACAGAGGATTGCCAGCGGAATATTCGTCGATTTGAAAATCGCCCGTCACACCGTGCAATTCTTGATTTCCTGGATCATTGGCAATCGTCTGGTATCGATAAATTCCCGATTGGTGTGCCGAGAATCGCCATCGCCACTCCGAACCGCCACTCCAAAACGCAGGAATTCGCTGCTCTTGTCCATCGGGACTTCTGACCAAAGCATCGAGCTGGACATCCCAGAACGGATCCTTATACAACTTGGTCGATTCCAGTTTGAATTCAAGGATAGGACGTGTCAGGATCGTCCCACGATCGCCTGTCCCTTCCTTGTCATTTGAACCTCTGGCGTCAGCCTGCTTCGGAAATACGGCCAAGAGAGTTGCCGCAGTGGAACCCAGCAGAACCGTACGCCGAGAAACGGTAGGTTTCATGGATGGATCGCTTTCATGGTAGAAAAGCCGCATTCAATGACTCGGAAATCGGTGGCGGCATAACGATGCCCAACCCCGCGGCATGCCCAAACGAACATCCGCGACATGCCTCCAGACTACAAACCTCAAGCCCAGTGCAATGGCTTTACCTGGTAAGCCAGTCGACAACCGCGGCATGAGTGCCATTCGCGCCGGAACTCCCAGCGGCAGCGGTCCATGTCATTTTGCCTGGCAACGCCGCGAAAGCCTTCGTGAGTAGCGGCGGTTCCGGTTGTGGATCGAAGACACGGACATTGCGCGAGGCATTCAGGGCCAACAGGGCCGGCAGGCCACCATATTTGACAATTCCCGGCAGAAAACGGGCGTCGCGGTAGTCGCTCAACTGGCGAAAACGAAAGCCGTCCGTCTCGATCGCCACATCGACGACTGCCGCTGCGCCGGTCGATTCCTTGATGACCGCTCCAGCGGCGGCAACAACCACGCCGGCGGCACCCGTGCCAACCAGTTGCACAGATCGAATGTCGCCATCGCCGCTGCGTAACCACTCGACCAGCGTCAGGACATCGTGCACCTGTTGGGCCAGGAGGGGCGTATTGTACCCGTAAGTATAACCGGCGTACTCACGAGGATTGGCGACGGCCCGGTTTTGTCCCTCGGCCGCCCCGGCCAGCGCAGCCTCTCCCTGGCCTACCAGATCGGCGGTCACCACCGAGTATCCGGCGGAGAGAAGTTTCGCAACTTCGGTAGTTGGCTTTGCGGCCGCTTCGAATAGCCTCTGCTTTCCGGCTCCGGTGAGCCAGAGGACAACCTGCCCGTTCCAGTCGGCCTCTTTCGGAAACAGTCGGATTGCGAGTACTTGCTCTTGGTGTCGTGGAACAGCCAGCCGGCATTTGCCGAGATCGTAGGATCCCCTGTCGATTGTAGCGACCCGATGCGGCTTGATCGGGCCAACATCCTCCGAGGTGCGACCGATGATTGCCTCCACCGCCCCACCGACTACCTCGCGGTAGGTCTTGCGGGCGTTTTCGTCAGTCGGTTCCAACGCACCGATTTGACGCTCGGACGCTTGCGTAAGATAGGCCACCAGTTCCCGCTCAAAGTCATCGCCCCGCCGGGCCGGCTGAGGATGTTCCTCGTCCCACACCGTCAACTCATCTCCGGCCAATAACTTGTAGTCTTCTTCGACGATGGGTTCATCGAGTCTCAGACGCAAGTATTTGTTAAACCACTCGTACATCCGGGCCCGGGTGACGTAGTTGTAGTTGTGTGGAAAATGCAGATAGGGCGTGCAGGCGACATGGTCCGGACGCCCGAGCAGCGCATACAGGCTTTTGAGTTCCGGAAAACCGCGTGTCATCATCTCCTTGGTCCAGTCGTCGGCAGTGGTCATCGCCTGGGGTTTGGGGGCGAACAGGGCCGCAAGTTCGACGTTGCCCGTGCCAATTCTCAACAGGCAGCAGTTTTCACAGGTGCAACCTCCCTGCATCGAAGTCGACACCATCCCCTGCGGAAAAGCGACCGTGGGCCGCGAGTCGAGAGCACCCAGGAGAATCGTTTGCGTGCCACCGCCGCTCCCACCGGTTACCCCAATGCGAGACGAATCGACATCAGGCAGCGCGCAGAGGAAATCGAGCGCCCGGATGCAATTCCATGTTTGCATGCCCAGGATGGACTGGCAGCGAAGTTCCGCCTGGGTGCTGTAAAGACCCCACGAATTCGCGTTTTCCATTTCTGGGCGCCTGTTGGCGAAGCCATGCGCGAGTTGGCGCGACAACTGCATGTTGTCCGCGTAACCAATCATGTCGATGATCAGGGTAACGCACCCCATCCGGGCGAGTTGGGCACAGCGGGCCAATTTGGGGAATCGGCCGGATGCCTCGAATCGCTCTTCGCCACGCGTAATCTGTACCCGAACACGCGCGCCTGCATCCTGCAACCTGCCACCATGGCCGTGCGGACAAAGAACGGCCGGAAAGGGTCCTGCCTTCCCGGCGGGACGAAACAACTGGCCGGTGACGAAAAAGCCGGGAAGCGACTCGAAGTAAACCTGCTCCACGGTAAAACCGTCCCGTTCGATGCGGCCATGGATAACCGGTTTGAGGGGTGTTCGCTCGGGCATCGGCCACAATCCGGTGGCAACTTGAACTTGCCGTTTCAACGCGTCGGAGCGCCGCTGCCACGCCTCCTGGGTACTGGGGACATGAAATGGAAAGTACCCATGAAGATCTTTGAGCGGCTCATGCCGGCAATCTTCGAGGATTTGCCCTTCGCCGAGAATCCGCGGCTCGGCCGGTTCATTTGCCGGGCAGCGATGGGCGATTGGCAGAAGGCCGATTACAATCGGCAGAATGAAAGCGACGGAATATCTCATGCGTTTCTCCAATCGATGCGCGAGGTCGAAACAGTCACGTGCCACCCGCCAGGCGGGTGGCTTGAGGAAAGCCCCTAAAAGAGGCTGGATAATAAATATCATACTCGTACTCAGCATAGCGGTACTCGTTCTCGAATCCAAGTGAGAGGCCACCTCAGTCATCATCAGTCATGTACCACCCGCATAGCGGGTGGCTTGAGGAAGGCTCCTCAAAGGAGCCGGGGAGAGAATATCGTGCTCGTACTCAGCAAAGCGGTACTCGTACTCGAACCCAACTTGGCGGCAAGGTCAGTCATCATCAATATCCATGGCCTCTTGTTTCTGTTGCATGCAATGGTTCCAGTCGAGTACGAGTACGAGCACGAACAATATCACTACGGAGCTATCATACTCTGCCAGTCCTTCGGCAAAGCCGGCGGTTTTCTCGGGACAATAATTATATTTCCCGATGCGTCCTATCTCCCCCACGCCCTCGTAATAGACAGATACACCATTTCCCGTATGGAGCCCAAATGGTTACAATGCGATCATTTCCATCCTACTCCACAATGCGCGAACCATGCCCAAATCCTTCAACCATCTGCTGGAGATCATTGCAGCAGGCAAAGACTTGACTCGTGAACAAATGACCACGGGAATCAACGCGGTCATGTCCGGCCAGTGCACGGACGAGCAGATCGGCATGCTGTTGACCGGGCTGCACCTCAAAGGCGAAACCGTGGCCGAAGTGGCAGGCGCGGCCTCGGCCATGCGACAACAAATGACCACCATCGGCAATCCTTACGAGAAACTGCTGGACACTTGTGGCACGGGTGGCGGGGGCAGCTCAACCTTCAATATCAGCACAGCCGCAGCATTGGTCATCGCCGCAACCGGGGTACCCGTGGCCAAGCATGGCAATCGGAGTGTCACCAGCCGTAGCGGCTCGGCTGATGTGCTGGCCCAATTGGGAGTCAATATCGAGGCTACGCTTCCCCAAGTCGAACGTTGTCTTGAAGAACTGGGGATTTGCTTTTGCTTCGCGCCTCGCATGCACCCGGCAATGCGACATGTCGTTTCGGTACGCAAAGCTCTGGGCATTCGAACCTTGTTTAATATTCTGGGTCCGTTATCGAACCCCGCCCAGGCTTCTCACCAATTGCTAGGCGCGGGCTTGCCAGAGCTGCGTCCTCTGCTGGCAGCCGCACTGGCCATGCTGGACACCACTCGCGCGTTGGTTGTCAGCGGCGAGGATGGGCTGGGCGAGGTCACTCTGGGCGGCACAACCCAGGTCACCCTGGTTGAAAATGGCCAGCTCCAGGAGCTGCGCTGGACGCCCGAAGATTTTGGCATCGAGCAAGTCCCCGCCGATCGGCTGCAAAACACTTTGCGAGTCGAGGGCCCCGAAGCCAGTGCGACGGTGATTCGCGACATTCTAGCGGGAGGGCGGGGACTGGCTCGCGACATCGTGATTCTCAATGCCGCGGCGGGCCTGGTGGCCGCGGACCATTGTCGCCAGCCAAAGCTGGCCGCCGAGAAGGCAGCCCTGGCCATTGATCGTGGCGAAGCAGCAACCCTGCTTGAACGCTTAGCCCGCCTTTCGCATGAGGGCCAGTAGATGCCCAGTTCCTCTCCTACTCGCTCCATGGCGGCCCCCGACATCCAAGGGCAAATGGTCTTTCTCGGTACGGGCACATCCGTGGGAGTTCCGATGATTGGCTGCCCCTGCCCCATTTGCGCCAGTAACAACCCGAAAAATCATCGCACTCGGTGTGGCGTGGTCCTGGGTCTACCCAAGGGAAACTTGCTGATCGACACGCCACCCGACCTGCGCAGTCAATTGCTGCGGGAAAAGATTGGCATCATTCATGCGGTTGCTTACACCCATGGACACGCGGACCACCTGTTTGGCCTGGATGACTTACGGCTGATGCAATTCTATCTGGGTGGCCCTATTCCGATTTACTGTGAAACACGGGTCGAGAGGCGTATTCGCAAGTCGTTTGATTATGCCTTTAACACACCTGCCAATTTGCATGTGGGCGGAGCGCCAAAACTCCAGTTGCACTCCATCGATCTGGAACCGTTCGAACTACTGGGAATGCGCATCGTGCCGATAAGGCTTCAACACGGACCACGGCTGCAGGTACTTGGGTTTCGGATTGGCAACATCGCCTACTGCACCGATACCAACGCAATCCCGGTAGCAAGCATGGCTCGATTGCAAAATCTGGATGTGCTCATCCTGGATTGCCTGCGACACCAACCGCACTCCACGCATTTCTGCCTGGACGAAGCGGTTTCGCTGGCAGCCCGCCTCAAGGCGAAACAGACATTGCTGACGCACCTGTCCCACGACCTGGAGCACGAGGAAACCAGCGCCCTGCTACCAGAGGGCATGAAACTGGCCTACGACGGGATGCGAATACCACTGAGTTAGGCGCAAGTTGCTGGATAGCACCGGCGACTCTTTCACCAATCCAACTCGCGTCTCACTATCGCCTCGTCAATGCGACCTGGCTGCTTCGCAAGAGCCGCAGGTAGTCCACGGCGATCGCAAGCACTTCTTCATTGTAAGGCGTTTCCGCAAAAACGGGACGATCTTCATCCTGTAGATGATTAAAAATATCCGCTTGCTCTTTCTCCGTATTTTCTTCGGCTCGTTCCGCCAGGAACTTTTCACGATTCAAGGTAACCTTGGACTCTTTCTGCCGTTTGCTGAATCGCTTGATCTTGCGATCTTCCTTGGTAAAGAACTCGGATTCGGCCCGTCTCCGTTCCGAACGGTGGTTCAACTCCTGCACAAGCTTGGTGTTGGCTTCATGGTAATTCTCGTGCGGAAGTGGCTGTACCTGGTCGAATTTCAACGCGTAGTCCAAACTCGATTCACCAATTTCTTCCCAATAAGTTGTCCGCGAAGGCAACTCCACATCCGCCACGACGCCACGGTTCTGGGTACTATCTCCGCTGGGCCGGTAAAATTGCTGAATCGTCAGCTTCAGCGCGCCCAAATTCGGCGCGTCGGGGAACATGGCCGGGCCCAATTCGAACAATTGCTGAACCGTACCTTTACCATGCGTGGCATGGTCGCCAATGATCACCCCTCGACCGTAATCCTGGATTGCTCCAGCAAAAATCTCACTGGCACTCGCACTGAATTTGTTGATGAGTACCACCAAAGGGCCTTTCCAAACCGTCCCGGGATCATCGTCCTGATAGGGTGTCACCCGACCATCCGGTCCCTTCACCTGAACGACCGGGCCTTTGCTAATAAACAATCCAGTCGTGTCGACGGCCTCGGGCAACGAACCACCACCATTGAAGCGAAGATCCATGATGACCAGATCCACGTTTTCTCGATTGAATTGCTCCAGCAATCGACGGACGTCACGCGAGGTACTCTTGTAATCCGAACGGCCCGCACGACGACCTTCCATATCCATGTAGAAGCTGGGCAGATCGATCACGCCGATACGGTACTTGGCGCCGCCCTGTTTGTCCTCATGTTCCACAATCGTGCCCGTAGGCGATTGAGACGTGTCCACCGAGGTCGCTACGGTATCGGTCGTGACGTTTTCTTGCTGCTGAGAACGCTCCACAATCTGGCTGCGTGCCTCACTATCTTTCAGCTCGATCCGCGCACGCGTGATGTCCAACACTTTAATACCCGACTTATCTTCGGGGTCCACCTCCAAACGGACAATCGTCCCCGGCTTGCCACGAATCAATTGGACAACATCGTTGATCTTCATGTCGATGATATCAATCATTTCACCACTCGAACCTTGAGCGACCCCAGTAATTTTATCGCCCACTTTCAAACGGCCATCTTTATCGGCTGCTCCTCCGGGTACAATCCGGCGTACAATCGTCTCGCCATATTTAGATTCCAACGAAGCACCAATTCCATTCAACTCCAATCGCATCTGAATCGTAAAATTCTCCAACGTGCTGGGCGACATATAGCTGCTGTGCGGGTCAAAACTCAACGTGAGTGCACTAAGAAACATCTCCAGCAACTCATCGTTGTCCGTTTGATGCCAACGCTTGTCGATACTTCGGTAGCGCTTATGCAATTTCTCCACCGCCTCCGCATACTCCTTACCATCGGCCAGATGGGTCAACAAATCATATTTCACCCGTTTCCGCCAGCGCTCATCGGCCTCCGCAATAGAGTGGGCATAGGTCATGTCGTCTGGATCATAGACCATTTCTTCATCCGCGGTGAAATCGTGTTCTTGGTCCAGGTATTTTTGCGCGGCGGCGATTCGTTCATCCACCCGCTGCAGGAAACGGTCAAAAATACGATCCGCCAAATGAACGTCACCACGTTTCAAGTAGTCGTCGATACGACTGCTTTCCGGTGAAAATTCATCAATATCGGCCTGCAGAAAAAATAGTTTTCTGGGATCGAGAGTCTTGAAGAACATTGCAAGGCAACGTCTCGAAGTTTCATCGTCCACGCGCAAGTCGGAAAGGTGGCGACGATCCATCAAGTGCGAGACCAAAATGGCGATACGCCGGTTGTCCCGTGGGGCCTCTCCGGGGCGTGCCAGCAGAGGCCGCGACACCATGGAAGAGGCCAATCCAGCGAGTACTAGAAGTGGTACCATCCACCGCAAAAAGGACATCGAAGTCTTCTTCAGTCGTAAATATCCCAATCGTTGCTCGTCTGTGGGCAAACCGGCTACGGTCAAGCTCATGCTTATCCTCTGGCTAAAAGTTATTGATAGTCCGTGGCGTAATAGTACAGTACGCTGTAAAAACCGGCAAGATCGGACTATTTTCACATTTTACTGCAACACCTTGCCAGCAAAACACTTGCGCGCGCCTAAGCTTGTTCCACTGCGGCGACCAATGCCTGGTCCCATCGTGGAAAAACCGAACGCATGTCAAGCATGACTCGCTCATTGGCCAAACGGGCCAGAACGGGACGTTGGCCGCTTCGAAGGCTACGCAGTAAGCATCTGGCTGCCTCTGGGCCTTCCGCCGCTGGCCGCAACGCAATGGAGCAGGTAGGTGCCGACAGCGAGGAAACACTGGCCGACAGCGAGGCACCACTGGCCGACAGCGAGGCACCACTGGCTGGCAGCGAGGCACCACTGGCTGGCTCATCCTCCGGCCCCATTTGGCACCAGGGGGAATCTCCCTCGACCGACTCGGCTTCCGCAACGGCAGCGCATTCTTGCATGAGTGGCGCTAAACGCTCAGCGCGCTGACGTAAATTATCCAACGGTGCTGACAGCAATTGCAGAATGGGAATCTGGTGTACAGGAAGCTGTTCCGTTCGGTAAAGATTGAGCGTCGCCCGTAGCGCGGCACAGGTTAGTGAATTGGCAGCCAACATGGGTGCCGCAGCGTGGTGGCGCAACTTATCGACCCGCTTTCGCTGCCCCAGAATAATACCACAAGCAGGGCCTCCTAGCATGCCGGTTCCCTCGACCAGCACGATCCTATTTTCCCCTGCCAGTCGTGTTGAAATCGGTGCAATGCCTGCCAGTCCCAAGGTTGCCGAGTCGACAAGCCCCGCGGGCCCCGCCAACAGCACTTCGCATGTATCCCCCAAGGCCATTTGAATCAACAATTGAGCACTGGCCGTACTGGAGGCGACCCATGCCGATTCAGCACCTGTGCATTCCTGCAGCAACTGGTCCAACTGCTTCGCCCACTCCATACCAACTTGCGCCGACCCGGCACCATTTTGTCCAATACCATTTTGCTCGGCCCCATTCGGCCATACCTGATACTGACTGGGAGCAAGGTGATACTCACTCGCTAAACGAACGATTTCCTGGACTGCGGCTTCCGCTAAGGGCGGCACCACAAATTCCGCCCCAATCACCACCCCCGTTGCATTCATTACCAGAGCTCCCGTATCACCATGTCCCAACAAATGGCGGGCAAAACGCTCGGCGATTTGTTGAATATTCGGCGTCTGTTCGGCACGCCGGCGTAGATACGATTGCAGCTCTTCTAAAAATTGAGCGGCTCGTTCCGCGAGAGTCGAGTGATTGATGCGATTCACCACGGTCTGCACCTGTGGGTGCCTGATCAGCTCATGAATCGATGGCAGCTTGGATAGGGGCGAGTTGGGCTTGGGCATGGCAGGCCAGCAATCGTGAAGCGACAGAGTGAAAGGATATGCCTACGATTATGAGCCTGTCGGCCAAAGTGGAAAAGGGGCTCCTTTTTCACTCAGACAGGATTCCGACATCGCCTGGTGATGGGAACGGATCGTTTTCCGCCTGGCGGACGATTTGCCGCTCACGCCGCGATTCGGCCAACCCAGGAATCAGCGATGAACTGCTTAAACCTTGGCAGCCACTCGCAACGACAAGCCCCGCAACGACAAGCCCCGCAGCTACAAGCCCCGTAGCTCTAAACAGAGTCAAGCAACCGAAGACCAGCCTGTCAGCCTGCCGCCGTAGAGGAGTAATGTAATCCATTGAGGCATTCCTTAGAGATCGGGTCGAGGCTGGGCCATCCATTCCGCAACGGTCCTGGGACCTTCCGGCTCCTTGGGCGTGAACATTCGCTCCCACAGGGAGGGCCTTTTTACCGAAGTGGACTGGGGCATTGGCTTTTTCGACTGCCCTCGACCAAATCGAAGCATGTCCTTCGCACCTTCCCATGCTTTCTTGGATCCATCACTGATTTTATGAGCGCCTGCGGTCAAGGGAGCAAACATCGACGGCTTGGCGGTCGAGGACTTGCTGTCTGATGCCATGAATGATGGCATGCTAAACCGGGGTATTTCTATTTTCGGCATCGTGATTTTAGGCATGGGCACACTGTACCAGTTGGTCTGCTTGACAGCCGACGAATCCTTGGATTCCTTTCCTGACACTTGTGCCGTAATCACACCTGCACCCTGGGCGGTCTTATCGGTCCCTGCACTCGTGGGGCGGTTCAACAACTGTGCCGTTGCCTGGATTGGGACCACCCACAAGCAAAAACAGGCCAAACAAGCAATGAAAAGACGTAAAACCACCATGGCTTTTCCTCCTAACGACTCACCAAAAAGTCGGAGCGTTCGACGGATGCGGTGGGCATCCGCCACAATAGGGCAACTGACATTTCCGGCAATCATTTCGCCAGAAGTGTGTCAAACAGGCGGCGGAGTGTGTCAAAACGGAACTCCTTTGTCCAGAGGAGTTGGCTGCAGCCATTCTCCATCCCCGCCGATTTCCCCAGCAAACCGGATGGAATTGTCGTCCAGAGCGCGATGTCGTACGATAGATACTGCCCACTGCATTTGCCAGCAGTGCCTGCCTTCGACCTCACCCTTCAATCTCACACCGCAAATCCACGTGATTACCTTGCAACCCATCGACCAAACTGTTGGCTTCCTTGGAGCGGGCCGGATGGCAACCGCATTGGCCAAAGGCTGCATGGAATCAGGCCTGATAGCTGCCGGTCGCCTGGTGGCCAGCGATCCAGCAGCAGCAGCACGCGAGCACTTTGCCGCCATGGTACCCGCAGCACGGATATGCGAAGAGAACCGGCAGGTGCTGGCGGACGCGGACATCGTGGTGCTAGCAGTCAAACCGCAAAAAATGGCCGAGGTGCTAACGTCAATCGCTTCCATGGTAACTCCCGGACACTTGCTGGTTTCTATCGCAGCGGGAATTCCATTGTCTCGACTGGCGCACGGTCTGCCCCCCAAGACACGCCTGATCCGAGTGATGCCCAACACACCCTGCCTGATCAGCTGTGGCACCAGTTGCTACAGCCGTGGGCCAACAGCCACGGAAGAGGATGGCCGGCTGGTACGAAAAATCCTGGAAAGCGTTGGCTCGGCGTGGGAAGTCGACCAGCAGCAGCTCGATGCCGTCACCGGCCTCTCCGGTTCGGGGCCAGCGTTTGTTTACAGCATGATCGAAGCGTTGGCACAAGGTGGCCAGGCGATGGGGTTGCCAGCCGATTTGTCCCTGCAATTAGCCACTCAAACCGTTCGGGGGGCGGCGGAAATGATACTTGTCACAAAACTTGCGCCGGCGGAGCTGCGCGACCAGGTCACCAGCCCCGGTGGCACCACCCTGGCCGGTCTTGATGCACTGACGAAACTCGGTGGTTCCACGGCGTTTCAAGCGGCCGTTGAAGCGGCTACCAGACGTTCCATTCAGTTAGGCAACCCATAGGCAGGAGCGGTATCCATGTCGATCCTTTGTAACATCGACGACAAATTCATTCCCCTCTACCGGATCATGTGGGTCGCGGCGACTCCGCACTTTTGTGGTGAAGAGGGCTGTGTTCGTGAGGGTAGTTACGAAATTCGTCTGGAACAGGGAGAATCGGTTTGGGCTAACACCGAAGAGCGGGATATCATTATCCAGCAACTGGAACAGTGGCAAGGTGGGCTCGGCTCTCTGGACTCAGACGACCAGTCATGGTAAACGCGTTAGGAAGGAGCACGCATGTCCAGCAGCAAATCCGACGAATTACTCTGGCGAGAAACCTACTTTATCCTGTTTCCTCACACTCGACGTCCCACACTCTCTCAAGTCGAGGACGCGTTGCTCAAAGCGGGTGGCCGGCTTCAACTGGAGAATCTGGCCGCCGATGACGACGGCCTCTTCGCCTCGCTCCTGGTGGAATCTCAAGAAGACCACGCCGCGGTTGAAGTGAGCTATGAAACGGGCGCCGCGGTGGTCGAACAGAATCTGGAATGGGCGAAAGAATTGCAAAGCCAACTGCCCGCCGAACAGTTGCAGCAACTCATGATCGCCAATGCTCGACTCGACGTAGCCCACTTTGAACGCAAAACTGGCGGGAACTCCACGGCAGCCCCTTTTGGCGGCGGCGATGCATTCTCTCTCAAAGAGGATTTCCCCGATGACGACGGCCCCCTGGATATGCTCGATCCCACCTGCCTGTTGACCGTTGTTGATGCGTTGGCAACACTCACGGAGGGCCTAACCTTCGACCCCGCCTCCGGAGAAGTCCTGTAGCCGTTCGCTACCTCTGGCCACGAACGGCTACGCTTCATCTTAATCCTACTCTTAATCTCAATCCGTAATTCGACGATGCTCGCAAAAGACATTAAAACAGGCGCAATCCTAAAACAAAAAAACGCCCCCCTGATCGTCGAGTCCATCTCCGTGCAGACTCCCTCCGCTCGAGGTGGAGCTACGCTGTACAAATTCCGAGCCCGCAATCTGGTAACGCGGCAAAAAACCGACTTTTCCTGCAAAGGCACTGATAATCTGGAGGAAGCCGATTTTGAACGCCGCGAAGTTACCCTGATGTACACGGACGGAGACCAGGTCCATTTTCTGGACCAGCAAGACTACAATCAATACTCGCTTACCATGGGCGATGTGTCACACGAAATGCAATACATCACCGAAGATCTCCAAGGCCTGCTGGCTCTAATCTACAACGGTGGCTGCGTCGGTTTGCAACTGCCCACCACGGTGGAACTGAAGGTTACCGGCTGCGATCCCGGCATCAAAGGCAACTCGGCCACGTCTCGCAACAAACCGGCAACGCTCGAGACGGGCCTGATCGTCCAGGTTCCCGAATACTTGAAAGAAGGCGAAACGATCAAAATCGATACCCGCACGGGCGAGTATCTGTCGCGAGCGTGATTACCATCAACCGAGCCGCTTCAAGATTTCTTCCTCGTCAGGGAAGGAATCGGTTTCGAGCTTGGAATAAATACGCTTCCCATCCACGTCGATTTCAAAACAACCTCCGCCGGATGGGACGAGTTCCAAACCGGCAATCTTTTGCTTGAATTCCACTAATAATTTGGCCGCCAAACTGACCGCCTGGGGTTCGTAATTTCACAACGAGCAGTATTCTATGCGGACCTTCATCATCCTACTCCTGGTTTATAAAGTGAGGTTCCACCGGCAGAGCTGGGGGTTTCTCGGGGAAATAATCGGGCCACACCTTGCCGGAGGCCTTTCGCATTGCAAGTCTCTTGGCCGATTATTTCCTGCTGGATTTCTTCTTAGCGTTCTTCCTGGCCTTCGTCTTCTTGGTATTCGTCTTCTTGGCCACCGTCTTCTTTTTTGGCGATTTTTTGGCCGATTTTCGCCCCTTCGTCAATGGGGCCTTGGTCTTCCTCCCCGCAGATTTCTTTTTCGGCGCGGGCTTTTTCTTCAGCGACTGTTTAGGCCGTGGCTTCTTTTTTACTGCCTGCTTGCTTTTGCTCGACGTTTTCTTTTTACCCTTGGTAAAGATGGTATCCCAATTTTCGGAATACTGCTCCGTGGCTCCAACGCGTACGATCGACATTTTAGTAAACTCCATCCGGATGAAAATGACAATTAGAACGTGTTTTAAAATCCAAATGCCCTAACCTGAACCCCCTCCCGCAAGCGCACCGAGGGGAAAAAGAGCCGCTTCGCAGGTGAGCTTTCTGGATTTTAAAACACGTTCTAATGCTGTTGCAACCTTTTATAACGAAATCGTACCGGCGTGTCAGCATCCTCACCCAGCCGTTGCCGGCGTTCGCGTTGGTAGGTATCGAAGTTCCCTTCGCACCAGTGAACATATCCGTCGCCTTCAAAAGCCAGGATATGAGTAGCCAGGCGGTCGAGCAGCCATCGATCATGACTGACCACCACCGCGCAGCCGACAAAATTGGCAATCGCTTCCTCCAGAGCCCGCAATGTATCAACATCCAGGTCGTTGGTCGGCTCATCCAAGAGCAACACATTGGAACCACGTCGCAACAATTTGGCCAGGTGCACCCGATTTCGCTCACCGCCTGAGAGCACACCGACCTTTTTCTGCTGATCGGGACCCTGGAAATTAAACCGCGCGACATAGGCCCGGGCATTCATTTTGCGTCCCCCCATCTCCAACGTTTCATGCCCGCCGGAGATTTCGTCATACACACTCTTATCGTCCTGAAGGCCGTCACGACTTTGGTCAACATAACCGAGGCAAACCGTGGGGCCCAACTCCAATGTGCCATGGTCAGGTTCCTCCTGCCCCATCAGCATCCGTAACAGAGTGGTTTTACCAGCCCCATTTGGCCCAATGATCCCCACAATGCCACCGGCTGGCAAACGAAAATTCACCTTATCCAGGAGCAGGCAATCGCCATAGGCCTTTGAGAGATTACTGGCCTGGATCACAAGATCACCCAGCCGGGGACCGGGTGGAATCTGGATTTCTAACTCTTCCGGCCGGTTTTCAAATTCTTCGGCAACCAACGAATCGTAGGCCTTGATACGGGCTTTATTTTTCGCCTGTCGCGCTTTGGGAGCCATACGAACCCACTCCAATTCGCGTGCCAGGGTCCGCTGCCGGGCGGAAGATTTTTTTTCCTCTTGCTGCAAACGAGTCTGCTTTTGCTGGAGCCAAGAGGTATAGTTCCCTTGCCACGGAATGCCCTGCCCACGATCCAGTTCCAGAATCCAGCCTGCCACGTTGTCCAGGAAATAGCGATCGTGCGTGACCGCAACAATGGTCCCCGGGTACTCAGCCAGATGCCTTTCCAGCCAGGCAACACTTTCAGCATCCAAATGATTCGTAGGCTCGTCCAACAGCAGGAGGTCGGGCCGCTGGAGCAAAATTTTGCACAATGCAACCCTTCGCTGTTCACCACCGGAAAGTCGGGACACTTCGGCGTCGCCTGGCGGCAAGTTCATTGCACTCATGGCGATCTCCACCTGCCGGTCCAGCTCCCAGGCTCCCAGAACATCGATCTTGTCTTGTAACGCCGCCTGGCGATTCATCAGCTTTTCCATCGCCGCCGCGTCGTCCGCGACATCCGCATAGAGTTCGCCCATCTGTTCAAATTCCTGGAGTAACCCGCGGGTGGAGGCAACCGCTTCCTCGACATTACCAAAAACGTCTTTTTGCGAATTCAGTTGGGGCTCCTGTTGCAATAGTCCCACGGTAAAACCGTCGGTCAGCCGCGCCTCGCCGTCGAATTCTCGATCGATCCCTGCCATGATCCGCAGCAGCGTACTCTTCCCCGACCCATTGCGTCCCAGCACGCCAATCTTCGCCCCCGGATAAAAGGCCAGATGGATATTGCTGAGAATCTCTCGCTGCCCGATCTTCTTGGTCAGTCCGGAAATCTGATAAATATATTGCTTGGCCATATTTTATAGTCTGGTATTTCAATGGATACATGCAGATGCAGCGTAACACTCTCGACGCGACACCGGCTGACTGATTCCGAATTCCGAATTCCGAATTCCGAATTTGTTTCATTCCCACTCGATCGTGGCCGGTGGCTTACTGCTGATGTCATAAACAACTCGGTTTACGCCAGAAACTTCGTTGATAATTCGAGTCGAAATACGGGCCAGCAAATCATAAGGCAAATGGCTCCAGTCGGCCGTCATAAAATCATCCGTATTGACACTGCGTACCGCAATCGCGTCGTCGTAGGTCCTCGAGTCGCCCATGACTCCGACACTTTGAACCGGCAACAACACGGCAAACGATTGCGAAGTCTCTCGGTAGAGCCCCGCCTGTCGAATTTCGCCAACGACAATAGCATCGGCTGTCCGCAAGGCCATGAGCCGCTCGCGCGTGACCTCGCCCAGGCAGCGTACGGCCAGACCCGGCCCGGGAAACGGGTGCCGCCAGACAATCTCCTCGGGCAAACCCAATTGCAGGCCAAGCCGGCGTGCCTCGTCCTTGAACAGATCACGCAGGGGCTCAATCAACTCGAACCCCAATTCGTCAGGCAAGCCACCCACGTTATGATGCAGTTTGATCGTATCGGCCGGGCCATCGACCGCGGCACCACTCTCGATGACATCCGGATAAAGCGTGCCCTGGGCCAGGAAACGAGCGCCTTCTATTTTTCCCGCTTCGGCCGTGAAGCAGCCGATAAACTCATGCCCAATGCGGCGCCGTTTCTCCTGCGGGTCAGTGATTCCGGCAAGGGCCCCGAGAAAACGGTCCTCGGCCTGGACCACATGCAAGTCTGTCTTGAAGTGGGCTGAAAACTCCCGAATGACGGCCTGCGCCTCGTCTTGCCGTAACAATCCGTTGTCCACGAGAATGCAGGAAAGTTGCGGCCCAATCGCCTCGGCCAGCAAAGCTGCGACCACTGCCGAATCGACACCTCCCGAGAGACCACAAATCACCCGGTCATTCCCCACACGAGCGCGAATCTGGGCAACCGTTTCGGCCGCAAAATCGCCCAGTTTCCATTTCCCCGAAGTGCCACATACGCCTCGCAGGAAGTTGCCTAGCATCTTGCCCCCTTCGGGCGTATGCGTGACTTCCGGATGAAACTGCAAACCGTAAATTGGCAATTCCTGGTGCTTGATCGCAGCGAACGGGCAAGAGCTGGTATGAGCCAGTGACATAAAACTGTCGGCGATGCCCGCAATCTGGTCCCCATGGCTCATCCAGACCTGAGTTTCGGTTGATATGCCGGCCAGCAGGTCGCTGGAATTATCGATATGGCAATGCGCCCGGCCATACTCGCGCGATGGCGCATTGTCAACTTTGCCTCCCAATGCCTGGCATGCCAACTGCATACCGTAGCATATTCCCAGCACGGGAATTCCCAAGCGAAACAGTTCCCCATCACATTGAGGCGCGTCATCCTGGTAGACACTCGCCGGCCCGCCTGAGAGGATGATTCCCTTGGGTTCTAGCTCACGGATGCGATCAGCGGAGATGTCGTGCCGGACAATCTCACAGTAGACCTGCTGTTCGCGCACACGACGAGCAATCAACTGCGCGTATTGCGAACCGAAGTCGAGCACCAATACACGTTCAGAAGCCGTATCACAATGTGCTAGCGGGATAGAGGTAGAAGACTGGGCCGTCTGCGTCATGAAGGAGCCCTCGAATACTGGCGGACTTCGCCTCAAAGCCTCGGCATTCAAACGGTCGTGCTGAGGCAATGGAAAATGGGGTGAAGGGGAAACGCGGCATTATGAATCGTCACGGGTCGGGAGTCCATAGCCTCAATCCGGAAAGCAGGCACTTGTTTCCCATACACCACATTGGGGGTCAACCATGTGGCCTTTTGGCCACAGCGTGGCTGGGAAAACGCAGCGGATAGGATTATATTGAGGAGTCCACCTATGCCCTGGCAAAAGAAAAACCCTTTACTGATAGGACGTGGCCCACGTGCAAATCCTGCTCACCAACGACGATGGGATACACGCTCCAGGGCTGGCGGCAATGGAACGCCAATTGCAGCGATTGGGTCATGTGACGGTTGCCGCCCCCCTGACCGAACAAAGCGGTGTCGGCCATTCCATCACTTACTTGACTCCATTGATGGCTCGCAAAGTCTATGAAAAGGATCAGTGGCGCGGCTGGGCGGTCGAAGGAAGTCCAGCCGATTGCGTCAAACTGGCCATTACGGAGCTTTGCCCAGAGCGGCCCCAATTGGTGGTCAGTGGCATCAATAGTGGCCAGAATACCGGAATTAACGTGCTTTATTCAGGGACCGTGGCCGCGGCGATTGAAGGAGCCTTTTTTGGTGTTACCAGTTTCGCGGTGTCGTTGGAATACGATGAACATGCACGCTACGAACAAGCCGCCCAAATCGCAGTTGCGCTCATCGAGCAAATATTAAAACAAAAAGGTAACCAACCTCAATTGTACAACCTGAATCTGCCTGTTTCGGCGTTGGACCAACCGGCAAAAGTCCGTGTACTACCAATGGCAATCGCCCCATGGGGAGAATCGTTCGAAAAACGGCATGACCCACGTGGTCGCCCCTATTACTGGGCAACTGGCATGCAACCTGCACCACCAGACAATATCGAGACCGACCTTTCGGCGTTGCGGGAAGGCCACATCACGCTGACCCCGCTGGCCTTCGACATGACCCAGCATGACCAACTTGAAGCGATGCGAGATTGGGAGTTGAAGGTTGAGGGTTGAGAGAATCGCAATAGGCTACGATTACTTGCGTGTGGAGAACGAATCATGAATACCCGTTACACCCTAACCTCCCTCCTTGGATTATTGGCCATAGGCCTGCTACTGGCCGGTCAAATCGGCTGTGAAATGCCAGAAATCGACAAGCCTGAACCCATTCCGGTCGTGGAAAATTCGCCCTCTGAAGAGGACGAACCGGCGGCAACCGAACCGGCGCAGCCGCGGGAATTTACTGCCAACGACCCTAAACGAGGAAAACGTTCGCGTAGCGTGGGTGGTTACGCGGGAGCCGTGTTTGGCGCCCGGTTCTGGGCCGAGCACCAGATGATCATCAACAACATCAACCATGCCCTGGATCTGTACAACGCCGAGCATGGCAACTACCCAAAAAGCCATGATGAATTCATGGACAAAATCGTCAGTGTTAATCAGATTGCATTACCCGAATTGGACGAAGGCCAGGAGTATCTCTACGACCCTGAGGATCATACGCTCAAAGTTCAAGCCAGCCAGCCCGGCGATGAACCTGCTGAAGAAACCACGGCAGATTGACTACGAAACTATAAAATCCTGCTTGTCTCCCGAGATTCTCACCGATGAATAACCTACCCCGTACCCCACGAGCATTACCAAGGCGTATCCTGCTTGGCTTGTCCATGGCCTGGTTACTGATCGCCACGGTGGCAGCCGACGAGCCATGCGGCCAGGGCGATAGCTGGATCTTCCGCCGTAGCCAGTACAGCCACGACCCCGAAAGCGGAGCCCGGGTGGCCCAATACGCGATGAAACCGGCCATCGAACCACTTCCCGACGTACGCCAGATCACCAGTGGCTATTCCCGTTCGCGCACCGTGTTGCGTGGCGCGGATGGCTCAGCCGATACCCGTTATCGTGTCCAGAGCTACGGCAATGGCCTTGGTGGCATGGACGCCCAATGGGAGCGATTCCACGATGCCTGGCGAGGCTCAACCGTGGGTGGCGGCCGCTTTGGTGCTGGTGGCTATGGTGGTTACGGAAATTATGGCGGTAACGGGTGGGGGTACGGCGGCTATGGTGGTTACGGTGGGCGTCCCGGATATGGTGTCGACCCAGGCTACGGAGTCGATCCTGGTTATGATGGACGTTACAACCGCCTGCAACGCCCCGGCTTCCAACGCCCAAGATACCGTGGACCCGATGCCCGGCGTCTCGATCCGGATGCAGCCGATGGATATCCCAGCCGTGACCGCTCGCGTTCTAACCGGGAATTCTACTGGCAACCACGAGACCAGCGTCCCTACGACCCACACCCCCCCACCGACGGCGGCGAAGGGAGCGGAAGACGCCCTTAACCCCAGTTCATCGATCATCGATCACACTTCAAACATCCCAATGCCCTCCATCACCGCCATCCTGCCTCTTGCCGAAGGAGTCGAAGAATCCGAAGCGGTCATCCTCGTGGATGTCTTGCGACGTTCAGGCGCCCACGTGCAGGTACTTGGCCTCTCCAAGAAAAACCCAATCGTGGCAAGCCGTGGAGTCCTGTTGACGAGTGAAGGCCTGCTCACCGGTCAGGAAGAAGCCGATCTGTTGATGCTGCCCGGCGGGACTGCCGGAGCAGAACGTCTCGCTTCGGACGAACGCGTTTTGGAGATGGTCCGCCGCTTCCACAACCAAGGAAAGTGGCTGGGGGCAATCTGCGCGGCCCCCATAGTATTGGCAGCCGCGGGCATTCTTTCAGGCCGCAAAGTCACCTCCCACCCATCGGTGCGCAAAACCATCGAACAAGCCGGAGCGGTTTATACCGAAACTTCGATAGCGGTCGATGACCACCTGGTCACCGGGCGGGGGCCCGGGGTATCTTTCGAATTCGCCCTGCAACTGGTCCATCGGCTCCTGGGCAAGGAAGTGGCCGAAAACGTCCGCAAACCGATGATGTTTGCGGAAGAAGTGGGCAGGGGGCAGTAGAGAAAAGAACGCCTGCCTACTGCCTGGGTGTAACCGGCAACCCGCCGAGGAATCTGGAAATGTTCCGTCCGCTTGAATAGAGAATTGTCAATAGTTATTTGTCAATTGTCCTTTATTATTTGAGGGAGTGATGGGGGACTTGGCCAGCGCGGACAATTTGGAAGAACGGCTCATTGATTTTGCAGTTCGTGTGATCAAGGTTGCAGACAAACTTCCAAAGACGCCAGTGGGCAAGCATATCGCGGGGCAACTGCTGCGATCTGGCACATCACCAGCTCCGAATTACGCGGAAGCACGAGGTGCCGAAAGTAATGCAGACTTTGTCCACAAGTTAAAGATCGCCCTGAAAGAACTGAATGAAACGAGCGTCTGGCTCAGAATGGTCTGCAAGGCCGAGCTGATGACGACAGATCTACTTGCAGCACTGATCGACGAAAACCAGCAGCTTTGCCGTATCCTCAATACCTCCGTCAAAACAGCGAAAAAGAAATAGAATCGTCGACGAATGATCTACCGTCAAAACCAATGACAAATAACTATTGATAAATAACTATTGATAAATGAGACGTTCCAGCGTCCCAATTTGCTGGCGGGACGCCGATTACACCCCTACTGCCCCCTATCCCCAGCCCACCGTCCCCCATTTTTTGCTGTGTAGCTGGTTACTCGCCAACGCCCATCCTGGCTAGCCCAATGAAGCTGAACTTCGTCATAATAGACGATCTTCATTCCTCCACGGCGATCGACTGCGTCAACCAATGCCCGAAAGCGGCTGATCGCTTCCGGCCCAGATCCATTGGAGCCCGACCCATTCGAGTCGATATCCACATGGAGTGTACCCCCGACATGTGCTTTGGCCACCTGCAAACGGGCCAGCAAAGCCTGGGCATCGCTCCGAACTTTTTTGGCCGTGGGGGCCAGGAATGCCAAGACCGCCTCCAGGTCATTCGCCTCAATCGCAGCGGCCAACTGGTAGGTTGCCCGTTCGACCTCTTCTCTCTGGGTGACCACCAATTGCTCCAACAATGCCAACAATAACGTGAAGCCCACGATACCTGCCAGCACAAGCAATGGAACCAGCGTACGTCGAGTCAGGAATACCAGTCCCGCCAGGGTTCCCAGCACCGCGCCGGTGGCCCAAATCGGTACCGGATTTTCAAGGATCCAAACCATGGCTGCCCCACCTGCGCGTACAATACAACATCAGCAGAGAGGTCGCGCAAAGCGTACCCAGCACACCTGCCAACGGCCACAAGCCAACAAGCGTCTTCTTCGGAGTGGAGTAATCTGGAGTTGCCACTTGCCCTGAGTCTGCTCGCGGACTCTCGCTGGCTTTGTTTTCCGCCGCAGCCTCATGGTCCAAAGCATGAACCCGATCGGTTTGAACCGACCGATCTGGGGCTTGCCAATTCCGAGCTTGCCAATCCCGAGCTTGCCAATCCCGAGCTTGCCAATCCCGAGCTTGCCAATCCCGAGCTTGATAGCGACGCTCGATACCCGACTGCCGCTTACCGAATTTACCACCCGTGGCCAACAAGGCGGCCAGTCCCACGGCGGTGAACAGAGCCAGCCACAACCAGGGCGAATCGGTTATCGATGGGTTGGGCATGTTACGCGTTCACCTTTGCTGAAACAGAACTCCTCCATACTGAGCAGCGTCGCCCAGTTGTTCCTCAATTCGCAGCAGCTGGTTGTACTTGGCGAGCCGATCGGTACGCGACGCGCTACCTGTTTTAATTTGGCCGGTCGACATGGCCACCGCCAGGTCCGCAATCGTCGCGTCCTCGGTTTCGCCACTACGATGGCTGGTGACACTGGTATAACTGTGCCGACTTGCCAGGCGAATCGCTTCGATCGTCTCGGTGAGGGTCCCAATCTGATTCACTTTGATCAGAATACTGTTCGCGATCCCCTCATCGATACCACGCTGCAGTCGCTCGGTATTGGTCACGAACAAGTCGTCTCCGACCAACTGAACTCGATCGCCCAACTTCTCGGTCATCAACTTCCACCCTTCCCAATCGTCTTCGCTACAACCATCTTCGATCGAGCAAATGGGATACTTATCCAGCCAACCGGCGAACAGGTCAACCACATCGCTGGCGCTCAGCTCGTTGCCTTCGAGCTTGTATACTTTTTTCTCGGCATCGTAATACTCGGTAGCAGCCGGATCCATGGCAATCCAAACTTGCTCACCCGGTTGGTAACCCGCCTTTTCGGACGCCTCCAGAATAGCGTCAATCGCTTCGGCATTGGTCTTCAGATCAGGCGCAAACCCGCCTTCATCACCAACGGCCGTATTCAAACCTTTCTTGCTGAGCACCTTTTTCAACGCGTGAAATATCTCGCAACCACACTGCAGGGCGTCGCTAAAGCGTTCAAACCCCAGCGGCATGATCATGAATTCCTGAATATCGACCGAATTGTCGGCATGCTCCCCGCCATTGATGATATTCATCATGGGTGCGGGCAGGAGGTTGGTATTCGAGCCACCCAGGTATTTGAACAGAGGTAATTCACAATACTGGGCGGCTGCCTTGGCCACCGCCAGCGACACTCCCAAGATCGCATTGGCCCCTAAATTTTTCTTATTCGGAGTGCCGTCCAGAGCAATCATCTGCTGGTCGATGGCAATCTGATCGAGTGCATCGGCTCCTATCAACTCATCCGCGATCTTATCGTTGACATGCGCCACCGCCTGAGTCACTCCTTTACCGCCATACGCGTCGCCCCCGTCGCGTAATTCCCACGCCTCATGAACCCCGGTACTCGCGCCGCTGGGAACCGCGGCCGAACCGACCGTGCCATCGGCCAGGGTCACGTCGACCTCCACGGTCGGATTGCCACGGCTGTCGAGTATCTGGCGTCCGCGAATGTCAATAATCGTGCTCATGGCCTGCTGAAATCCTCTCGAATACATGATTTGGGAATGGAATACATGATTTGGGAATGGTCGAAGCCCTCATTCTAAGCTTTGTGGCGTGCCTGTCGACCCAATCGGCGCCACCCCGCCAAGAAAGTCGCCCCTGCAAGCAAGGATGTGAAAAGGCACACAGACTTACTGGCCCGGAAGGATTAGAATCCGTAGATTGACCAGGCACCCTGCGCACCCGAATTGCAGGTCGACTGAATTTTCTTCGAATGGATCCCCACGGAGGCAACCCGGCGTGTCCCACGAAATGATTGATTTATCTTCCCAGACGTTCAAATCCGAGAACGGCAACCATCGGCACGAAACCGATCTGGAGCATCAGACCCAGTCACCCCTGGATGTCGAGCAGGCCGTCCGCAGACGGTACGAAACGGCAGCCCAGGAAGCCGAACCGGCCTTATGCTGCCCGGTCGACTACAACCCGGAATATCTGGCGGCCATCCCGGAGGAAATCATCCAACGTGACTACGGCTGCGGCGATCCTTCAAAACATGTGTTTCCTGGTGAACACGTACTTGACCTGGGTAGTGGAGGAGGCAAGATTTGTTACATCGCGGCGCAGATCGTGGGGTCTGAAGGCCATGTCATGGGTGTCGACCGCAACGACCAGATGCTGGCTCTGGCCCGCAAATACCAGCAACCCATGGCCGAACGGTTTGGTTACCAGAACACGGAATTCCGTAAAGGAAGCATCCAGGATCTGGCTCTGGACCTGGAGGCGTTCGAGGCCTACCTGGCTCAAAATCCGGTCACTTCCAGCAGCGATTGGCTGCGAGCTGAAGCCCATGCCGAAGGGCTCCGTGAAACGTCTCCCATGATACCCGACGACTCGATCGACGTGGTGGTTTCCAACTGCGTGCTGAATCTGGTCGGACCGGACGACCGCCAAAAGTTGTTTCGCGAACTACACCGGGTTCTGAAGCGTGGAGGAAGGGCCGTCATTAGCGACATCGTATGCGATGAGCCCGTGCCCCAGCATCTCCAGGATGACCCACAATTATGGAGTGGATGCATCAGTGGCGCATTCGTAGAACCTGATTTCCTCGAAGCCTTTACAAACGCGGGATTCTATGGCGTGGAAATTGTTGCCCGGCAAGAGGCAGCCTGGGCTACCGTCGAAGGAATCGAATTTCGCAGTATTACGGTGCGTGCCTACAAAGGCAAGGAAGGCCCTTGTCTCGATCAGAAGCAGGCAGTCATCTATCAAGGTCCTTGGAAGCAAGTTCTTGACGACGACGGCCATACGCTTGTGCGGGGCGAACGGACAGCCGTATGTGGCAAAACGTATGAAATCTACGGCCGCGACCCGTATGCATCGCACATCACGTCGGTACCCCCCCGAGAAGCCGTGCCCAAGGAGCAGGCTGCTGATTTCGACTGCCGCCGCAACCTGCTGCGTGACCCGCGCGAAACGAAAGGTGTTGGCTACCACACCACCCAGTTGCCAGGGGACAACTGCTGTGGCACAGACGGATGCTGCTAGGTGAGCAGGCAGGGGGCAGTAGGCAGGGGGCAGTGAAAGAAAGGAGAGCGGAGGAGCAAAAAGACGACGAATGCAAGAGGGCGGGGTCTGGCCCCCTTCATACCGGGTAGTCCCTACTCACATGGTTCCCGACCCCTCGCCACTACAGCTTGACAAACTCTGACCGGTAGACGGGGTCTGCGTGCAACCGGGTCCGGCGCTCGAAGTGCGTGCGGTAATCTAGTGTGTGCTCGGCAGATTGCTCGGGCACCTGGAATGGCCCCTCTAATGGGATCTTCCGGGCAATCAGATCGAGTGTGGTTTCAAAGTACTCTTTCACATCGGTCCAAAAATGGAGACGGCCATGCGGCACGAGAACACGTACCACATCTTCCAGAAACGGCTCGCTGAGCAGGCGTCGTTTACGGTGCCTCTTTTTCCACCAGGGATCGGGAAAATAGACATGGACCGCGGCAACTCCACGATCGGGTAAGATCTCACGAAAGAGCCTCAAGCCATCGCCATGCACAATTCGAGCGTTGGGCAAACTACGACGGGCCAGCCGGGCGGCAGTGAAGCGGGCATATTTATGGGAGACTTCAATCCCCAGAAAATCGTGCTGGGGCAACGCTAGCGAAGCTGTCTCCAGAAAGAGTCCTTTTCCCGAACCGACTTCAACCTCCAGAGGTGCGTTCCGGCCAAAGAGGTCCTGGGCGCCCCAAGACGGAGTGAACTGGCCGAGTTCACAGAAATGGCCCGACAAGTCGAGCGTCGGATCAATTTTTCGCAGTGCACGTCGGCCCATGGGAAAGAAATGCGGAATTCGGATTGCAGAAGTACCAAAGACTCCCTCTTGCACTCAGTCAGAGATTGCAGACAGGGCCGATTTGGGGAGCAGAATGCCACGGAGATGGCCTTCGCAGACCAATGTCGTGCCGACAAATGCTTGAAACAGACAGGTGATCATCCGGCTACGACGAACCTTGAGTTTCTTGCAAGCAATCACCAACCGGTCACCAGGCCGGACCACGCCACGGAATCGGACATCATCCAGTCCACCAAACCCGACGATCCCTTCGCCCAGCAAGTCATGCTTATGGGCATGGAAGGAGCAGAGCTGGGCAGCAATCTCACACATGATCACTCCGGGCATCAGCGGCATACCGGGCAAGTGGCCTCGCACCCAGAATTCCTGGTCGGTAAGATCCTTGTAGCCAATGCAGATACCCGCCTCGAAATCATCCACGACGATCGCCGTGATCTGCTCCATTTCGTAACGTTGGGGATTGTATCGTCGGATCTCGTCCAAATCCGCCACGATATGCTCGAAATCAAGCTGAGCCGGATCGCAGATCAGGTCTTTGACTGCCACGGAATACCTTTCGGCGAAGGAAGTTGGGTAGTTCTAAGTTCGGCGGATGGAGCCGATCCGGCCAACATCTTTCCCGCATGTCACGTACTGCTCGGGCGGCACATCCGTCCAGCGTTGCATGGGGTTGAGCGAAGAGAATACTCTACATTCAGTACTTCCAAATTGCCGCTTAACCCTACGTGAAGCAAGGCGATAAGCCGCCCGAAAACCAACGCCTTTAGCAGCTAGCACGCGACTCGGGTCGGCTTCATCGGCCATTTTTGGAACTACTGACACTATGTCTTAACACGCTGCCTGCGCTGCTTGCGCGGGCGGCTGCATGCGGGGCGTTTGCCGTGATTGGCTTTCTTGACTTTGCGGCCTGGCTTTGCCATGGGAATTCTCCTGGTATTCTTGGCTACGGTCGACAGTTTGTTTTGGCGGTTTACGGTTTGGACAACGTGGCCAGGCGAAAGGGAACGCCCGCTGCTATTGGAGCCCTAAACACCGAAACCTCGCAGTATACCGCCCGCCAGCAATGGGGTGAACCCGAAAAATTGGCAGGAAGCCGAAATTTCAGGCCCCGTTCTCCTGACCTTGGCTCTGTATGTAGGGGCTACCTGGATCGTGCCATAGGCACCATTTTTTTGCTCATCGGGATCGGGACTCGGGATCGCTATCGCTATCGAATTCCGCGAATGCACAAGGAGCGGAATCTTCTTTGACCGAGTAGCCTCTGCCGCCTAAGCGACTGAGCATAGCGACAACACGGTCCAATTCCGTTTTTCGTTGTTGACTTTACTTCTTTATCGAGAGGCGGTAAACATCCAGTTTTTCGTGTCTCAGACCCATGTTATTTCGATCCCGATCCCGATCCCGATAGCGATCCCGATCCCGATAGCGGCCCCGATCCCGCCTCGACGAAGGGGTCAGGTCTAAGTTTTCGGCTTGTGCGTCCATCGGGTTGGATGCCTGGTGGACCGAAAATTAGACCAGACCCCGCCCTCTTGCGCTCTCCGCTTTTTGCTCTCTGCTCTCCGCTTTCCGCTTTCTTAACGACCCCGCCCTCTTGCGCTCTCCACTTTCTTACTGCTCCCTTAAGTCCCAGGCATCAATCCAGGTGGTCTTTACTGGCACAAAATCAAATTGTTCCATCAATTGCTGCTGCATGTCAGTCAAGTGACCAGCGCCGTAGAAAATGGCCAGCTTGCGTTTGCCAGCATCCATTTGCTGCCTCAGTACCTGTAAAGCACGCTTGTTACGCTCGGTAATCAAGGTCGACCCTTCCGGTCCAGACATGCCTGCCAGGAAGGCTTCCATCGAGCCAAACTGTTTTGCCATGGCAATTTTCAATTGCCGAGCCCTATCCTTTGCAAACAAGGCTGAAAAAAAGTCCAGATCGGCCGATTCCCCCTGAACCGATTGCTGGCTTTGCTGGGCAAGCGCCTGACCCAGCATCCGAAAGTACATCTTCATGAAACTTTCATCGCGTCGTTTCATCGACTGCATGAATTCTTGTGGCGACAAATCGGCATGGACAAAATTAGGCCGGGTGTAGTCGACCTGCTCTAACTGGTGCTCCACTTCCAGCATATTTTTCATGGCATTCTGCATCGCTCCAAGTGGATTGGAGTTGGAGGTGCCATGGCCTCGAGGCACGTAGGTGCCTTCCGGAGCTACCAATTCGTAGAGCAACGCATCGTATTGCCGAAAGCGTCGATTCAGTTCTCGATAATAGGCCCGATCGCCAATATGAACCGCCCCTACCAGGTCGACCGTCAAAGGATCTTTGCTGGGATCCTCGACCACCTCGCGGGGAACGTAACGAACAATGGCCGTTTGCATCGCCAGCGGTTCCCCCTGTTTGTCATGCTGGATCCGAACCCACTTCTCCCCCATGGGAGCCTGCCTGCCAGTTGTTTCGTTGCTGACAGTCTCCCTTGAGGCCGGTTCCCTTTCGAGTGTCACTGGCGGCGCGGCCCAAGTGGGCAAAACAAGCCCACCGAGGGCGGCCAATACCGTCAAGAGCCAAAGTGCGGTCTGTTTCATGCGAATTCTACCAGGGCTGGGGGGTGAGGACTGGGGATTGGGAGGGCCGGGATCCACTCATTCGTTCCCCAGGCGTCCTGGGCAGCGCTCTGCAAGTATACCCCTGCCTGGCAGCAGAAACAAATTGCAAGAGAAAAACGAAGCGTGGAGAGAAATGGCAGGCAAAAAACCGGTGCCTCACGGCACTGGCTGGGATTGAGTCAGCCCTATGGGCCGAGGTTTTTTACTAGCACCATCAAAACTATCAGGATCGTTATCGAAATAACGTGGGTCTGAGACACGAAAAACTGGATGTTTACCGCCTCTCGATAAAGCAGAAAGTCGACGACGAAAAATAGAATCGGACCGTATTGTCGCCATGCTCAGTCGCCTGGGAGGCAGAAGCTACTCGGTCAAGGAGAATTTCGCTCCTTACGCATTCACGGAATTCGATAGCGATGGCGATCCCGAGTCCCGATCCCGATAGAGGCATGAAGGGCAGACCTCGCCCTCTTGCGCTCTACGCTTTTTGCTCTCTGCTCTCCGCTTTTTACTGCCCACTGCCCACTCTCTTGCGGGGCGTGTAGGGGCTACCTGGGCGAAGGGGTCAGGTCTAAGTTTTCGGCTTGTGCGTCCATCGGGTTGGATGCCTGGTGGACCGAGAGTCAGCGACCACCGGCAGAGCCGGTGGCTTGAGGAAAACCCCTAAAAGGGGCTAGAGAATAAATATCGTACTCGTACTCAGCCCAGCGGTACTCGTACTCGAACCCGACTGGAAGGCAAGGTCGGTTCATCATCAATATCCATGGCCTTATGTTTCTGTTGAATGCAATGGTTCCAGTCGAGTACGAGTACGAGCACGAGTACGACGGAACGGCGGAGCCTGATGGGTACTCACCAGCGGAGCTGGTGGTTTACGGACGAAAATTAGACCAACCCCCACCCCTGCTGCGCCCTCCGCTTTCTTACTGACCTCGCCCTCTTTTGCTCTCCACCCTTTGCTCTCTGCTCTCCGCTTTTCTCTGCTAGCACCCAATCCGTGATTTACCGGTAAATTCCATAGTCTTTACCGATCTTACTCAACTCCTACGGCCATCCCGGCCGATATTACCGGCACAGACAGTCCGCGCTCGCTGATGTTGGAAATGCGAGCCCAACAGCACCACACCCGCTTGGCGGGTGTCATCGACAAGGGTATCCGATGGTTGCTCGAACAAATAAAAATCGCCATACTTCCCAGTGGATTGCCGCCTGCCTGCTGGCCTTCATGCTAGCATCCTCAGCTCGGGCCGAGGATGCTTTCTGTGATGACTGCTGCGACTACGACACCCGGTGGTTCTCCCCGGTTGATTTTGATTTCAACTGCCGGCCGCTGCAGAAAAGTTGTGGTTATTTCGTCAACTACGACAAGCTCAGTTGGTACGCCTCGGGCGAAACGGTTACGATCGGCAAGAAGGGCCTGGTGGTTCCCTCGGAAGTTATTTTTGGAACCAGCAATCCGTCTGGTGTCAGTCCGTTCTCCGAAGGCACTCCGCCTCCTAACTACAGTATTATCAATGGCATTCAGGACGCCCAGCCGGATGCCGACTTTGGCGGCGGCAGTCGGTACGAATTCGGCCACTTCAATGGCCAGCACGGGTGGCTGGTCGGTGTCCTGGACGGCCCCAAAGTAACCACTTCGGCCATTTACGGATTCCAGGAAATCATCCTGCCTAACACGCTTCCTTTGAATAGTCAGTTTCTGAACCCGCTCAATATCAACTGGGATCCAGATATTTCGCCTGGCGGGATATCGTATCTCACGCCCGATGGGCAGACCAATTTCCTGGCCGGCAGCGCCAACCTGTCCACCAGCCGCAATGGTTTCGGTAGTGTGCATGTCAATTTTGAAACCCCAGAAGGCTACTTGCTCGGTTTCCGTGACTACTGGACCACGCCGGACCCGGGAGAATCCGAACAGGCAGCCCCCACAATCGGCGGACCGGGTCGCAGGCTGCTCGTCACGGGAGTCGCTCAAACCATCACCACCGACATCAATGGCAACACTCGAGTTCAACTTCAAATCGCGGATGGCACAGTGAATACGGGAGCCGATGGTATCGCCGACGATCTGGATGGCGATACGCTCCCGGGGTTCTTCTTTGTCGTAGCCGTGGACGCCGATGGAAATGAAGTCGTTGTTGGCAACGGCATCGATTACGACGACCTGCACCTGTTCAACATCCGCTTCGACAATGTGTACATCAAAAATGTCACCGAGAGTCAGGGCGTGGAAATCATGAAGACTTACGAACTGGACAACAGCCACTTGCCCGTGAAAGGACAAAGCAACCGTTTCAGTGTCGCCTATGGCGTTCGCTTCCTCTCGCTCCGAGACACGTTCTACTTTGAAGGCAAGGGCGATATCCTGGGGCGTACTTATGCCAATACACGTGCCTACAATCAGATTGTCGGCCCTCAGCTCCGGGCGATGTGGAGCAAGCAACTCCACAGTCGCTGGTTCATGAATCTCGATGGCCGCTTCATGTTCGGCTACAATATCCAGAACCAGAAACAAGATGGGGCGATTGGCGAAGACCTGATCCCCGGCGGATTGAACAGCCTGGCCAGCGCCCAGCCAACCGCGTTTGCTTACAGCAGGACAAAAAACAGTTTTGCTCCCACGGCCGAGTTCCGAGCTGAAGCAGGCTACCAGTTGACCAGCGCGATTGCCCTGAAGCTGGGCTACACGGCTACCTACATCGACAATATCACCCGAGCCTCGCAAACCGTACGTTGGTATTTGCCGGACATGGGCCTGCTCGAAGGTGGCAACCAAAGCATTTTCGTCAACGGAGTGAACTTCGGCCTCGAGCTGGTCCACTAGTGAAAAAGG
>JAJRWS010000011.1 GCA_024276705.1 Planctomycetota bacterium | reverse complement strand
TTGTACATGGTGTTATAAGCAATTTCGTGGTCACGATTGATGGGCATCGACGCGGTTTTTGACGCCTGCACCGCAGCGGTATCTGTGCCCGAGTAATCTACATCGCGAATGACATTATTGATCACCGAATGCCCTTCTCCAACGAGCAAGACCCCATTTCCCGCGCTATAGGCGATGGAGCTGTCCTTTAACGTATGACCTTTCCCCTTCAGGATGATTCCCGTGTCCCCTTTCCCCCTTTGCCAAGCATCCGAACCGATGAGTTCGAAATGGCTCACATACTTTGCATCCATGTTTTGGATCGTGATGTATTCACTGCTTTCGCTCGTCCGAATCGAGGCTCCAAAGACATCGATTCCATCGAAAGTGATATAGTCTTTGCCCGATAGATTAAAAGCAAATTCGCGCGCTTTGTATTCTACGATGGCATTGTCTGGATCGCCTCCGCCTGGTTGCCAGAGATATAGCGTGTCGTTGTTGGGATCGCGATACCACTCTCCCGCGCTGTCGAGCGCTTTGAATGCACCGACGATATAGTAACGGTCGTTATTAACTGGCTGATAGATGCTGCCAACACGCAATCCGGCAAGATTGAAGTCTAGTGTGTTGCCGGTGCTGCTGGCCAGAACTTGCCCCGTATCTTGGAGCCACCCAGACCCAGGACTCATACGCACATAAGAGCCGACCCACTCCGACGCATCTCCCGGAAGGTCAGAATCAGTTAAGGAGACTTCCCATTGGCCGCCAACAAAACTGCTCGTCACGGTACTGGTGGTGTCCCAGACGGGACGGGACACATCAAGTGTAGTTGTATTCGGAAAACGGGCCCAGAACATCACCTGGCCGTTGACGAAGATTTGTTCGTTGCCAACGCCCATCGAATCGAGCATGCTCGCCTGGTAGATATCGCCTGATTGTTGAGTCCAGCCAGTAATCAGCTCCGTTCCGCTGACAGTAACATTCTCGTTGTTATAGGCTTGAAAGGTAATCGGGTTACTTGACGTACCGCTATTGGTGGGAATGACGGTTTCGCGATAAGTTCCGCCCCGAATATTGACCGTATCTCCCGCTTGAGCGGCGATAGCCGCCTCTTGGATCGTTTTGAAAGGAGTGCTCAAACTAGTTCCATTTCCACTGGATGTCACATTCCCATCGACCCACCACGCCTCACCACTCAAGAGCATGCGATCCTCTAATATTTCCATCGACAACCGTCGCGAAGCCTCCTTTTTTGCTGGCTGCGAGTAAGCAGCTCGGATAAGGTCCTTCTTCTTCACAAATAGTTGGGCAAAATTGTAGAACATGTTTGCTCTTGAAAAAATTTTGGCGTGGGTTGCAAAATTTTAATTGTCTTCCAAATGAAATAGTAATGGCTCCGCGCGCCCAGGCTCAATGTCGACAACCAGGCCACTAGAGGCATAGCTGGTATATTTTCTCGGAATTAAGGAAGTCCCTAGTCCCATCGGTTCAGCACGTTTTGCTGACAGCTGTTTCTGGGAACCGGACCGCTGAGATTCGTAACAGGTAATGCGCACCTTTTGCTTCCCTACCACAGCCCCGTCTTCCGATTCAAAAGTTGACAGTACAAAGGTTCCGTCCGGTTGGATGATGCCACTGGCCGGTTGCCCGCGGGATGACTGCAACATGACGGCACCGAAGGTGAGCGGCTTGTCTCGATATAATACCTGGCCATGAATTGGCACCATCTCTGGCCCTGAGTCGCAACCTGCCAATACCGGCAGTGCGCTACACAAGACCACGGTCATCAACTTGTTGCCGTTAGAAAAAAGGCTATCAATAGTCATCGAGCACCTCTCCTCCATCAATAGTTGCTAAGGCTTGATAGACGATGAAATCGATATTATCGATGATTGAATGGACACTCCCATCAGCAAACACGAACTGGGTGATTCCTGGATGAAAGCTACCCATCGGCAAATGATTAAACCCGACGCCAAAGCCACGATCTATGTTACTGTTGGGAGGATGTTCCGCAATTTTAAAGGCATAACTGCCTGGACTGTTATTAATCTCACCTGTTCCTCCAAACACCCAGGGACGAACATTGCCAGGTGGATCGCTGCATAATGTGCCGAAACCATTACAGTGGACGAATTCTCCAATGGCAAAACTATTGCTTAGTCCATCCTCGACCTGAGATATTCGGCGTTGCGATCTCCATGCAAATAAACCGTTGTCCGGAAGATCGCCGGCAGCGGAGAGATAAATCGTTACCCCCTCCCCACTCATCACGACTCCTGGTTCCACTGTTGTAGCTCCTGAAGCGTCAGGATTGACGCCGCCAACTCCCTGATAAGTTGTATAGGCCCCTTCTAACCAGAAATATGGAAGGGTGCCTGCTTCGGCTACAGAAGGATATGGATAACTGGGACAGACGTAGGCGGAGATTACTGTGTAACGGTTTGGATCGGCAAGTGAATCTCCTTGGAAGTCCACTTGGCCGTAGATTGCAGTTTCCTCCAGATAGGGAAGAATCTTTGAGAACAGGCCATGCCGCTGGTGCCCAGTGCTGCCAGGCGGGAACATCGTGTGAGTGCTTTCATAGTTTTGCAGAGCCAGCCCCAGTTGTTTTAGGTTATTGCTACACTGTATCCGCCGTGCCGACTCTCGAGCTGCTTGCACCGCTGGCAAGAACAACGCCACCAATACGCCAATGATTGCGATGACGACCAAAAGTTCAACCAGGGTAAAACCCTGGTGAGACCGTGCGTGCGTTGGATGGTTCACTATGACAAAGTTTCTCTTAATAGTAGGGGATATTGCTCAGGAGGGCCGGCGACCGATGAATCGTGGTTTGGTAGGAGTTCGGTTTGCCATGAAACCAAGCTAGACAACAATTTCGTACCCTTTCCGCTGATGGCGATGCTGCATGCAATTGGCCTCGTCGTCGCCCAGAATTTGCTCGGTCTCGGGATCCCAGGTAATCTCGCGTCCCAATCGGATGCAAATATTTGCCAGGTGCAACGTGGTCATCGTACGGTGATGGGTGAAAACATCGGAAATTGGTTGTTCACGAGATCGAACACATTCAAAGAAATTGCGCATGTGGCTGCCTGGCTGCCGACCGCGGTACAGTCGGGAAATCGTGTCTTCCGGCAACGGCCGATCGTGCAGTTGCTCCACGGGCTTGCCTACGATTTTTCCTCGATTGACGAAAAACCGTCCGGCCTCTCCTTCAAATAGAATACCGTGCTCAAAGTTATCACCGATCACCAGCTCCACACCGTTGGCAAACCGGCATTGAATATCAAACGCCGTGGCTGTGTTGTACCCATTCGGGATGTTCGGATGGGTCGCCGTTCCGGCGATCGCAGTCGGCCCGCTCTGCTCCATTCCGATCGCCCATTGGCCAATATCGACATGATGCGCTCCCCAGTTGGTGATCTGGCCACCCGCATATTCGTACCACCAGCGCGCACCAGGGCCGCACCGCTCGGGACAATAGTCAACCCACGGGGCCTGGCCAAGCCACATGTCCCAGTTCAAGCAAGTCGGGACCGGTCGCGTGGAAAACGGGCCACCCTGGGGAGGCGAGCTCAGGCCGACCGTCACACGGTGTACCTTACCGATGCGTCCTGCGCGAACCATCGCGACCGCCGTCAAAAACTGTCCGCCGTATTCGCCGCTGCGTTGCTGGGTACCGACTTGCATGACGCGGCCAGTTTGCTTGACAACCTGGGCAATCTGACGCCCTTCTTCGATGGTAAGCGTCATCGGTTTTTCACAATAGACATCCTTGTCAGCCTGCATTGCCTCGATGGCAATCTTGGCATGCCAATGGTCACGCGTGCCGATCGTTACCACATCGATATCCTGTCGATCCAAGAGATACCGATAGTCTTCATAACAAATCTTTGCTTTTCCATTAGAGAGTTTATATTGCGCGCGCTCAGCGTGACTGGAGTCTACGTCGCAAATTGCTATGAGGTCGGCAAACGACTGAGCCTGACCGGCGATCACGGTACCCCGCCCGCCAACGCCGATGGCGCCCAAACGAAGTCGGTCCAGCTTGGCACAACTTTTTTCTGCGACCACCTGAGACGTGGAAAACCAATATGGGACAAGCGCACCGACCGCAATCGCAGTCGAATGACGAAGGAATTTACGTCGCCCTCGCCCTATGCCTGGTAATTTCGTAGCCATGTTCTGTAACTTACCGACAATGGAATTGCCACTGAAAAAACGTCAATAAGGGATAAACTACTGCCTGGGGATCTCCAGACCGAATTGAGAATCCCAGGCAAAATCCTCGCGCCCAAAATAAGCGGCGATAACGAGGGAACAAGAAGCCCCCCCGCTGCCCCATCACCGCGCAGCCGTTCTTCTCCCGGTTACATTCGCTTCCGTACAAATCGAATCAAGACAGACGCTCCCATTATTCCAAGGAGCACTATGCTCGATGGTTCAGGAATTGGAGTGAAATCGATCGTCAATAGTGGTGCTGAAGCCACGGAGTTTTCGAGCGTTGCGTATGCTGCACCGCCCCCCCCGAGGGTTCGGCCAACGATAACACCACTGACCTTGGTACCGTCAGCCCAATCATTAATATCGCCAGGATTAATGAATGAATAGACCGTGTTCGGACCTAGTACGGACATTTGCTGACCATTCCCCAAAGCAGCGCCAAGGGCAGTAGTAATCCCTCCGCCGCTACCGTCCCAGCCAGTGGCCACGCTGCTCGGATTGTTGTACGTCACTTCGTTGGCAATCCAGTCAGTCGTTGGTTGAAATGCGGTGTAAAAAACCGAGGG
>JAJRWS010000265.1 GCA_024276705.1 Planctomycetota bacterium | reverse complement strand
CGATTCGATTGTAGCATTATATAATAGTTGGACAGCACCACTTTTACGTGGAAGCATACGAAATACAAGCCCGAAGCGCCAGCGAGTGAACGGTTTATGACTAACTTCCTGTCCGTAAACCACCAGCTCTGCTGGTGAGAATTCATTAGGCTCCGCCGTTCCGCGAAAATGGTGCTCGAAATCGTAATCGTAGATTTCGATTTCGATAGGTGTGGGCAACAATGGTTGATCTACGGCCCCTTTTAGGGGCCTTCCTCAAGCCACCGGCTCTGCCGGTGGTACGTGACTCACTCGCTTGCGCTTCGCACCTTGTACTGCGAGAAAAGTGGCGATGCACAACGAACACCTGTTTTCGGCTGCCCAGATCACGGTTAGGATCGTTCGAGAAATAACTGTCCGATGTCCCTCGCCCCTTTGGGGAGAGGGCAGGGTGAGGGGCCTGGAAACATACCAGTTATTTCTCGAACGATCCTTAGCGATCACGGTTTTGGGGCCAAATTGCCATCGATTCGCCCGTATCGATATGGCCAAGGGAACATTTTGAATGCTATGATTGTAGAATCGGTCCACGCATGGCTTCCGTGCCGTTGCCGTGCGTATTCACATTCCTCTCCACACTTCAACCTTTACCCCTCCAAGTGAAAGCACTCAAAAATATTTGCTGTATCGGCGCCGGCTACGTCGGGGGGCCTACGATGGCGATGATCGCCAAGCAGTGTCCAGACATCCAGGTGACGGTCGTCGACATCAATCCACAGCGTATCGACGCCTGGAACTCGGACTCCCTGCCCATTTACGAACCGGGCCTGGACGAAGTCGTCAAGGAAGCACGGGGCCGAAACCTGACTTTCTCGACCCAGGTTGACGATGCGATCCGGGCGGCGGACATTATTTTTGTCTCGGTCAATACGCCCACCAAGACCTTTGGCATCGGCAAGGGCCGGGCGGCCAACCTGCAATATGTCGAACTGTGCGCCCGAAAAATTGCCGAAGTCTCCCAGGGCCATAAGATCGTTGTGGAAAAATCGACCTTGCCGGTCCGGACGGCCGAGGCGATCCGGCGCATCCTCGGCTCGGCCGAGCACCGGGCAACCTTCGACGTGTTGTCCAATCCCGAATTCCTGGCCGAGGGGACCGCGATCAAAGACTTGCTCGATCCCGATCGCGTCTTAATTGGTGGTCAGTCGCAAACTGCGATCGATGCGTTGGTTGCCATCTACGCCCATTGGGTGCCCCGTGAAAAGATCCTGACTACCAACTTGTGGAGCAGCGAGCTGAGCAAGCTTACTGCCAACGCCTTCCTGGCCCAGCGTGTTTCGTCGATCAATTCGATTTCCGCCTTGTGCGAAGCGACCGGCGCGGATGTCGATGAAGTGGCCCGGGCGATCGGCGCCGACACCCGGATTGGCCCCGGGTTCCTCAAGGCATCGATCGGGTTTGGGGGCTCCTGCTTCAAAAAGGATATATTGAATCTGGTCTACTTATGTGAGCATTTTGGCCTGCCCGAAGTGGCCCAGTATTGGGAGCAGGTGGTCAAAATGAACGATTGGCAACGGTACCGTTTCGCCAGCCACATGGTCCGGACGATGTTCAATACGGTTTCGGGAAAGCGAATTGCCATTTGGGGTTTTGCATTCAAGAAAGATACCAACGACACGCGCGAGTCGAGTGCCATCTCCGTTTGCCGCAGTCTCTTGGAGGAGCATGCCAGTCTGGCGATCTACGATCCCAAGGTTCCCGGGAAGCAGATTCTCCACGACTTGCGGCAGGCATGCACCAGCGACACGGACCATCTGAGCACTTACCATGAAAAGCTGATTGACGAGAACGTGACGATTTGCGGTTCGGCTCAAGAAGCTGCCCGCCAGGCCCATGCGATTGCCGTTATGACCGAATGGGACGAGTTCAGGGAGCTCGACTACGAGGCGATTCATGACTCGATGCAGCGGCCCGCGTTTCTGTTCGATGGCCGCAACCTGCTCGATCACCGCGCGCTGATTGCCCAAGGTTTCGAGATTCATGCCATCGGCAAAGCGTTCCAGCCAGGTTTGGAGCCCACTTGCCCGGATCCGGGAGATGGGGAACTTCGCAGTGCGGAACAAGAGCCGGTGGAGCAAAGACGGGCAACTCAGGCGTGAAGGGGGATAGAGACTGTAAATATTCCGACCCTGGTACCCGCTTCAGCCCCCTCACCCTAACCCTCTCCCCCACAATAGGGGCGGGAGCATCGAACCCATAGCGACGTTTCACACGCCCCTATTGCGGGGGAGAGGGGACATTTTTTCCATCCCGCCATCCGGCGGCCTTCGGCCGAGAGCAGGAGAAGGGAGAAAGTAGAAAGGAGAGCCAGCAGCAATAGCCATGCCCTTTCTCGCTCTTCTGCGCTCTACTCTACTCTCTTCTTTCCTGACACCTGACACCTGATCCCTGATACCTGATACCTGATACCCGACACCCGACACCCGACACCTGACACCCGATACCCGATACCCGACCCTTACCGATACAGCCCGTGCTCGGCGATGTACTGGGCGACATTCGTGGGAACCAATGCTTCCAGATTGCTGCCTTGGGCTACTAGCTGGCGGATCTGGCTGCTGCTGATCGGCAGGCCGGGCATTTCGATTTGTTGCCGCTCGATTTCCCCGATTCGTTTGGGGTCGAGCCAGGGGGCCAGGATCGAGAAATCGGGTTCTGGCTCGCCCGCGCGGCGGACGACCAGCGGCGTGGCAAGCTGGCAGACCAACGGGAGACTTTTCCAATGGGGCAATTGCTGCAAAGTGTCGGCCCCCATCAGAAAAAACATTGCCGCTTCGGGCCATTCTTCGCCAATGGCCTGCAAGGTGTCGACGGTGTAGCTTACGCCTCCGCGCTCGGTTTCCTGCCGGCAGAGACGCCATTGGGGCTGGCCGGCAAGCGCTAAACGGAGCATTGCTTCGCGATCCCGGTTGCAGGCACGCGGGCCATGTTGTTTGAGCGGCTGGGTGGCGGCCGGGGTGAACCAAACCTGGTCGAGGGCCGCCTGGTCCTGGCAGCAGGCCGCCAATTTCAGGTGTCCCCGATGGACCGGATCAAAGCTACCACCAAAGATACCTAGACGCATGAATGAAATTCGGAATTCGGATTGCGGAATTATGGAATGGGGGAAATTGCTATCCATAGGGACATTTCAATAGTACGATACCATTCCCTCAATACCCAGTCCTTACATTCCGCAACCCGAATTCCGCAACCCCTTACATTCCGCAACCCCTTACATTCCGCAACCCGCAACCCCTTACATTCCGCAATCCGCAATCCGAATTCCGCAATCCCTTACATTCCGCAATCCCTTACATTCCGCAATCCGCAATCCGAATTCCGCATTTAAATGTCCCACCAGCAGAGCCTTTTTGACACTTCGACGCCCGAATGGGAGCTCGATGCGCGGGAGCAGCGTCTGGTTGCTTCGGTGGTGCTCAGTTCGGGGCCCGACCGGGCTTACGACTACCTGGTGCCGGAGGCTTTTTGCGACTCGGACCGGGCCGAGCAGTGCCTGGAACCGGGGCGGCGCGTGCAGGTCCCATTTGGCCGGGGAAATCGGACCGCGGTCGGCTACTGCGTGCAACTGGAAACCCGCCAGGTCGACCCCGGACGGCTCAAGCAGGTAGCCGGGGTGGTCGACCATGTGAGCCTCCTCACTCCGGCCATGCTGCGGCTGACTCGCTGGATGGCCGATTATTATCTCTGTCCCTGGGGGCAGGTGCTGGAGACGGTCGTGCCAGCCGGTGTCCGTGGCCGGGCCGGCACGCGTCAGGTCACCGTGCTGCGGGTGCCCGAGGATGTGCGAGTGGCAAGCCAGAAGCTGCCGGTGAAACAGCGCCGCGCGTTGGAAATCCTGGCCGCCAGCCGCCAGCCCCTGACGGCCGGGCAGTTGGCCCTGGAGGCAGGTTGTACCGAGGCGCCGATACGCGGCCTGCTCAAAAAAGGCTTGGTCACGTCGGCCTCAGTGCGCAGGGCCACGACCCGCCCCGAAGCAAAATCTGTTGCCCGGCAGGCGCCCTTGGAGCTTAATGCCGAGCAGCGGGTGGCTCTCGACTCCATCCGGCAGGCGCTGGAAGCCAGCGAAGCGCGAGGCATTCTGGTGCACGGGGTGACCGGTAGCGGCAAGACGGAAATCTACATCCAGGCGATCGAGCACTGCGTCAGTTTGGCCGGCAGGCGATCGTGCTGGTGCCGGAGATCAGCCTCACCCCGCAAACGGTACGCCGGTTCGAAGCCCGTTTCGATTCGGTTGCCGTGCTGCACAGCCACCTGACGCACGTCGAACGTCATCACCATTGGCGCCGCATTGTTCGGGGCCAGGTTCAGGTGATCGTCGGAGCCCGCAGCGCCGTGTTTGCCCCCACGCCCCATTTGGGCCTGATCGTCCTGGACGAGGAGCATGAATCGACCTTCAAGCAAGACTCGGCCCCCCGTTACCATGCCCGGGATGTGGCCTGGCAGCGCGCCCTGGCCGAACGGATTCCGCTGGTGCTCGGTAGCGCCACGCCGTCGCTGGAAAGCTGGCATCGGGCCCTTGCGGGCCAGTACCAGCGAGTCTCGTTAACCCGGCGCGTGTTGGGGCTGCCGTTGCCCGCAGCGGCGACCGTCGACCTGCGCGATCCGGCCCAGTCGCGGGCCAGCCGGGGCGGTATCAGCCGGCCCTTGCAACAGGCCATCACCGCCTCGCTGCGGGATGGCGGGCAAGTCATCCTGCTGCTCAACCGGCGCGGATTCTCCACGCACGTTCAGTGCCCGGCCTGTGGTTTGACGATCGAGTGTCCCGATTGCCAGATATCGCTCACGTTTCACCGTCAGCAAAACGTCATGCTTTGCCACTGTTGCGACCATCAGGAGTCGCCACCCACGGTTTGTCCCGATTGCCGGTCGTCGGCCATCCGTTACGGCGGCCTCGGCACGCAAAAATTGGAAGCCGAAGTTCGGGCCCGTTTTCCCGACCACGTGGTGGCTCGGATGGACACCGACACCATGCGCACGCGGGGCAGCCATGAGCAGGTACTGGAGCCGTTTCGACGGGGTGAAATCGATATTCTGCTCGGCACCCAAATGATCGCCAAAGGGCTCGATTTCCCTAACGTGACGCTGGTCGGTGTGATCAATGCCGACACGGCTTTGCACCTGCCGGACTTTCGGGCGGCGGAACGGACGTTCCAGTTGGTGGCCCAGGTGGCGGGTCGCACCGGCCGGGGGAAGCAAGGGGGCCGTGTTCTGGTTCAGACTTTGAGCCCGGAGCACCCGGCGATAGCCGCCGCGGTGCGGCACGACTATCCCGGTTTCGTCGAATTGGAATTGGCCGAGCGCCAGCAAATGGGCTATCCGCCCTACGGAGCGATGGCTCGTCTGGTGGTCCGTGGCGTGCAGGAAGCGGCGGCCCGGCAGGCGGCCACCGAGCTGGCGGATCGGCTCCGGCAAGAGGTGGTGGAGGCTGAACCGGTCCGTATTCTGGGCCCTGGCGAAGCGCCGATTGCCAAATTGCGCGGCCAATACCGCTTCCAATTGCAGTTGCAAGCAGCGGCAATCACCTTCCTGCAGCAACTGGTCCGCCGGACCATGGAGAAGTTCAAGGTGCCCCGCGACGTGATCTGTGTTGTCGATATCGATCCGTGGGATATGATGTAACTCCATGAGCTACCGCACTTTCAAACGCACGTTGGGCGAGACCAATCTGGAACGTAAGTGTCGGCTGTTGTTCGGCACTTGCCTGCTGATTTTTATTGCCGGTAGTTTCTGGTTGTACGGCAAGAAAACCAACGAGATTGTCTTCGATCAAAATCGTTTTACCGGCGAGGCGCTGGCCAACGCGGCGTTGCTGGAAGCACATTTTGCCGAGCAGGAAAAAAATCCCTTGATGCGAGGGATCGATCAGGATACCGCCGATCAGTTGCGCAAAGGTAAATTTAGTTGGGATATGCTGCTGCCGAAGAATCCGCAAGGAGTCCAGGAGCCGATCGATGAGTTTCAGTGGCAGCTCATGGTGAAATGGGAACGAGTCGGCGAAAAATTAATCAATGATGACGATATCGACCGGTTGCCTACGCAGTGGGCGGAAAGGGTGATTCGTGGAAAAATTGGCACGAACAGCCAGTCGGCAGATGCTGTCAGAGAGTCTACCGAGGAGAGCAGCCAGGTTTATGAATATTATGAGGCTGTATACGCCAAACAGTTTTGCATCTCATGTCACCAGATCAAGACCAAACCGTACCGGCGCCGTCATGTGCAAGTCGGCGATTTATTGGGGGTGGTGCATGTAGCGTATAGCACCAAGGAGTCACAGGACGCACAGAATCGCAACTGGGCCTTCTTGTGGGTGGCCGCCATCGCCGCCGTTTTTCTTTCGATGGTGGCCCTCTACGTCATCGTTCGCTATGTGATCGTCAAACCGATTCGCCATCTCCGGGACGTGAGCGAGGCGGTCCGTCGGGGCGATGTGGAGCAGCGGGCGGTGATCCAGACGGGCGATGAGTTCGAGCAGCTCGCGGCCGCCTTCAACCGGATGTTGCGGCAGTTGCTGCTGCAGCAGGAAGAGTTGCGCGACGTGAACAATGAGCTGGATGGCAAGCTGGACGAATTGGCCCAGACGAACATGCGGCTGTTCGAGATGAACCAGTTGAAAAGCGATTTTCTGGCCACCGTGAGCCACGAGTTGCGCACCCCCTTGAACAGTATCATCGGCTTCAGCGACCTGCTGGGCAGCATCGACAAATTGGACGACAAGCAAAAACGTTACGCCAGCAACATCCAGCGGTCGGGCAACCAGTTATTGGAGATGATCAACGACATTCTCGATTTGGCCAAAATCGAAAGTGGCAAGATGGAACTTCGGCTGGGCCAATTCGACATAGGCGTCGTGGTGGCGGCCCAGTGCGACATGGCCCGGCCGTTGAGCGAGCGGAAAAACATCGATCTGGTCTGCGAGATCGCACCCGGCTTGCCCCTCGTATTGCAGGATCAGGGAAAAATCGAGCAGATCCTCAACAACTTGCTCTCCAACGCGATCAAATTTACGCCGGACGGGGGCCGGATCGACGTGCGGGCATGGCGCGACCAGCGCGGCGACTTGCGTCTGTCGGTCGCCGACACGGGCGTGGGCATCAACGAGTCGGAACAGATATTGGTGTTCGAAAAATTTCGCCAGGGGACAACCGTGTTGCCCGGCGGCGATGCGATGACGCGCGAATACTCGGGGACTGGCCTGGGGCTGTCGATCGTCCGGGAGATTTGCCGGCTTCTCGGCGGCGACATCCTGTTGGAAAGCGAGTTGGGCAACGGCAGCCGCTTTACCGTCCACTTGCCCTGGCAGCTGAGCGAACAATCCCACATGAAGTCGGCCCTGGAAGAAGAGCTGCGCCAAATGACCAAACCACGGGCGGAGATTCCCGTGGGAGTGAAAGATTTATGATTGCTCAGTGGCAGGCGGAGCAAATCCTTATGTTCATCAATCATAAATCATCAATCAGAAATCATAAATTCCTCGATCCCGACACCCGACACCCAACGTCCATGTCTACATCTTCTGAAGTCCACTTATTTACCGACGGCGGTTGCAGCGGCAATCCGGGGCCGGGGGGCTGGGCATATCTGCTTCGGCATCCGGCCACAGGCAAACAGCTCGAAGGATCTGGCGGCCAGCCGCAGACGACCAACAATCCGATGGAGTTGCAAGCGGTGATCGAAGGCT
>JAJRWS010000264.1 GCA_024276705.1 Planctomycetota bacterium | reverse complement strand
CGTCGGCTCCAGGCGGCAAATGGGCTGCCTGCTCGGTGAGTTGCTCGAAGTCTTCCGCGCCGACCATGCGTCGCAGCCAGTCAAACGCATCGCCTACCGCTGCCTGCCCCGTTTCGTAACCGTACATTCCAGGCAGAATGCCCCCTTCGACCACGCCGGCCACGCCTGGGACGGCTCGTTCCTCGTGGGCGTTGAGCATGTGGCAACTGCTGGTTCCCATCACCATGACAAGGGTTCCTGGGTCCGCGGCACCCGCGCCCGGTACGCCCGCATGTGCGTCGATAGTCGCTGCGCTGACGGGCAGGCCCACTGGCAGGCCAAGACGATCCGCTAACGCCCTGCACAAAGAGCCGGCGGCAACACCGGGAGCCAGCATGCGGCCCGGCATTTTGCTGGCAACCACGTCAGCCAGCCGGGGATGGAGAGACGCAAAGAATTCGGTGGAAGGGTAGCCCTCGGCCCCATGCCACATCGCCTTGTAGCCCGCCTGGCAGGTCGAGCGGGGGAGCCGATCGGCACTGCCGCCCACCAGCTGCCAAACATACCAATCACCTGCTTCCAGCCAGACTTCGGTCGCATCGTAGACGGCGGGCGCGGCTTCCAAAGTTTCCAGGACTTTTGGGAAAAACCATTCCAGGCCAATGATTCCCCCGTAGCGAGCCAGCCATGGTTCCTGCCGCTCGTGGGCCAGCGCATTGATCCGTTCGGTTTGCTTCTCGGCCCCATGATGCTTCCACAATTTCGGCCAGGCGAATTTCTCGCCGGCAAATTCATCGAGTTGGCACAGAGGAGTGCCGTCACGCAGCGTCGGCAGCATGGTGCAACTGGTGAAATCGACGCCAATACTGAGGACCGTTTTGCCACCGTCTGACCCAACCTGGTTGACCGCATCGCGAACGGCCTGTGCCGAGCTATCGAGCCAGTCTTGCGGATGCTGAAAGGCGAAATTCGGCGGTAGCCGTTCGCCTGTCCCCGGCAAAGTTTCCGTGATCTGGCCATGGGCATACGAGGCAACGGCCGAAGCCTGTTCATGGCCATCCAGGTCGACCAGCAAGGCACGCACCGATTCGGTGCCAAAATCCAAGCCAAGGGCCAACTTCTTCGTTTCGGTTGTATTCATTCGCTATCCGTGATCCGGTACTTCTAAATTGCCTCTGCGCCGTTTGTGGGCCAGGACGATAAGCCGCCCGGGAGTCGGCGTTTTTAACTGTTAGCATGTTCTCCGGGTCGGCTTCATCGGCCATTCTTGGAACTACTGCGATTTGTATAACCTGCCATAACGGATTGAATCCCATGGGCCTGCAAATGGCTGATTTGTTCCAGACGTTGCCGTACGATTCGCCGCTCCGGTTTCTGAAAGCTATGCAAGGGGGGAGCCATGTGGTCGTTGCAAATCTCCAGGCAGGAGAGGCCGCACTTGATTCCTTTGATGACGGCTGACCCGTGCCGACCGATCGAATATAACAATTGGCTGATCTGCAGGACATCCTCATGTAGCGAGCGAACTTGTTGCAGATCGTTCCGCTGGTCCGCCTCATACAAATCGACATAGAGTCGCGGAAACAGGTTGGCCCCTCCGCAAACGCCGCCCATGACGCCTGCTCGCAAAGCATCGGCCAGAAGTTCCTCCGGACCGGTCATCAGGGTCCAGTCGGGACGTTCCTGAATCAGTCGGAGCAACCGAGTGGCATACTCCAGATCTCCCGAGCTGTCTTTGATGCCAATCACATTTTCCCAAGAAAGTATTCGGGCAACCGTTTCGGGCTCGAAGTTCACCTTGGTCAGCGTGGGCATGTTGTACAATACCAGTGGCAGGGGAAGGTTTTTCACCAGTTGCTCGAAATAGTTAAGCAGTTCAGGCTGAGCGATTCGAAAGTAGTGAGGAGCGCTGCTCACCACGGCATTGGCGCCAGCGTCCGCAGCAAATCGTGCCAGAGAGTACGATTCGACGACGGAGGTGTCGGTGATGCCCACCAGAACGGGGACACGCCCGGACACCTGGCTGACAGCCGCCTCGATCGTCTGCTGCTGCAGGGACCGACTCAGGCTTGGGCCTTCGCCGGTCGTGCCCAGAATGAAAATCCCATGCACGCCACCGGCCAGGAGATGCTCGACCAGGCGTTCCAGGCCAGCGATGTCCAGGGTGTTATCGTCTAGCAGAGGCGTCACCATGGGCGGGATGATGCCCCGCAAGGGTTTGTTGAGGTTCATAGGGTGTCAGGTGTCGGGGCTCAGGTGTCGGGTGTCGGGTGTCAGGTGTCGGGTGTCAGGTGTCGGGTGTCAGGGAAAAAGGGTTCAGGCAGGGAAAAAGGGTTCAGGCAGGGAAAAAGGGTTCAGGATACTATCTAATTGAAAATTGAAAATTAACAATTGAAAATTTACAATTGCCAGGTGTCAGGGTTCAGGATTGAGGGTGTCAGGCCGCTTTATTTCAGTCCAATGACTCCTTGTTCTTCTTGAGGCCATTGGCCCTCGGGCATGGCCACAGGTTTCAAACGGGCTGGATCGACCACCACGTGTCGGATTTTTTTCCGCTGCCATGTGTAGGTAATGTGGACCAGACCATCGGTCGTCTGAATGACAGCCGGATAGGAGTATTCGCCCGGTTGTCGTTCCAGTAGCAGGGCCGCTTGCCAATGGCTGCCATCGGTGCTGATTGCGACGTTGAGCATGTTGCGGCCACTGGGGAAGGAAAGGCCGCGGTGGGTATGGTTGTAGACCAGCAGCTGCCTGCCATCGGCCAGGGTGACGGCATCGGTGCCCGAGTTGGGGTTGGGCAGCACGGTTTCGCTCAACTTGGACCAGGTTGCCCCTTCATCTTGCGACCATGCTTCCAGGATCTGGCCATTACCACGATGATTGCGGCAGAGCAATTGCAGGCGTCCGTCGGGGTAGGTCAGGATGGAGGGTTGGATTCCTTCGTTTTCCCGCCCCGATATTTTCTTGCCGTGGAGGGGCCCGATCCGTCGCCACGTTTTCCCCAGATCGGCGGTTCGTTCCAAATGAACTCGCCAGCCGTCGTATTCCGTACTCGATCCACAGAGAAGGTCTCCGCCCGGCAATGCGATCGGCTTATTCTTGACTGGGCCGTCGATCCCTTCGGGAAGCCGTCTAGGTTGGTCCCACGTTTTCCCCCCATCGATGGATGTGGTTAGCATGCCCCACCATTTTTCGGGATTCGGGCCAACTTTGTAAAACAGCAGCAGGGTGCCAGTTCGGGAATCCCTCGTGCTGGCGTAATAAAGAACGGGATTCCAGCAAGGGTGCCGGTGTACCCCTGTCGCGCTTGTATATTGAATGCCGCTTGCCACCTCCACTGGAGCGGTCCATTGGCCGTCAGGCTGTCGGCTTACCCAGATTCCCACATCAGGCTCTCCTTCATCGCTGCCACCAAACCAGGCCGCAACCAGTCCGGTTGGCACTTGGGCGAGGGTTGAGGCGTGGCAGGAAGCAAAGGGAGCCTCAGTAAAGATGAACTCTGCGCTGACAAAGCCAGGCTGTTTATCCACTGGCAGATTTTTCATTTGGGTCGGGGCATCCGCAGCGAACAGCCACATGGGTGAACTCGTGACCATAAGAAGCATTGCCAAGGTTTGGAGGATTATTGTTGTCAGGCGACAACAGGTCAGGGGTTTGGCTATCATGTTTCGCATCGTAAGTATCTCGTATATAGGACTGGATCTTTGGAAACGTTCGCGAAATTCCCGGCTGAACCGACAGCGGAAATGGAACCATAGGCTTGTATATTACAGATGGTCGCCATGGGATGCGAACAAATTCTTCGAAAAACTATGGTCGAAAACGTGTAAGCACTGTCTGTGCAATAGGTTAACCCTACCAGCCCGGTCTTAGTAGAGCAAGCGGCACGTTTCGTGTGCAATGGCTAAAAAATTGCCCCATCCCCCCCTTGAACTTTCGCTACCCATCCTTCACTATTGTGCAAACTGTTTGCCGTGAATCGGCCCGATTTTCTTTTCTACTCAAAGTTTCTTTTCCTGATGATCGCGATGAGTGTCTGGTCAAGCCTGCGGACAGGAACAACCCCTTGCTATCGATTGCCCCTTGTTACCGAATGCACGGAAGGTGGATAAAAAAGTTGTCAAAGAACAGCCCCTGTAAGAACATGCCATGTATTGTGCCGGTTCGATTATGGCTGATCCTTCTCGGTGTTGCCTTGTCCGGTTGCCAGCGGGAAACAGCTCCCCGATTTGTGTCCAGTGCAGAGGTGTTGGCCCTGACCGCCGAACTGGAAAATGTTGAAGCCGACGAGGAGGTCGATCCTGAGGAATTGAAGCTCTGGAAAGACTTGCAAAAACAGATTGTTGAGCAACTGGAAATCCGTTGTGGCACTCCTTCTGCTGCCAAAATGCTGGGAAACGATCAAATCGAAAAGACGCACCTGGTGCGTGGCGGGCAAGTTTTCATGCGTCGCTGCAAGCCATGTCACGGGGTCACCGGCGATGGTAACGGTCCGGTCGCCCAGTACATGAATCCGCGCCCACGTGATTATCGCCAGGGGATTTTTAAATTTACGACGACCCCCTATGGTTCCATGCCACGGCGACCGGATATTGTGCATACCTTGAAACGTGGCGTGACCGGTACTTCCATGCCATCGTTTCAAGAACTATCCAAAGAGGATTTGGAAGCGGTTGCTGATTACGTGATCTTGCTTGCCAGGCGGGGGCAGTTGGAAAGCCAGTTGGTATCGCTGGCGGAAGAGGAAGAGGAAGTCGATCCGGAATTTGTCGAGGAGATCGTTGGCGAAATCGTGGCCCAGTGGGAGACCGCCCAGAGGCAGCAGGTTATGCCAGTCAGCAAGATGCCCGAAATGACGCCTGAGACCATTGCCGAGGGGCACGAGATTTTCTTGAAAAAGGCTTGCAGTCGCTGCCATGGCAACAATGGGCGTGGCGGTTCGATCGGTAATGTGGAAGTGGGCCAGGATGCTTGGGGGCATAAAGCGGCCGCGGCGGATCTAACTTCCGGCATGTTCCATGGGGGGGGACGCCCAATTGATATCTACCGCCGTATCTACTCAGGCATCAATGGCACCCCGATGCCAGCGTTTGGCAAGACATTTCAAGAAGACCCCGATGCAATCTGGCGATTGGTTCATTTTATCAAGGATACCGGCGAACGCCGGCGCCGCGGCCAGGCCTTGATGGAAACAGCCACCCAGAGCACTGCCGGTGTCGAATCGAAACCGGATGGGTCGTCCCAGGGTGATCCAGCCGAGGTTTCCGCGGATACGGAGAGTTCTGAACCGTCGGTACCCCCTGCGGAACCGGCAATCCCCGATGAAACCGATACCCCCGAGGAAACCGATGCCGGGCCGAACGATGCCCAGCCAAGCGATGATCGTGCAGCTTAGTCTTCCAGCCGCAGTCAGTGCTCACGGAGCGCCCTCAAGATGAATATTGAAGCCAAGAAAAAAGAACTGGCCAAACTTCGGCAGCAGGCACGCCAGCTGGAAGCCGAGTTGTCCGGAGCCACGCCGGTGGTGATGTTCCAGCCGACAGGCTACTACGCCACTTATTACGCCATGGTTGGCATGTTGCTGGGGCTGTTCGGGGCGATGTCGAGTCTGCTGCTGAACGTGGTGGGATCGGCATTGGCGGGCAAGCATCCTCTGGAGCTTATTCGAGTCTACCTGACTTTTCCGTTGGGTGACCAGGCCTTGGAGATGGAAAGCGGCCTGGCATTGGCCGTGGGTTGTTGCCTCTATTTCGGCACGGGCATGCTACTGGGGGTTCCCGTCTATCTGGTGTTGGCTCGCTGGGCCGATCGCGGGTCGCTTGGCAAACGTCTGCTCATTGCCAGTATCGTGTCGATCTTGATATGGGTGGTCAATTACTATGGCTTCTTGTCCTGGCTGCAACCGCTGTTGGTGGAGGACATGTCACCAAAAAATTATATCGTGAAGCTCGTGCCGTGGCAGGTCGCCGCGCTGACCCACCTGGTCTTTGGCTGGACCTTGGCCGTGTTGTACCCACTGGGTCGGTTTACTCCCCGACAAGAATCACCGACTGATTCGGTGAATTGAGGAACACCTCCATGATGAATACGTCGCCGGAATCCGCAGCCAACGACACACAAAATCTTCCACACCATGAAGATCTGGTCGATGAGCGATTGGTTTGCTGGTATTTTGTAGTCGCTCTGGTTTACATGGGCATCTCGTTTGTCGGCGGCCTGCTGATGGCTTTGCAGTTGGTGCAGTGGAATCCCGAACCGGCGGAACTGCTTTCCCCTGGGCGTTGGCGGATGATCCACACCAATGCCATTGCTTACGGTTTTATCACCAACTGTTTCCTGGGAGCCTTGCATTGGGCCATTCCCCGTTTGACTCTCAAGACCGTGCTCGATCGGCGGTTGTCTTATTTTATCTTTTTCGCCTGGCAAGTCGTTGTGGTCTCGACGGTCGTCGGAATTCTCTTGGGGCAGGCGCAAGGGGTGGAGTGGGGCGAGACGCCCGTTTGGATCGATCCTCTCGCCCTGGTTGGCCTGGCCCTGGTTGCGGTTAATTTCCTGGCGCCCATCCTGCAATGCAAAGGCCCCCTCTATGTGTCCCTCTGGTACTTCATGGCCGCTTTTATCTGGACCTTTTTGACCTACGCGATGGGCAATTTTCTGCCTGAGTATTTTGTCTCGGGCACCAGCGGCGGAGCCATCGCGGGGCTCTTCATCCACGACCTGGTGGGGCTGTTTGTCACGCCTCTGGCCTGGGGGTTGATGTACTATTTTGTGCCGATCTTGCTGCAGAAGCCGATTTGGAGCCATGGTCTGTCGCTGGTCGGCTTTTGGGGGTTGGCCTTCTTTTACCCGCTCAATGGAATTCATCATTTTCTCTACACGCCGATTCCCATGTTCCTGCAGTACGGTGCGATTATCTCCACGATCGCCGTGGAGATGGTCGTGACGACCGTAATCATCAACTTTTTTGGCACCTTGTGGGGGTCGGGCCGGGCTCTGGTGACCAATTTGCCCATCCGCTGGTTTTACACGGGCATGGTGCTCTACTTCGTGACCTGCACCCAGTGTGCCATGCAAGTCACTCTCACATTTCAAAAGTTGATCCATTTCACCGACTGGGTGGTTGGTCACGCGCATCTGGTGATGTTCGGTGTCTTCACGCTGTGGTTTTTCGGCATGATGACCTACCTGTTTCCCCGCCTGTTGCGGCAACCCTGGTATAGCTACCGGCTCTGTGAGTGGCATTACTGGTTGTCGTTTGGTGGGATCCTGGTCATGTTCCTCGACCTTACTTTCGCCGGCCTGTTTCAAGGATATTATTGGGCTTCGCTGCAGCCCTGGGATGCGTCTTTGGACGGTTCCTATCCATTCTGGATGATTCGTCTGTTTGCGGGTCTCACCATCATTACGGGCCAGTTCTGTTTTGTGGTGAACCTGTGGAAAACATGGCGGTTGTCGCGAAGTCCCGTGACTCAAACGGAAGCCGTAACCGCAACGGCGACTGCCTGACTTTGAAAGAACCGAGTTTCCTATCATGTTTGAAAATAAATCGGGTATCTTGCTGATTGGCGGGTTGGGTTTTTTCCTGTTCTCGTTTTTATCCAATGGCCTGGTGCCGATTCTGATGTATCGAGATTTGCCCGAACAGACGGCCGAAGAGGTGGTCAACGAAAACATCCTTTACCAGTTTGAAGACCTCAGCGTACGTTATCCGGAAAGCTTTCAAGCGGCATTTGGCGAACCTACCCTTGCCAATTGCGCCGAAGCTTTGAGGGTTGGTCGTAAAATTTATATCGGCGAGGGTTGTTGGCATTGCCATAGCCAGTTCGTACGCCCGGTTTCGAATGAAAGTGCCCGCTGGGGGCCGGTCTCCAAAACCCAGGAGTATCAAAACGAACTGCAGCGGCCGGTCATGTTTGGCACGCGTCGGGTAGGCCCCGATCTGAGTCGCGAGGGAGGACGCCGCGGCAACGACTGGCACGCGGTGCATTTTTTCGATCCCAAGAGTGTTTCGACAGGTTCCCCCATGCCCCGTTATACCTGGTTTTATGATGGGGCACCCGACAAACCAACACGACGCGGCCTGGCTCTGATCACCTACGTCCAGTGGCTCGGCTCCTGGCTCGAATCGTACCCGGACTATGAAGATTACGTGCCGATTGAAACGATGATGGAGAATCCGTTAGACTGAGAGCCTATCCCAGAACCTGCCAAAGCTTTCGTGCCAGGAATGCCTGTAGGTGGTTCTGGGATAGGCTCTAAGATGAGACGCGAGTTTCGAGTTACGGGGCGAGAGTTACGAGTATTAAGTATTTAGCTGCGGATAATTTCCTTAAGAAAACCCCCGGCTTTGCCGGGGGACTGGCAGAGTTCGACAGTTCCGTAGTGATATTGCTCGTACTCGTACTCGTACTCGACTGGAACCATTGCATTCAACAGAAACATAAGGCCATGGATATTGATGATG
>JAJRWS010000263.1 GCA_024276705.1 Planctomycetota bacterium | reverse complement strand
GTTACAATGTTTTTTGGCGAGCTACGTGCTACGCCGTCTAAAACACAGGAGAACCCATTTTCTTGACTTGTCCACTCTTTCATTGAATTAGAGCTTCCGGCGATGGGCGTGGTCGGTTCACGCATAGTCCACGCCCTTCGCCAGGGGGTCCAGCCCTGTTCGCCTTCCATCATCTCTTGTCCTGGCTCCAGGGACGTGCCACACAGAACCAAAAGGCTTATCCTTCGTCACCAAGCGGGTAGGCAAACCTGCCAACGATACCATCCCGCCGTTGCGGCAATCGTGGCGCAAGGAGCTCATCGCCTCGCTCCTGATCGTCCTGGCGACGATCATCCTCCTCCGCGCGATGGGCCGGTCGTGGTGGTGCCAGTGCGCCACGCCGCACCTGTTCGTGTTCGGTATCTCGAGCGAACACAACTCGCAGCATCTGCTCGATCCGTACGTCTTCAGCCATCTCCAGCACGGACTGGTCCTCTTATTTCAAGAAACGGGCGTTGGCCCAGTTGCCGAGATCGGCGTTGATGCGATCGCCACCGTTTTCCAAAATCAGGGCGAGCTGTTTGACCTGGCCGATCGGAACATGGATCTCCACCGGCTCGCTGTCGGCGCGCAGGATGGGACTCCGGTACAGCTCCTTGCCATCCCCCTCGACCACGAAAACGACAGTCCCTGCCAGGGCCTTCTGGTCGCAACCGATGGTGGCGGCAAATGTTTTGCAGTTTGCCGGCCGCTGCCAAACGATACGGGATAACGCATGGGCACCGATTCCTCGATGGAAGGTCCGCCCTCCCATGGTCATGACCTGACCCTTGGCGCTGCGGTTACGCTGGACCGTGCGCCAGCCGGTCGTGGCCTCGGTCCACTCCAGGGCATCGAGGTAGACGCCGTCGATGCGATCGATGTGACGCGTCACCATTGTTGGTTCGGAGACCTTGCTTCCAGCCAATGGCACCAGTGCATGGGACCACATCCTGGAATCGGCGCGGTACAACGGAAAGCTCGGCTCGGATCCGAACGGCGGCGAGGAAGCGGGCGCCGCCACCGTGCCCCGGAGAAATACGCCGAAGCAGGCAGAGCGTGTCGGAGCCGTTACCCGGAGAGTCACATGGTGTTTCCCAGCCGGCAACGGAGTGGTCAGCCAGACCCAATCCTCGTTGGTGTACCCGCCCGCCGAAAATGCGCCAACCGATCTCGAGATTGTTACCGGACATTTGGCCCCATCGAGGGTCCACTCGAACCGGGGAAACGCGACCTCTATCGATTCTCCCTCGCATAAAACAGCCAGGTCCACCGTCTGGGCTCCTTGCACTTCGAGTTCGCCTGCCACCGAAAAGATGGCCAACTCCTTGGCATCGCCTTCGGGGCAGGTCCAAGAAGGCCCAAACGGTGGCGGCTCAGCGGCGAAAACAAAGCGCTCCACGGTCGGGACCTGGTTCGGCTTCCAGACGAACAACACCTTGGCATCGGCTACCTGGCGGGCGACCTTGGGCACGGACTTTCGGTCACTCGTGATCACCTCCACAAACTTCGTTTCGTAGGGGCCAAGGTGGATGTTGGGAAGCGGCTCCCCCATGTTCAGATTGGCCACTCTCTGCCGCCGTGGATACAACATGCGGACCTCTCGGGGAGCTGCACGCATTGGCGAATCGCCAAGGGCGATGGTGGTCTCCTCCATCCAGGGGTTCCGCAAACAGAACAGTTCCCTGGTCGCGTGCCGGAAAGCGTAACCGTAAGCCTGGCGGGCCGCAGGCTTGCCTCCAATCGGCATTGGCTCCTGGAGAAACTCCCGGTTGTGCCGCGCCCAGGCTATCAGCTCAGCGAAGAAACGCCATTCGTCAGCATCCATGAACTTGGGATTGATGTAACAGGAGACAAACCAGCGACCGCGACCGATCGCCATGACGGCATGATTCTGGAATGGGCCGGGGCACTGCACGATGATGTCGAAGCACTGCAGGGCCGAGCTGGGCATCAGGAAAGCATCCCGGCCCTCGAGATTCTTGATGTCCCTGGCGGTAGTCATCGCCTCGATCCACTCCGGGCTGGGACAACGGCCTTTCGGGCTGTCATCGCCAAAAGGGCCGATGATGAAGGGCACATGCAGCAACCACCACGGGCTCACATCCTGCCCGAAGCAGGTCGGCTCGAGTGCCATGTTGGGGTTGATTTCCAGCAAGCCGTCGAACACTTCGATGAGCCCGGCTGCAATGGGAAGATACGACTCGTGACCCGTGGGATGGGCGTGGCTGGCGACATTGCACCCCGGAACAAAACCATCGAACTTGACATGGCCCAACCGTGCCCGCCGCGCATGTTTCAACACCGATTCCTTGAAGGCGGTTTGGTACTTGCCGCCCACGGCAAGGCAAGCATTCAAGCCCAACGTCGCGTGTGGCGTTACTTCAAAACCGGCCGACTCAAGCCAGCGATTGTCCAGGGCAGGGGGATAAAGGCTGCTCGGTGAAACCCAGAGACCAGGCCGGCTACCCAACTCCGCGAGTAGATCGCGAATCGTGCTGAAACCGTCTGGAAAATGGTCGTGATCGATTTCCCAGACGGAATGGGCGTTGGACCAGCCCATGTCAAGCGCATAGGAGTCGAAAAAGAAACCGGTTAGGTCGTGGAGTCCCCGTTTTAGTTTACCAATGTTCTCGATGACAAATCCCTCCGAGGAAGGCACGGGAGCTGTCCACCAATCGTTGTAGTGCACATGCATATCGGCCGGCTTGACGCGAACCGTATCGAGGTAGCGGATGAAAGCGCGACGGAGGCCCTCCTCGCCCGCAACAGCGAAATCCGTATCGGAGGCGGAACCGAATACCGCGGCGGGAAAATCGACCCAGTCGTTCGCCACAGTCCGATCGGAAGCCTGGGACAAGCTGAGGGCGTCGCCGCGCACCCGGCACGTCGCCACGGGATGCTCGAGACCGGCAAAAAATCTTTCACCGAAAATCGGATGGGAGACGTACTCGGAACCGGTCAACTTCGGTTTCGTGCCAGGGACCCTAATTTCAAGCAGGCCGATCCGCCGGATCGAGACCGGTTGTCCCAAGCTGCGTAGCGACGTCCGTATGCGCAAGGTCCTGCCATCCGGGCAAAAAGAGTACATACGTTTTACGGATACGGGAGGAGTAGAAAAATCCGTCTCAAGAACCACGCTTGACGCATGCCGGGTGAATCGAGTGATTCCGGCTTCCGACAGGATTGCACGATTTCCTGTCTCGGTCTGAAAACTGAAGCGGGGACCTTCGATGTCCCATTGGCGGCCCCTTTGGGTATCGCGGTAAGCGGCCCAATGGCCATTGGCACCGCGCACCTCGAAAACCGCCTCGACGCCTGCCTTGCCACGCAGCACCACATTTTCCGATTTCTCCCGCGCCCATGCAGGCTGCAACCACAGTCCAAGAGGCAAAAGCTGGAGAAGTATCCGGAAGATTCTCAAGCAGCGCATGGCGATACCTCCAAGGGTAAGCGTTCACGGCAGGAGACCGTTATTTCCCGTTCTGAACACTGTTGAAATATGCAGACCACTGCGTTACACGTACTGTTACAGACGCCAATGGGCAAGTCAAATGCGCCCAACTCAAAAAAACATTCATTCCACCGACTGCGCCCCTCTTCGATGCTGCAACGAAATACCCTGGGAGAGAAAGCTCGGATGAATTCGGTTAAGTGTCCACCTCGGGAGGATCTCAATCATCCGGGGGAATATGTTCCCCACGACGGCAAGGGCTTTCATTATGTATGGTCCGTCGCCCAGGTCGCGCCACGCGTTGTCCAGTTCGACGTCCCGCTATCCGCCATGCGACGAGGTTACAATCGCGTGGAACTGAGCCTGCGCAACCAAACCGAACAGACCGCAAGTTGGCTGGAAATCTACATGGCGCCTTAGGGTCGTTCGAGAAATAACTGCCCGATGTCCCCTCGCCCCTTTGGGGAGAGGGCAGGGTGAGGGGCCTGAAAATATGCCAGTTATTTCTCGAACGATCCTTAGCCAATGGCCAAACCTGTCGGCTAACAACCGACCGCGGAGCATGTGATGGGCGGACGGAAATGATCCAATGCAGTTTGAAACAGTGGCCAACCGGCCACGAAGCGTCGGTGCCAAGCGCTCCGTGGCCGACAAGCTTACCACCGTGGCTCGTGGGTCTTGAACCGGTAGTCCCTCGCTTTACGCTCCGAGCAGGCTCCAGCTCACTCCCTCCTGACTTCGATCCGTTTGCTGCGGGCATCCGCCATCTTCGGCAAGCGGACTTCGAGCACGCCATGGTGGTAGCAGGCGTCGAGTTTCTCCTGGTCCGCGCCATGGGGCAGGGTGAAGGTCCGGGTATACGCTCCATAGCGATAGCTGGTGCCGCCTTCCTTTCGCGTTCTCTCTTCCTTGTGCTCGGCCCGCACGGTCAGCAGATTGCCACTGAGATTGAGTTCGATTTCTTCCGGATCGAATCCCGGCAGTTCGGCCTGGAAGAGATAGTCCGAGCCTTTGTCCTCCCAGCCCAGGTCGAGATTCCAGTCCCGGCTAGCCCCGCCCAGACTCGGCAGATGGCTACCCCACGATCGATCCTCGAGCCACCGATCGTCAAAAAATCGAGCCATCAGCGACTCAAAATCTTCGCGGAGTCTGGCCAGCGGGGCGAATTCGTACTCAGTCCCCCCGACTTGCCGATCGCGATGGACTTTGATTTGATCATTTCGTTTTTTCCAAGGCATTAGATGAAACATCCTGACTCACCTCCTTTCTATCGAGTGAGAAATGGTTCAATACACTGGCTCCATGGACGGTTCCTTACTCGGCCTTCACTTCAATCCGCCGTGGTTTGGCCGACTCGGTTTTGGGCAGGTGGAGAGTTAGCACGCCATTTTTCAACTCGGCGGTAATCTTGCCGCTGTCCACGGTCTCGCCGATGGAAAACGAGCGATAGAAATCGCCAATCCCATACTCGCCGTACAGGAAGTTGATGTCGTCATGCCGTGGTTCCACTTTCCCATGAACTGTCAGTTCATGATTTTCAAAGCGGATATCCAGCCCTTCCGGTTCGACACCGGGCAAGTCGCCATAGAGTACCAGCTCTTCATCGGTTTCCAGGATATCGAAACGCGGGCTGTAAGTCTGACCGCTTCGCGTCCGCTCCGCGGTAGTGACTTCCGTCCCTTGGGCTTCTTTGTTAACAAGTGAGTCGGACATGGTTTGATCCTCCTTCCCTACGATCCAGCTAGGTAATGATGTCAACGTTTTTTCACCTCGGCTTTTCGCAGCCGCCAGGAGGTCTCCAGGCAACTTGTTTAACTTTGTTGCCCGGCAGACCCCAAAGCTCGCGGCCGGCGAGGCATCACGAGCATTTCACTTCAATGCGCCGCGGCCTGGACTCCTCTTTTTTCGGCATCGTAATCGTCAACACCCCATGTTTGAACTGGGCGGAAACTTTCTCGGGGTCAACGTGCTCCGGCAGTTCGATCATGCGGCTGAAGTGACCGTAGCCACGTTCCTGACGATGCCAGGTGCCTCCTTCCACTTCGGGCGGTTTTCGCTGGCCCTTCACCGACAACTGGTTATCGCCAGTCACCATGATATCCAGCTCTTCCAACTCGAACCCTGGTAACTCGGTCTCGACATACAAATTTTCCTCGTCCTCCCACAGATCCAAGGGTGGGTAGATAGCCGTATCCAGCTGGCGCTGTCCGTTTCTACTTCCCAGTAGACGCTGCATTTGGTGCTGGATACGGTCCATCTCCGCCCACATATCCCGTGCCTGCCAACGTGTCGCGAACATCGTACACCTCCTTTCCTTCAGGACTAAAAAATTCGTTTCTCCCGGTCGGCCGCTGCCAATTTGGCAGTCCCAAACGACCAAATAATAGAGCCTGCAAGAAGCGCGCCAATTGGCGCATCTTCCACATTGCCACTCAGTCCTACGCGGGGCAGGGCGACAAACCGCCCTGAAACCAACGTTATCAGGGCGTTGTCCGGATCGGCTTCAACGGCCATTCTTGGAACTAAAGAATCCAGGAACACTTTAGCCGTCTGCAATAGACTCAACCGTGAGGGTTTCCGTCCCCGTGCGTTACCTGGTTGCTCCTGCCATGCAAGGCTCGCTACACTAGCTACTGGCGAGCCCCTTGGGATGGGGCCACGAACAAATCATGCTGGAGCGATCTCTTGTCGACCGCGGCAACCATCTGGGACCATTGGACGATGACCAACGTCGCCATCTCCAACGATGGGACAGGCAACATGCCGAAAAGTCCAGTGAACCGGAAACCAACTGCCGTGGCTCCACCTTTTTCTTTTTGGATAGTCGCGGCTGCATTTTTCCTGAGGCCAGGCGCGCTCTCGGGCGCCGACCCCATTGATTTCAACCGTGACATTCGTCCCATCCTTTCAGACGCCTGTTTTCAATGCCATGGGCCAGACGCCGCGCACCGCGAGGCAGACCTGCGGCTGGATACCCGGGAGGGGGCACTCGCCGACCTGGGAGGTTACGCTCCCATCGTGCCGGGCAAACCGCAAGAGAGTGAATTGCTACGGCGCATCCTCACCGGCGATGCGGACGAGCGCATGCCGCCAGCGGAAGCGGGCAAACGTTTGCCCGACGAACAGATCGACTTGCTACGCCGCTGGATCACCCAAGGAGCCCGCTGGGAATCCCACTGGGCTTTCGTGCCACCGACACGCCCCGTCCCGCCCGACCCGGAAGGCTCGACCTGGCCTCGGAATCCGATCGATGCGTTTGTGCTGGCCCGTTTGCAAGCCGAGCAGCTCGAACCCGCGACTCAGGCAAACCGCACCACTTTGCTCCGGCGGCTCTCGCTCGACCTGATCGGTTTGCCACCCTCGCTCGCCCAACTCGATACGTTCCTCGAAGACCGGCGGCCCGATGCCGCCAGTCGTCAAATTGACAGGTTGCTCGCCTCGCCCCATTTCGGCGAGCGTTGGGGGCGCCTCTGGCTCGATGCGGCCCGTTACGCCGATTCCGACGGGTTTGAAAAAGACAAACCGCGCGATGTCTGGTTCTACCGCGATTGGGTCATCCGGGCGCTGAACGACGACATGCCGTACAACCAGTTCATCATTGAGCAGATCGCCGGCGATCTGCTGCCCAAGGCGACGCAAGACCAGCGCGTGGCGACCGGTTTCCTGCGAAACTCGATGATCAACGAAGAAGGGGGGATCGACCCCGAACAATTTCGCATGGAAGCGATGTTCGATCGGATGGATGCGGTGGGCAGCGGCATCCTGGGACTGACCATCCGCTGCGCCCAGTGCCACAGTCACAAGTACGACCCGCTTTCACAGCGCGAATACTACCGGATGTTCGCCTTCTTGAACAACTGCGACGAAGCCCAAACCGGGGTTTACACACCTGATGAGCAGGGCCTGCGAAAAGACTTGCGCGCATCGATCCACGCTGCCGAACTGCAGTTACAGGCAGAACATCCCGACTGGCCGCGGCGAATGGCCACCTGGGCCCAACAACAGCAGACCCGGCAACAGGCCTCCTGGCACGTCTCCCGACTGGAGTTCGACGATACGTCGATTGGCGGCCAGAAATTCCTGCCGCAGCCCGACGGTTCCTACCTGGCTCAAGGCTATGCTCCGACCAAGTTCCAACCCAAAATGCGAGTCCTTGCACCTCTCCGAAAGATTACCGCGATGCGGTTGGAGCTGATGACCGATCCGAACTTACCTTGGGGTGGACCGGGCCGTTCGCGTTGGGGTACTTGCGCGCTGAGCGAGATGCAAGTCCATCTCAAGTCGGCCGCAGGTCCGGAGAAATCGATTCCCATCATAATTGCCACCGCGACGGCCGACCTGTCGTTGCCTCAGCGGCCACTCTCCCAAACTTACGACGACAAGCAAAAGGACAAGCGGATCACCGGACCTATCGCCATGGCAATCGACGGCCGCATGGAAACAGCCTGGGGACTCGACGCCGGGCCAGGCCGCAGGAACCAGGCCCACGAAGCCATCTTCACCTTCGCCACACCCGTGGATTGTCCACCTGGCACCGAGCTGTGGATCACGCTGGCCCAGATGCATGGCGGCTGGAACAGCGACGATCGGCAAACCAACAACTTGGGCCGCTTTCGCATCGCCCTGACCGACTCCACCGGTCCACTGGCCAAACCGCTCCCGCCGGCAATTCGCCACCTGCTCGCAGTACCGGCCAAACGGCGATCCTCCGTCCAAACGGACCAGTTGTTCAGCTATTGGCGGACGACCGTCCCCGCTTGGAGTTCGGCCAACGAGCAGATCGCGGCCCTGTGGCGAGACTATCCGGCCGGCACTTCACAACTGGTACTGGCCGAGCGGAATGTACCACGCAAGACGTTCCGGCTGGAACGGGGCAATTTCCTCAGTCCCCAGGAGGAGGTCACTCCTGGCGTACCTGCTTTCCTCCATCCGCTACCGAACGGGAAACCTGGCAACCATCCTCCGTCGCGTCTGGCTTTTGCCCGCTGGCTGGCCGACCGGCGCTCCCCAACGACCGCCCGGGCGATCGTCAACCGACTCTGGCAAGCCTATTTCGGCACTGGACTGGTCACCACGCCTTCGGACCTGGGCTCGCAAGGCGCTCCACCCTCGCACCCACGGCTGCTCGACTGGCTGGCGGTGGAACTGATGGAACACGATTGGAGTCTCAAGCATATCCATCGGCTGATCGTTTCTTCAGCCACTTACCGTCAATCGTCCGACGTCACGCCGGAACTGCGCGGCCGCGACCCGGCAGGCCGACTGCTCGCCCGCGGAGCCCGCTTTCGGGTCGACGCGGAACTGGTCCGTGACATCGCCCTGACGGCGAGCGGACTGTTGAACGACCAGATCGGCGGTCCGAGCGTCTACCCGATCGCCCCGGCTTTTTTGTTTCAGCGGCCGGCCAGTTACGGCCCGAAAGTGTGGAATTACCAACCGGGCCCCGCAGGCTACCGGCGCGCCCTCTACACATTTTTCTACCGTTCGGTACCGTTTCCAGCGCTGCAAACCTTCGATGCGCCTCCGGCCGATTCCGCCTGTGTCCGCCGAACCCGTTCCAACACACCCCTGCAGGCGTTGACCACGCTCAACGAGCCGCTATTTGTCCGCTGTGCCCAGGCTCTTGCCCTGCGTACCTTGGGCGAAGGAGCTACCTACCGCGAAGAAGGCTCCAGGCGAAAAAAAGGCGACCCGAACGAAAATCGTTTAACGTACGCCTTTCGCCGCTGCACGGCCCGGGTCCCAACCGCCAGGGAACAGGCTGTACTGCTGGCCTTCTACCAGCAGCAAGTAGCCCGATTCGCCAGACCGGATCTCGACCCGTGGAAGTTCGCGCTGACAGCAGGCCAGCAGCGGCCCGAACTGCCCGCCGGCACCAGTCCGGCCCAACTGGCCGCCTGGACCGCCGTGTCGCGGGTGCTGCTGAACCTGGATGAAACCATTAGCAAAGAATGACCCCGTCATGAACGGCCAACTCCCAGCCAGTCAATCCAACCTCTGCCACGACGTCGGTCGGCGCTGGTTTTTATCGCAGTGCGGAATCGGTCTCGGCACGATCGCCTTGAACCAGTTGCTGGGCGAGCAGTTGCCAGCTGCAGTGGCCTCGGCCAGCGGCACGACCATGGCTGCCGATCCGCTGCTGCCGAAGGGGCCTCATTTTGCCCCGCGGGCCAAGAATGTCATTTACCTGTTCATGGCTGGAGGCCCGAGTCATCTGGAATTGCTGGACAACAAACGCCAACTGACAAAATTCGATGGCACCCTGCCACCGGCGGAAATGCTGGCCGGTTACCGGGCGGCGTTCATCAATCCCGAATCCAAACTGATGGGACCTAAATTCAAGTTTGCCCGCCATGGCCAGTGCGGGGCAGAACTCTCGGAACTGCTACCTCACCTGGCTGGCGTGGTGGATGACATCTCCATTATCCGCTCGATGAAGACCGATGCATTCAACCATGCCCCCGCCCAGATTTTGATGAACACCGGTTCGCAACAATTTGGCAAACCAAGCATGGGCGCATGGACCCTTTACGGTCTGGGCAGCGAGTCGCGCGATTTGCCCGGCTTTGTCGTCTTCAGTTCCGGGGCGAAGGGCCCCAGTGGCGGAAACTCCAACTGGGGCAGCGGCTTCCTGCCAACCGTCTATCAGGGAGTCACGTTCCGCAGCGCCGGCGATCCGGTTCTTTACTTGTCCAACCCGCCCGGTGCCGACGACCGGCTCCAGCGGGACTCCATCGACACGATCCGCCAGCTCAACACAATACGGCTGCGGGTCAAGGGCGACCCGGAAATCGCCACCCGGATCAACTCTTTCGAAGTCGCTTACCGCATGCAATCGAGCGGGCCGGAACTGATCGACCTGAGCCGGGAACCGCAACACATCCTGGACCTCTACGGAGCCGAACCGGGCAAGCCTTCGTTCGCCAACAACTGCCTGCTCGCCCGCCGCCTGATCGAGCGGGGCGTACGCTATGTGCAGTTGTTTCATGAAGCGTGGGATCAGCATGGTGGCCTGGTGCGCGACCTGAAGAAAAACTGCCACGATACCGACCAGGCTGCCGCCGCCCTGGTTCAGGATCTCAAGGATCGGGGTCTTCTGGATGAAACCCTGGTGATCTGGGGCGGCGAATTCGGCCGCACGCCGATGGTCCAGGGCAATGGCAACGACGGCCGTGACCACCACCCCAATGCGTTCAGCATGTGGCTGGCGGGTGGCGGTATCCGGCGGGGCCTGACGCTGGGAGCCAGCGACGAACTGGGCTTCAACGTCACCCAGGATCCAGTCCATGTTCGCGATCTGCATGCCACCATCCTGCATCTTTTGGGATTCGACCACACCCGGCTCTCCTACCCGTTCCAGGGCCTCGACCAGCGGCTGACCGGCGTCGTCCCGGCCCGTGTGGTGAGCAAGCTTATTGCTTGACCCGGATGTTTATTAATCCAACCATTCAAGCCGGCCTGGGAAGACCGCCGAATCGTTCCAGCCAGTCCTGCGTCGTGATCGCCCGGTCGAGAGCAGCGCGGCGTGCATCGCCAGGATGCATCGCCAGGATGCATCGCCAGTGCATCGCCAGGACATGCAATGCGCCCAGATCACGAAGGACATCTATAAGTTCGGGCCTCGAATCGTACTCGTACTCAGGCGCCAGCCGGTACTCGTACTCGTACTCGAAAGGGATGACGATGGCGAGACACACGACAACCTGAAACGAGTACTCAAACGGATCGTTTCGATGTTGACCCGATTGATTGCGAGGGGTGACGTGGCCCGCGAAGATTTTGCGGAGTACAATGCAGGCGTCGAGTACGAGTACCGCGATGCTGAGTACGAGTACGAGATCCGAACCGAAACGCAATGATGCCAGAACCGATCGTTATCAGGAAACGTGATTCACCTGGCCAGCTTGAACACTATCGATGGCTTCAAGAAGTTGTTGCGTCATGGGAAGAAGGTCCTCGAGCCTGTTCGTCGGTGCATGGAGAACAATGACACCCAGGCTGAAAGCTACGAGGCTTTGCTGAAATGCAAGATTCCGATCAACCGTTATAAACACGTCGAATTCTACTTGGGCTCGCGCCAGGAGATCGCCATTTTTCAGTCCTGTCCAACCCTTTTGGGGAACTGAAATGACATTGTGCCCAGGAATATATTTCCCAAGCTGGGCATGGACACATTCATCGAGAAGAATCTTACGATGCGGCAAGGACCTTCTCCTTGGCCTCTTCAAGAAAAGCGATGGCCTGCTCCTTGCTTACGGTGGGATAACCGGCCAAGAACTCCACGATCGATTCCCCTCC
>JAJRWS010000262.1 GCA_024276705.1 Planctomycetota bacterium | reverse complement strand
TGGGCACCTCTCCATCGATAAATCGTACTACAGCGTGCCGCCCGAATACCTGGGCCGTAAGCTCTGGGTGCGTTGGGATTCGCGTCTGGTTCGCATCCTCAATGACCAGCTGGAAGTGATCTGCACCCATGCGACTCAAACGGGTGTAACCGGCGTTCCGCCGATTAATTTGGGAAAACAACGAAACCTGGGTAAACGAAAAGCGGCCATCCTACCATGATTCGGTTGATAATATCCGTTTCACAAAGGCCAGGAGGCCGCCCCGATGAAGATCGCCGAATCCACGCAGCAACGCAACCCCGAACACATTTCCCAAGAACTCCATGTGCTCGTCGAGCGGCTCAAAGTGAAGGTCGAAACTGCGGCCAAAGAGGGCGATAGTTTTGATAGCGTCGAGCGATCGGTGTTGACCAGTGTGCTCCAGATCGGCCACCAAGCCATTGAATTGCTGCTGTCCCTGCAAGGGGATGGGAATTTGGGCGAGGACCTTGAAACGGCCGATGGAAAGACAGCTCGCCGCAGCGAAACAAAATCCGTCACCCCGCTGCGGTCCATCTTTGGCCAACATGTTTTTGAGCAGTTCACCTACGCCAGTGGAATGAACAGGCCCATCAGCCTGCGACCGATCAGTGCCCGACTCTCGCTACCAGCAAACAGGTGGTCGTTGTTGCTTCAGGAGTTCTCGCAGATGCTTGGCGTGGATCAGGCTTACGATCAAGCCATGAAGAATCTCGGCGAAATTCTCCACAGCGACTTCAGCGTCGATACTGCCGAGCGGATCAACGGCCAACTGGGGAGTTCGGCTGGTGAGTTCCTGGCCGATCTGCCCGTTCCCGAGTCAGGCAGTGAAGGCAAATTGCTGATCGCCACGGCGGATTGCAAAGGTGTTCCGCTGGTCAAAACCGACAGCCAGAAAGTGGCAGCCTTTGAGACCGCAAGGAAGAATCCAGGTAACCGACGAATGGCCACGGTGACAAGCGTCTACTCAGTCGATCCTCACGTCCGTACGGCTGAGGAAATCACTGCTGCCTTGTTCCGTGACGAGCGTGATGACGATTCACCCAGGACAAAACGCCCCAAGCCACGCAACAAGAACACGACGGCGCACTTCCCCGAGTCAGCCAGCGATGAAAGTGGCGACCAAGTTGCGGTCAGCGGCATCCAGGTCGGTATAGCGTGGATCATTGCGCAGATTGCCCCGCGTCGTCGCAGCGGGCAAGTGTTGATCGCGTTGATGGATGGCCAGGAAAGCCTTTGGAAGACGATGCAGCGGCACGTGAATTTCAGTGCTAAGACGGTTCCAATTCTGGACATCCTGCACGCCTTGGCCTACGTCTGGGAGGCAGCCAGTTTATTCGAGAAGGCAGACTCTGCTCGACGTGCATTTACCCGAAAACGACTGATGAGAATTCTTCAGGGTGAAGTACGTGGCGTGATTCAAGGGCTTCGTTCTCTGGGGACGCGTCACAACCTGAAGGGCGAGAAACTCAAATCACTCCGTCGCATCTGCGGGTACCTCGAAAAGAACGCCGATCGGATGCGGTACGATGAGTATCTTCGTCGCGGCTATCCGATTGCATCGGGTGTGATCGAGGGCGCTTGCCGTCATCTGGTAAAAGATCGGATGGAACGCAGTGGAATGCGTTGGACGCTCGAAGGGGCACGTTCGATGCTGAACGTCCGAGCGGCCTTTCAAAGTGACCACTGGCGAACCTTTTTTGATTGGCACAAGACCAATGAGGGCTATCGCACTCACCCCAACCGAAACTCACTGTCGAATTACACCCCGCTCACACTGGCATGTTAACCGGCGGAACGCCGGTTACACCCGTGTACGTTGACAAGCCGATGAGTGGGCACAACCTGATGCAAGCCATCGCCCGCGTGAACCGTGTTTTCAAGAACAAGCCTGGAGGATTGATTGTCGACTATTTGGGCCTGGCAGTTGAACTCAAGCGAGCACTCGCTCAATACACCGAGCAGGACCAAGAAGATACGGGCATTCCGATCGAAGAGGCGCTGGAGGTCCTGCTTGATAAGTATGAGATTGTTAGTGGTTTACTGCATGGGTTTGACTACTCCCTGTTTTTCAACGGTACGGCCTCACAGCGAGTATCGGTGATTCCAGCTGCGATCGATTTCATTTTGCAGCAGGATGAAGGGCAGCCACGATATGTCCAGGCGGTGACCGAGCTATCGAAGGCGTTTGCCTTGGTTGCAACGCATGAGGATGCGGTGAAGATTCGCGAAGAAGTAGCGTTCTTTCAATGCCTGCGGTCTCAGTTTGCAAAGCTGGGCTCTGGCGGTGGTGGGCCAAGCAAAGAAGATTTCGACGCAGCTGTCCGGCAGATTATTTCCCGGTCGGTGGCGTCCGATGAAGTAATTGATATCTTTTCGGCTGCCGGTATGGATCGCCCCGATATCTCGATCCTCTCCGACGAGTTCCTTGCCGAGGTCCGCAACATGCCGCAGCGAAATCTGGCCTTGGAGGTGCTGCGGAAATTGCTGAGCGACGAGATCAAGTCTCGGTCTCGTAAGAATTTAGTGCAATCTCGATCGTTTGCCGAAATGCTAGAAAAGTCGATCAAGAAGTACCAGAACCGCTCCATCGATGCGGCTGCGGTGATTGCTGAGTTGGTTGATCTAGCGAAGGAAATGCGAGCGGCCCAAGATCGAGGGGAAGAGCTTGGACTCACCGACGACGAAGTAGCCTTCTACGAT
>JAJRWS010000261.1 GCA_024276705.1 Planctomycetota bacterium | reverse complement strand
GCCATGCGATTCGAGTACGAGTACCGCCGCAAGCGGCTGAGTACGAGTACGATGGTTGCATTACCAGAACACCACGATTTACCGAAGTTTTTTCTTGAACGTTCCCTACAGAAAACCGGATAGTTATTTATCGGCTAACCCTAAGGTTCATACCAGAGGATCCGACCGTAACCGACTCGTACCTCAGGACGTGCCACACCCACCCACAGGACCCTCAACACTCAACCATCAACCCTGACGCATGAAAAAACGCTCTGCGGTACTACTCACGCTGCTGATCTGCCCTGGCGAGTGGCAGTCGGAACTCGCGTGTGCTTGCGACGAGGGCATGATTCGGGACGCGGCTTTCGACCAGCCGCGCGATACCTACCGACTGTGTGTTATCAATCGCGATGACGACGCGGCCGGTCACGACATTGCCGAACGTCTCGGCTCGTGGCTGGAGACCACCGATGCCGCGTTGAATCTGGAAACCCGCTTCGTGGCCGCAAACGATCCGGAAGTGCGCTGGGGCGATTACGGTCTGCCAGCCGCCCCGCCCGAACTCCCCGTCGTGGTGTTGGTGGGAAAGCGACCGGCGAATCCTCACAACGTCCATGCGCGGCAGAATTTTTACATCGACCACTGGCAACCGGAGCCAACTCCGGCCGAGCTGCAAACCCTCTTTTCTTCACCGGCCCGATCTGCCCTGCGACAGGAACTGGGGCGGAACCTGGCCGTGATTGTCCAGGTACCAGGAACCAGCGGCCGCCAAGAAGATACTCGCCAGGTGGTCAACTCGATCTGCCAGGCAGGGTTCGGCAGGCAAGCCTGGGAGGTGTCGTCGATCCTCGTCGATCGCCACGACCCGCGTGAACGTTTGCTTCTGAACTTCCTCGGCATTCGCCCCGAGGGCCCCGATTGGGTAGGCGTGGTGTTTGGCCGTGGCAAGTTCATGACGCCCCCTTTGACAGGTAATGAAATTACCGCGGCAGGAATCGAGACGTTGCTGGCGACCCTGGCCGCCGATTGCACCTGCAGCCAATCCCCCTCGCGTTTGGGAGTGGACCTGCTCATGCGTTGGGAACCGGCCGACAATCGGACGGTGGTCCACCTGGCGGCCGAAACATCCGCTGCCGAGCAAACATCGACAGGGGACACCATGCCAGTGGCCCATCCGCCGCCGGTGGCCGCCTGGTTCATCTCTCCGATGGCACGCGTCACGCTCTGGTTGTTCGGCGGCCTGATCGTGTTTTCGGGCCTCGGTTCGGCCGCCATTTTCTGGCGCCATGCGCGGCGAAATTGAAGTCCCTCGGTGTTGCAAGTGTCAAGGGTCGACCCCCCGTTTCACGCCGTGGCAAGCTGCAAGCCGCTGCTACAAGCAATAGCATGTAGCTGCTCGGCTCAGGGATGGCAGCCGAAGCAGCGGTAACAGAGCTGTCTATTGTCCCAAAGTTATTTTCCCAATTGTACAGGTCGTAACTGCTCAAAGGAGTTGGCGATGCGCGCTGTTGCCACGTGAGAAAATCATTCCCGTCTACGTCGCCATCATCGTCTAAATCAGGGTTTGGCTCGGTTGTGTTCACAGTCAGCACCGTATAGCCAGCCAGATCGCCTGTGGTCTGATAGCTCAGTGTATAGTCAACTCCGTTGGTTGCACTAGTGATGTCGGTCCATACCGAGAGTGAATCATCCCAGTAGCGGATTGCATCAGAACCATTGATTAGCTCTAGAAAATCTTGAAACGAGTCATCGGCATCACCGTTTAGTGCCAGCATTCCACCAGTGGCCATTCTGATGGAACTGTCTACGAGGGAATTGCCATGGATTGCCAGAGATCCACCAACACTTACCTTTCCACCATCAGTGATATAAAGCATACCTGTCGACAGACTGAAACCGAAAGCATCACCAAGACTAAGTTTACCGCGGATCATCCAGGTCGAGTCGAATCCGTCCACCGTGACCTCGCCAACACCTCTACTGCGCTCGCCAATGTAGCCCCTGCTACTGCTGACCGAACCGGCATTGGTGATATTAAGTATACCATTGCCATAGTACCCGACGTGAAGGTTGCCACTGTTTGTCCAAGTCGAGTCAACCCCATCGACAGTGGCCTTACTCCTCGATGAACCAAAGCGGCCGACGTAACCAAAAGTACTGATGGCCTCTCCACCACCAGTGATAGTAAGTGTACCATTTCTGGCGTCCCCAACCGTAAGACCGTCACTGTTCGTCAATGTCGATCCGGCCCCATCGACCGTGACTTTTCCCGTCGTGCCCCCGCCGATATAACAATACTGATTACTGACTGATCCACCATTGGTGATATTTAGTGTTCCGTTGGCGGAGCTACCAATTCCGAGGTAGCCATTGTTCGTCCATGTCGAGTCGACTCCATCCACCCTGACATAGCCAGCACTATAGCGACCGACGGTGCCATGGCCATTACTGACTGTGCCGCCGTTCTCAATCGCCAACGCACCGATGGCGTTGTTTCCCACGGCGAGCCAATCTGTCCCCAGATCCAATGGGTCTGCTAGAGGATTCACCAATAGTACTGAAGCTCCATTGGGATCCTGCACAACGTCCGTAGCACCGGTGCTATTAGGGTCAATGGTTATGTCGGCGAGGGCCAGTTGGGCAAAACAAAACAGGCACAGATAAACAACAAGGCCATGCGATAAACAGGAGACGTCGGCACTCACACCATGAGGACAGAATAGGGTCACTTTTTTGGCGCAATCGTGACCGGTAATTTTATGGCGAAGTTGCCGAGGCAGATTCTCATCGTGAAGCAATTTCATGGGGCCACTCGCTGCGAAAGAGTCTTGGCTTTTGCATCGTCGAGTAACTTTTCGACTTGTTTTCGCTTGAATGTGGAAAACTGCTCAAGAAAGTAATCAACATTCCGGCCATGTTTGAGGTAGTCGAACAATGATTCGATAGAAACGCGCGTACCGAAAAAAACTGGCGTGCCACTGTAAATATCCGGATCGATATTGACTACCCTGTCTATAATATAATTATATCAAGCGGGTCCGTTAGGGACACCCATAAATCAGATGGCAGAGCTGGCGGAATATTGCGGAGCCCTAACCAATTGCCCTCCGATACGTCAAGGGCCGTTTCATTTCTTGAACTCATCCGAATCAGGATAGAAATCCTCGATCAGACGTTTCTCGTGTCCTTCCGGTCCCCAACGCCAGGGGCTTTTACTGATCCGGCGGCGCTCCTCCTGGGCTTTACGCGACAAGCCGCTGCAATGGGTCGCTAGAACCTCGAAGATGCGTCCTGCCACGATCCGATGGCCAAGGTCGTTCAGGTGAATATCCGTTCGCCCCGTGGGGTCGCATACCATCCAGGCGGCGTCTCCAAAAGCCTCGTAAATGCTCACGAACAGCAGGTCCATGCTGTCGGCCAAGGACTCGAGGCCCCGGTTGTAGATCAACTGTTTTTCGCGTGAACCCCGGTTCCACCGGATTCCGGTCACCGTGCCTCCCCGACGGCCTGCAAACCCCCCATCCGGAATGTAGTAGGTATCCAGCAGCACCAGCAGACTGGTGGTCTGTTTCTGGATATCGGTCATGGTGACCTCTCTGGAAATGAAGAAATAGATGCGTACCGGTGATTATGATGGGTTACAAGTCAGAACCTGCCCTCCCCAAAGCTAAAGTTTCCCAGCCAGGACATGATACGCTCAATTAGGCCTAATATAGTGAATCCATTCGCCATATTAGGACATTTGTTGTGTGTCCCCAATTGCCCTCCAATTGCCTCTCAATTGCCCTGTATTTCCGGGCGGTTGCTCAGAATTGGTAAGACTACAAACCTCCCAGATCGCCAAAACGGAGGCAGGCGTCGTGGTCCAAACCATAGCGCCACGAACGCACACAAATGAGCAAAAACTGAAGTCGACAATTTTTACCTCCGGGGTTAAAATGGTTGACATGTGGTATGAACGGGAAATTCGCACAAAAATCAGCGGTTTGGCGGCTCAATTCCCCGCTCTTGTGCTTACAGGCGCCAGGCAGACGGGAAAAACATCCCTGCTCAGGCGAATGTTTCCTGAGCACAACTATGTTTCGCTGGACATCCCCAGCGTTGCGGCGGGTGCGGAAGAATCGCCCACTGAGTTTCTCGATGAGTTTGCGCCACCCGTTTTGATTGACGAGGTGCAATACGCTCCCAAATTATTTCGGCACTTGAAAATCGCTATCGATGCTCAGCGCCATCTCTATGGCCAATTCATTCTGACTGGTTCGCAAAAATTCCATTTAATGCGAGAAATCAGTGATAGCCTTGCAGGGCGGATCGCTATCCTGGAACTGGAGACTCTGTCCGCTTCGGAGACAGATCAAGAAAAGGAAAACATGGTCTCGCAACCTGTCCGCAACATCGTACGCGGCGGGTATCCTGACCTGTGGCGAGTCCCAACCCTCTTGCCAAACGACTTTTTTGGATCCTATCTTTCCAGTTATCTCGAACGGGATGTCCGCCAACTGATCAATGTGGTGAGTTTGCGGAATTTTGAAACATTTGTTCGCGTTTGCGCTGCCCGCACCGGCCAAGTCCTTGACAAGACCGCCATTGCCAACGAAGTCGGTGTTCGTTCGAAAACGATCAATGACTGGATCAGCGTACTTTGTGCTTCCAACATTATATCGCTGCTTGAGCCATGGTTTGGCAACTTTGGCAAGCGGCTGATCAAATCTCCCAAGCTTTACTTCTGTGATACAGGGCTGGTCAGTTACTTGTTGGGGATCACGGAAAAGTCATTGGTTCAGAGCCCCTTCTTAGGCGCGATGTGGGAAACATTTGTCTATGCCGAATTGCGCAAACGCATGATGTTGCTTGACCAGCCGAAAAGCATTTGGTTTTATCGAGACAACGACCAACGTGAGATCGATTTTCTACTCCTTGGCGGAGAGAAGAATCTGGCGGTCGAATGCAAATGGCACGAAATCCCAACTGCGGCCGATGCGCGTTCAATGGTTGAATTGCGTGACTATCTGCAAAAAAAACCTCGCGATGAATTGGCCGATTTGCAACTCCGCGTCGTTTGCCGTACCCCGCACAATCATCCGCTCGGCAACAACGTTCTTGGCGTCAACTTGCCGAGCCTAAAAAATGAGCTGCTCGAACTCCCGTAGCGTGCCGAGCAATTTCTTCTCCCCCTGCAGGCCGATGGAATTGGGCAGTGAGGGGTCAGGTCATGACTATTTATTCACATTCTCTGTGGTAGGTGGGCTTTCCTCGGCATCCAACCGAACTACCGTCTCAGGCATCGTCCAGCAGTTCGACGGCGGCGAATTTCTTGCCTTCGAGCATCGCCAGGCTGGCCCCTCCTCCGGTGCTGACGTGGGAGACCCGATCGGCAAAGCCCAACTGCTCGATCGCCGCCGCGCTATCCCCGCCACCGATGATGCTAACCGCGTCACTCTCGGCAATCGCCTCGGCCACCGCCCGGGTGCCCGCATCGAAGGGCGGCATTTCAAATACTCCCATGGGGCCGTTCCAGACCACCGTCTTGGCCCCGCGCACTACGTCCCCATACTGGACCGCCGTTTGGGGACCAATATCCAGTCCCTCGAAACCGTCGGGGATCTCGCCCGCCGCAACAATCTGCTTGTTGCAATCGCTGCTGAAACTGTCTCCGCAATGGGTATCGACCGGAAGCATGAGCTTCTTGCCACCTTTTTCCAGTAACTTCTTGGCCAGTTCGACCTTGTCCGGTTCCACCAGGCTACCGCCCACCTGGCCGCCTTGAGCCAGCGAGAAGGTGTAAGCCATCGCCCCGCCGATCAAGACTTGATCGCAAATATCCAAAAGGTTCTGGATGACATTGATTTTGTCCGACACTTTCGCCCCACCCAGAATCGCCACGAAGGGTCGCTCGGGAGCAGCGATGGTTTCGGTCAGGTATTGGATTTCACGGGCCACCAGAAAGCCGACGACTTTGGGCTTGTTGCCCATTGCTTCGGGGACCGCCACCATCGACGCATCGGTCCGGTGACATGTGCCAAACGCATCGTTGCAGTAGACATCGCCCATGGCGGCGAGCGCCTCGGCAAACGGGCGATCCCCTTGTTTCTCGCCCGGGTTGAACCGCAGATTTTCCAGTACCAGCACTTCGCCATCCGCCAGCTTGCTGGCCTTGTCGCGAGCCTCCGCGCCGACCGTATCGCTGGCAAACTGGACTTCGCGGCCGAGCAACTGGCCCAGCCGCTCGGCCACGGGCCGCAAGCTGAATTTCGCGTCACCCGCATCTCCCTTGGGCCGGCCCAGATGGCTCATGAGGATTACCCGGCCGCCTCCTTCCAGAACTTTCTCGATCGATGGCAATGCCATCCGAATTCGGCGGTCGTCGGTGATATGCTGCTGCCCTTTGCCTGGCATACTTTCCAGCGGCACATTGAAATCGACTCGCATCAGAACTGCTTTTCCAGCAACATCCACGTCGGCAATCGTTTTTTTGGCCACAGTAGGGGCTCCTCGGTTCTCTCAAGACAGGCGTTTCTCATGCCAGAAGCTTTGAGCCCAGCCCAGGACCTGCCGAATCGCAATGCCAGCAATGCGTCATGGGGTTCTGGAATAGGCTCTCACTCGGCCCGTACCGACTGGGGCACGGAACTCAGAACCGCCAGCATAACAAAAACTATAGCAATACTGAAGTGCTTAGGTCACTACCGTGAGGGACACGGTTCCCGATTCAAACGCCTTCGTGCTGCTTGCGGTGGTAACTGCCGCCGTAGTCGGTGGTCTTCCACGGTTCGAGCTTTCCGTCCTGGCCCGATTCTTGAGTCTGGTCGAGAAGCTGCTGTATCTCCTGCTCGGAAACCGGCTTGAATGAGCGGGCCATAGCCAGGTCCTGGCGCAGATTTTCCAACGAGACGATGCCGCAGATCAGCGAGGTAATCGGTAACGTGAGGGCATAACGCCGGCAGAGTGCCGCGGAAATCCCTAACTGCTTGGGGATGATGCCGCTGCCCAGAGCCTTCATGCCAATCACCGAAATTTTCTTCTTGCGACAGACTGGTACGACTTCCTTTTGAAAGCTCCGGTAGTGGGCATCGAGCAGATTGATCGGCATTTGCACAGCATCCCAATCGAAAGGTCGGCCGATGAGATTAAGATGGTGGGCAATGTCGCGGTGGCCGGTAAAGCCGATGTAGCGGACTTTACCCTCCTTGCGTGCTTCGATGGCCGCCCGCAGACCTCCTTGTTCAAATAGCCAGTCGGCATCGATATCCCAGTTGATCTCGTGGAACTGCCACAGATCGATGCGGTCGGTCTGCAACCGTTGCAAGCTTTGCTCCAATTGCCGTTTGGCGCCTTGGTAGTCCCGGTCGCAAACTTTGGTCATCAAGAAGACCTTGTCGCGCCGACCTCCGGTGGCGAGCGCTTTGCCCATCACCCGTTCGCTGCCCCCATCGTGATAACCCCACGCGTTGTCGAAAAAAGTCATGCCCTGGTCGATCGCTTCGTGCATGATGCGGATCGCCTCGGCTTCCGGTGGGACTCCAATGTGGTACCCTCCCAATCCGACGATAGGTACGCGTTCGCCTGTCCGGCCCAAGAGTCGACTTGGAATCTCGCCGGCAGCGCCCCCCTGCATGGCCAGTGCCTGACCGCCGAACCCGCCCGAAGCAAGCGTTGCCATGGCGGCTTGCAGAAACCGGCGCCGGGGCATGGCAAAGCTGTCCATGAAATCTTTCATCTTTCATTCTCCAGAGAAGTGCAACAAGCTGATGGCTAACAGGAAAGCCGTCGCATTATCTCCCGGGATTGTATTCGGCACCTGGTCGGGAAGCAAGGATGGCCCCAAATCCCTTTAACACACGCTCTCAGAGCTGATGGGTGGTACCATCACCGAAGTCAAGCCCCGATGAGCCATACAAATCCTCCAATTAGCAGAAACACGGCCAGCCAGCCTCCCAGAAAGCCCATGACTGAAGTCCGCGAGGGAACCGGAATTTCCAACCCCCACGCCGTCAGCAGCATCCGCCGGCGAGCCGGCTCGACTCCTGCGGGCAGCCGGCATGGTTCCGCCAATGTTTCGCCAGGCTGAACAGGCGTGCGAACCAGATGATAAAAGTTGTCCAGTCGCTCTTTGGCTACCGGCCGGGTCAGCAGGCTGACGAACACTCCCGCAAACAGTCCCGAAGCCAGGTAGAACAGTATCTGCCAAGGCTCATCGACGACTGTTCGATCACCCGCTTTTTGAACCACGAGACCGAGCGTCTCGGCAAAGGGCAAGCTTTCCGCCCAATGAGCACACCAGGCTCGAGTCACCAGCCACCACGCAGTAAAACCGGCGATCGCGCTGGCCCACGCTCCGGCCACGCTGGTCCTTCGCCACAAGAGGCCCAGCCAAAACGCGATGCCCATCATCGGCACGACTTTGTACCAGATTTTCAGGGCTGCAACGACGCCTTCCACGTAATAGGCAAACACAACTCCGCCGGCGACAACCACCAACGAGGCAAATCGGCCTACCCAGACATAGTGCCGTTGCGAGTGCCCTTGAAATAGACGCTGATAGATGTTCTTGGTAAACAAGGCCGACGAAGCAATCATGAACGAGTCGCACGAACTCATGATCGCCGCCAGCAGCGAGGCAATGAACACGCCCAGCATGCCAGGCATGAGTTTGGGCAAAAACCGATGGGCGACATCTCCATACACTTTGTCCGGATCGATCGATTGCAGATCGATACCATTTTGCAAATACCAGGCGACTGCCGCCATGGCGGTCAAGCACCAGGCAATCGTGCAAGTACGCTTGATCAAGGTGCCAACCATGAAGCCAACACGTCCATCCATTTCCGTACGGCCGGCCGCACAGTTTCCCATCACGCTGGGCATGGCCACGATGAGAAAGAGGGTATTGACCGACAACATAATAATGTAGAAAACGCCGATCTCATCGGGAGCCACCAGGCTAAGCATGTCGCGATCGAGATGTGCGTCCTGGATCGTGTTTCGAACACCGCTTAGACCGCCTACCTCGCCGAGGATCACCGGCAGAAGCATTACCGAAAACAGAATGGTCATCAGACCCTGGACAAAGTCGGTGACGATCGCTCCACCCAGCCCGCCGGCCATGCCGTAAACGACAAATAACAGGGTAATCAGTGGGATGGCCCAATGCGTCTCAATCAATCCCCCCGTACCCGCATCGATCAGGGCACCCGCCCCCTTGAGCATCAAACCGATCTTCACCGACATGCCGGCAATTCCCACCAGCGCGAACAACACCGCCACACTCGAGTTGTAACGGAGCGCATAGACGTCGGCGGTCGTCACCGCCCGGAACCGCCGCATGACCGGCGCGATCAACCAGTAGAAAGGGGTCGAAAAAAGCCACATCCACTGGTACCAGATTCCCGAATAACCGCTTTTCGCCGTGGCCGATGCCACCGTCACGGCCTGATCCGACGCGGTTCCCGTGCCAAAGGCATGCATGATCATCATGACTTTGCCGAATTTCCGGGGCATGAAGTAGTCGTTGACATCATGAACCCGACGGGCCATCCACGCGCCCAGGACCGTGATCCCAAGCAGGTATCCCACCAAGACAATCGCATCGATCAAGTGCACGTTCGACCTCTTCGTTAGTACGGGAGTCTGGCCGTTAGCACGCTCCATGGTACCTGCTGCGACCAGTCTCGGGCAATCCTCTTGCCCTCCGGTGTTTTTGGGTAGACGACAAAGGGTAGAATAAGAATAATTGTTAGGGTTCCGGTGGATTTTCTGAATTTCCAGTTCCGTCGATCAAGGAGAGGTTTGCGATGAAGTGTTTTGTTCGTGTGGTACTCGTTTGTGTCGCCATGGTAGGCGGCGCGAGGAATGTGATCGCTGCTGATCGTGCAGCGGATCTGGCGGCTATTGAAAAGGCGATCGAGTCGTACACGATCGCGTTCAACGCGGGTGATTCGAAGTTGCTGGCTGCACACTGGGCGCCCGAAGCGGTTTACACCAATCCGCTCACTGGAAATCAGGTCGTAGGACGCGAAGCGATCGCGAATGAATTTAAGGACATCTTCGCAGATCTGAAAGATATCAAATTGACGGTTGACGTCGAGTCGATTCGTTTTATTTCTCCCAGTGTCGCCGTGGAACAGGGTGTCGCCACGTTGCTTTCCACCGATGGTCAACCGCAGGGGAATAGCTATACGGCCATTCACGTGAAACGCAATGGCAAGTGGCTATTGGATCGCGTAACCGAGGAAGAGGTCCCGGTCGTCCCGTCGCATTACGACCAATTGAAAGATCTGGAATGGATGATCGGCACCTGGTTGGATTCTGCTGAGAACGACCAGATCGAAACGACATGCCAGTGGGCTCGCAACAACAATTTTATCATTCGCTCCTTCAAGGTGAGCGTCCAGGATCGCATCGACATGTCTGGGTTGCAGATCATTGGCTGGGATCCGGCGGCAGGAAAAATTCGTTCCTGGGCCTTCGATTCCGATGGTGGTTTTGCCGAAGGAACATGGACCAAGAAAGATGACCGATGGGTGGTGGAATCCAATGCCACCTTGCCGGACGGCAAGAAAGGCTCATCGATCAACATCATGACGGTGGTGGATGCGAATACCTTTCGCTGGCAAGCGACGGGTCGGGAAGTCGATGGCACGATCTTACCGAATATTGATGAAATCAAGGTGACCCGCGTTGCGGTGCCGGAATAACCTGGCCTTTTATCAATGCCCTGGTGGAGTCGTTACGTACGACGACCCTGCGGCCCTTGATTCCAACAGGGTCCCATGGCGACCCATAAACACTCATAGACGGATAAGGGAAACGATGAACCGAACGATAAAGCTCCTGGTTGTTGGTTGGGCAATTTTCGCTTTACCTATGCATGATGCGATGGCGCGCGGTGGCCGCGGTGGCCGAGGCGGTGGCCGGTCATTTTCCGGTGGCGGCCGGTCCTACGCTGGTGGCCGAGGCCGGTCCTACTCCAGGCCCGCTCCCTCCTACAGTCGCTCCCCAACCATGAGCCGCCAGTCGAGGCCAAGTGGGTCGCGTTCCAGAACGCGGAGTACCGCCCGGCCCGCAAATCGCTCGTCCCGGCCGGCGAATTCACGTGGCCGATCTTCCCGCCCCGGTGCCAGCACGCGTCCCGCGGCAGGTGTCCGGCCAGGAGGCCATGCAAGTCAGGCCCAATTACAGAGCTTCTTGAATTTACCCAAGCAAGGGGGAACCCGGCAATCAGGGCGTGGCCGCGTGGGCGCGGCAGCCGGAGCAGGGGCAG
>JAJRWS010000260.1 GCA_024276705.1 Planctomycetota bacterium | reverse complement strand
GAACAGGCATTCTCATCTCCGCTTATCCCTGATGGGACCACAACGAAAACAACTTTCGAGGCTCAATACAAACCCCGTCGACTCGCTTTCCCCGGCTTCCGACCTTCGTTTCCTCCGGCCGACGGGTTCCGCTACTGGGCTGCTGGCTAGGCGTTGCCCGTGGAAGGACTTGCACCTCCTGGATAATATCAACTAGTTTCATCGAGAGGGCCACTCTCGAATTCCAAAGTTACGTCACTCTTCGCGACAGCGCCTAGTTCTGATCTCCACGTTCCATCCCAAGGCCCCCAATCACGCTCCACTTCGCCAACCGTTGCCCCGGTCCCGGGTCTAGTGATCCTGCTAGTCAGCGGCGATGGACGCCTCATCGCAGTTCGCCAAGCTCCTTGCCGCGAGCCAATACTCTTTGGAGGATGACGGAACAGTCGCCACAGAGTCTTTCCTTAGCCGAACGGGACAACTCCCTGATAGCCCACACCACGTCCACCGCAACATTAAAATCAGAGCCTGTGTCTATAGCAAAAGCCGCCGATACTGGGCGTCTTCCGATGGCATACGGATGCCCACGACCCGCGTTGTGTTCGGCGACACAGTGGCCGGGTGACTCGTCCGTTATGACAGTAAGAAGTGAACCATCCGAACACCGGAGAACGCAGACCGTGAAGTTTCGTGTGTGCCTAGTCATGGGTCTTCGACAAGCGATTGGGGGTGTCCGGGCCTTCTTTTGCGATTGATCAGCTCAGCCTGCCATCGCCAGCAGTGACTCCGCCGGAAGATCAGAACTTATTAATTACCCTCGACTCAGTAGGCAGTAACACCATATGGTCGGGTGTATACTGCCGACTCAGGGTGGTTTTATTGTGGAGCCGTAAATCTTCTCAGTCAACTCTATTGACGAAAAATAGTATATCCCGGGTTTGTGCTTTGGGGGTGGGTTTGTTCCCGGCTTCTATCGGCGTTCTGTCTGTCCCATTTTGAGAAGAGGTCTTTCCATGTCCGACTATCAGTATTCGGTGCTTGTCGGTTCGGTACCATTTTTGAGATGCTTCGGCCTCTGTGGTCCATCGAGGACGGCCTGATTTCCAGGTGCTCCATCGTGGGAACAATCGGCAGGACGCTTTTTGTACAATGAACGACGTCCACGCGTTTCTCCAAACGTTTGACGATCTGCAAGAACGTAAGCCATGGGATTACCACAACGCATCGGGACTCTCGCATTGCCATTGCCGGAGCCGATTATGCGGCGAATCGAGTAGCTCCAGCTCGGTGTAGAACATGGCTGCCGGGTCGATGCCACGGGCTTCGAAGGCCGCTTGCCGCTGCTGGATGGCTGGGTGCCGGGCCAGTGTTGGCAACCATCCCAGCCAGACCCCCGCAATTCCCAGGCCGATCGTAAGCAATAGCCCCCACTGCCGCAGCCGCTTGCGGTGCCTGGAAGATCGCTGGGAAAATAACCTGTGCATCGCTTACCCCTTAAGAAACCCCTTGCAGCAGACGATCGATTTGCTCCTTGTAAACGACTTCGAACATCCACCACGCCATGGCCAGCGTCAGGACCAGATTGAGCGACTGGCCAGCCAGGTAAAGAACCAGCGGTTTGCCTCCCTCGACCGATTGGGCTAATTTACGAAAATTCGTATCGAGGCCGATACCAACAAACGCCAGGCAGAAGAACCAGCCCCGCAGCGTTTTGGTGCTCCCCTTGATGATGGCGGTGACGATTTCCGGCCCTCGCTCGGCCTGTTCGTACAGCAGTGAAAAAAGAATCGACGCGGCCACGAAACCGAGTACGAACTTAGGGAATCGGGTCCAGATTTCGGTCGCTCCCGGCCGGCTCTTTCCCGCTTCGCTTTCCACGAATAGAACCCAGTAGGTGGCCACGCCAAAGGCGGTCACGCCGATCAGGATGTTCTGAATCATTTTCACGGTGGCCGCCACTTCCAGGGCCGTGTCACCCAGGGCAGCCCCGGCCGCGGCGACCGCTCCGGTCGCGTCGATGGTTCCCCCCATCCAGGCGCCTCCGAGCACTTCACTCATGCCCAGCAAATGAATGATGGCCGGCATGAGCACCATCATGATCGCCGTGAAGCTGAGCGAAAGGCCAATCGCCAGCGACAATTCCTCTTGTTTGGCCTTGCAGGCCGCCGCGGTGGCGATGGCGGCCGAAACACCACAGACCGACATGTCGGCCGAGATCACCATGTTCAGCGAACGCGAACGAATTTTCAACACCTTTTGACCGAATAGATAGGTCGAGATCAAGACGATGGGAGTCACCACCCAGGCAACACACATGCCGGGGACACCGAGCGTCAGCAACTTGCTGAACAGGACCTCGGCTCCGAGTATGACCAAACCCGCCTTGATATAGAGCTCGGTTCTCAGGGCGGGTCGAACGAATCGTGGCGTGCCAATGGTATTGCTGATCAACATTCCCATGGCGAGAGCCCACAGGGCATACTCCAGGTTGTATTGCTTGATCACTGTCTGGCTGGCGAGCAGGTAGGCGAGCAGGGCCAGCAAAAAAACAAAACTAAATGCCGGCACAAAGTCTCGCCAACGGGTCCCTAGAATTCGAGTGGCCGACCCGAACAGGAGCATGGATACGGCGAACATACCCGCAATCCCCGCCAACACACTCTTTTTGCCGGGCACATAAAAAGCCTCCAATGGGCTGTCGGTCCATGCCATCGGCTTCGCGAGCCACTTTTTCATCGGCGTGGTCAGGGGCAGCCGTTTCTCGCCAGCCTGTGTGGCGGCCGATTTTTGCTCCCCCTGCGCAGGCAGGCTCCCGTAGAGGGCGGCCGTACAGCAAGCCAGTGCCACCGCGCCGATCCAAACGGCCAGCCAGTCTTCCGAAGCGTACCAGCGTTTACGAGGTGAAGGATGGGCCGGCTCATTGCTGGAATCGGCAGGCGTATCGTTTTGCGTGGAAGAAGGCTTCATGGTATTCTCATATCGGTGTCGATTCGGCGGCAAGCTGGGTCAGCATGCCGGTCAGTTGGGAACGAATGCCGGTCATGATTGGATCGGAGGAGGCACCCCTTTCTCGGCGCCCGCTCGCCTCGATCGGTTCGCCTACCTGGATCACCACGTGCCACGGGCCATGCACGACCGCCTGGTCGGTGAAATCTTCTTCAAAGCGTTCTACCGTTTCGATGATGTGTTCGGGAATATTCTTCTCCGACATGCGAATGTAGTTCCGCGGGTAATGAGACATTTGCTGCAGGTAATAACAGGTAGCCAGTTCCAGCCAACGTTCGTGCCGCTCGCTGGTGGAAACCTTCCCATGGATCAAGTCGGGGATCATGGCAGTGCGAAGGTTTTTCACTCGGGCCACGATCCCCTCGCCCTGCTCCATGATTCCCCATTTTGTTTCCAGCCTGGCCAACGTCTCTTGGGTGAGCGCGTCGACCCGTTCATAAAAATCTCCAGTGCCCGCACTGCCGCCATATTCGATCTCCTTGAGCGAGAGAAGGGCCTGGCCAATTTGCCGGATCCGTCCGAGCAAGGGCTTGTCGCGTTGAGGATACCAGGCGAAGTGCGACTCGATGGTTTCCAGGACTTGCACTGCCGTCGATTCCACGTCGCCATGAAAAAAATAGCGAATGGCAATCGGATGCACCACGACCCGGCCCGTGTCACCCTTTTTCTTGCGTCGCCGGGCTGCTTGCCGGGCAATGAAGGCCGTACCATCCATCATCGGCATGAGTTGGTCGTTGTGGCGTGAGACGGCTCCTTCGGCGAAGACAATCAGTGGGCGTTGGGCATCCACCAGGATGTCGATGGCTGTACTGAGTGCCTGCCGGTCAACGCCTTCACGGTAGATACTGAACGCCCCCATCCGCCTTGCCACGAAACGGGTCAAGCGATCTTGTTTGAACAGGTGCCAGGAAGCCATGGCATGAAAATGACGATGAATTTGCCGGGACAACATACCTAGCACCAGCGGATCGGAAAGCCGGCAGTGGTTTGGCGCCAGCAGCACTCCATGCCCCGCATCGAGCGATTTTTTCAACTGCTCGACACCGCGGCACTCTACGGATGCGACGCCATAAGCCTTGCGTAAATACCGTGCCAGATACAGCTGGATCAGCGCCGGCCACCAGTTTGAGTAACTCGGTGGCACAAACTCGTAGGGCTCTTCAATGACCACGTTATGCATAGGCTTTGCTAATCTCCATAGCCGGCCGGATGACTTTGATGCCACCGCCATGCCGTTTCGACCGTGGCTTCAATTTGTGGGTATGCCGGTTCCCAGCCCAGCAACTGCAACGCTCGGCGGTTGTCCGCTACGAGTTCAGGCGGATCGCCGGCCCGGCGTTCGGCCTGGACCGCGGGGATCGGGTGGCCCGTCACCTGGCGGCAGGCGGCCAGCACCTCTTGCACACTGCAACCGTGACCGGTTCCCAGATTGAGTCGAATTCCCTGACCCGGTTCCAGCAGGTCGAGTGCCCGAATGTGCGCATCCGACAGATCATCGACGTGAATGTAGTCGCGGATGCAGGTGCCGTCCGGAGTGGGATAATCGTCACCGTAGATCGCGATATGTGGACGCTGCCCCAGAGCTACCTGCAACAGGATGGGGATAAGATGGGTTTCGGGGTTGTGATCTTCGCCCAGGTCTCCTTTCGGGCTGGCTCCGGCCGCATTGAAGTAGCGAAACGCCGCGTATCCGAATCCGTACGCCTGGGCATACGCTTCGAGCGCTTGTTCCATCGTCAGCTTGGTAAACCCATAGGGATTGATGGGCCGTTGGGGCGTCTCTTCGGAAATCGGCGACTTTTCTGGGATGCCGTAGGTCGCGCAAGTGCTGGAGAAGACGATACGCCAGACTTCTGCCGCCCGCATCGCTTCGAGCAAACGCAAGGTACCGACCACATTGTTGTCGTAATATTTTGCGGGTTCCGCGATCGACTCGGGGACCGAAGCGAACGCCGCGAAGTGCATCACTGCGTCGATCTGCTTCTCACGGAGGATGCCGGTCAGCTTTTCCTGATCGCGCAAGTCTCCTTGCAGGAGCAAATTTTCCGGTACCGCGGCAGCGTGCCCCAAGCTGCAATTATCGTAGACCCACACGATATGCCCATTCAATAACAGCCTGCGCACCGCATGGCTGCCTATGTACCCGGCCCCTCCCACTACCAGCACGTTCATGGTTTCTCTGTCCCTTTCAGGTTCATGCTATCTCTAGCCACGAGTCCCTACAACCGTTACGAGCCCCAAGGATACCGTACCTTGGTATGTTCTGCCCAGTCCTAAGTTTCCGGCCTTTTCTGGTAGCCGATTGTGATTCAGGCCGATACTGGCATACATGGGACGTATCAAGAGGATCCGCAAACGGGTTGCACCACGACGTGAACGGTGCGCGAGCAATGCGCAGCGCTGGCAAGAGGATTTTGTCCGTTACTTGCAAAGTGAATGCCACCTGGCCGCGAACAGCGTGGCCGCGTACCGACGCGATCTGGCCCGCTTCTTGCACTGGCTTGCGGGTCGCCGACTGCAGGAGATGACCGTCAGCGAATTGGCCGGTTATAGCGCCTGGCTCGATGAGCAATCCCTGGCCCCCAAGAGTGTCACCCGCCACATCGCTTCGCTGAAAGTCTTCTTTCGTTTCTTGCAACTGGAAGGAGAGCTCCAAGACAATCAAGCCGATTTGCTTGGCTCCCGAAAATTGTGGCAGCGCGTACCTCACGTCTTATCCGTGGAACAGGTCGATCGGTTATTGACGGCCCCGCGCCGAACCGACTCGCTTTGGCTCCGGGATCGGGCTTTGCTGGAACTACTCTATGCGACCGGTTGCCGCGTCTCGGAACTGGCAACGCTACGCACTCGCGATGTGCACCTGCTCGAAACGTATATCGTTTGCCATGGCAAAGGGGACAAACAGCGGATTGTCCCCCTGGGCGGGCGGGCCCTGGCGGCCGTTTCTCGTTACCTGGAGGATGAACGTCCCTCGCTGGCGGTCAAGCGCCTTGCCGCGATTACAAATTCCGCAACCGACTTACTATTGCTGTCAATCCGTGGCCGGCCTTTGCGACGTGAGCGGATCTGGGAGCTGCTGAAACGATACGCAGCTCGAATCGGCGCGCCCAAACAAATCAGCCCCCATTCGTTGCGGCACAGTTTCGCCACCCATTTGCTGGCGGGAGGCGCCGACTTGCGGCAGGTGCAGGAACTGCTTGGGCATGCCAGTATTGCCACCACGCAAATCTACACGCATGTCGACCACACACGCCTGAAGCAGATCCATCAAAAGTTTCATCCAAGAGCGTGATTTACGGTTTTGTCACCGGCGCGAAACGTACTTTTTCGATCAGCTTGTGTTGCTGACCACTCTCATCGACGTAGCCGGTAATGGCGGTCAGGGCATTGATCGTGTAACGATACTTCAAGTTATAGTCACAATCGAGCTCAACCTCCTGCTCCGAACTACCGGGGCCGGCACTGTCATCGATAAGTCCCCGGATATGGGACTGCAATTGATAGAAGGGTGTCTTCCCGTCAAAAGCCAGGTCGCCTAACTGGACACGACTCAAACTCCCGTCGCCCGCGGCCCGCAGCCGCACTTTCATCAGAGGTGTCTCGCTGGGCTGGCTCGACTGACTGGCCGAAGCGGCCGGCATGCGAATATTGAAATCGCCCTCGGGCAGGATAATCTTGAACGTGAAGACAAAGAACACCAACAACTGAAAGACAATGTCGATCATCGGTGTCATTTCCAGCTTGATCTCTTCACGGTGATCCGTATGGCGAATTTTCATAATGAACTCTAATCCCCTCCCAGCGTCAACTTGTCACTTTGCTTACCGCGCAGCGCAAACCGCTCGAAGTGGAGGTTCTGGCAAATTTGGATGATTTCCTGGACCAATCCGGTTTTTGCATCCTTGTCCGCTCGTATGATAACTGTAACGTCTGCAACTTTCTTGGATGTATGCCGATGGATGATCTGGGTTTCGCGTAGCAGGGCCGATTGGAGCGAGTCAAGACCTTTCAGTTCATTCCCACCAAACACAAATGTTCCCGATTTCATCAGGTGGATTGTCAATGGCTGTTCGTAGGGAGCCGTGGGAGGTGTGGCCAGCTCGCTAGCTGGCAGCTTGATCCGTTGATCCTGCTCGGCATCCGAAAAATTGATGACCAGCATGAAGAAAGCGATTAACTGAAACGTCATGTCGATCATGGGAGTCAGGTCGCCCTCGACAATGCGTAAACTCTTTTTTTTATGAACCCTCATTTTTTCTCACCCGCACTCTGCAAGCGACTCATCAGGCCTTCGCTGACGACCCCCACTTCCAGCACCAGTCGGGCCACACGGTTGCGGAGCAGGTTGTAGGCAGCCAGTGCTGGAATCGCCAACGCCAACCCCACAAAGGTCGTGAACAGAGCAGTCGAAATGCCCTGGGCCAGCATCTGGGGGTCAGGAGCTCCCGTGGCCGTATTGGCAATGAGTTTGAACGAATCGATCATGCCGCTCACGGTACCCAGCAGTCCAATCATGGGGCAAAGCGTACCAATCAGCGCCAGGTAGCTCAAACGGTGCTCCAACCGCATGTTCTCTTCCTCGCCCACTTCCTGCATCGCTTCGATGGCGGGACTGTAACCGGCAGAGATTTTCCCCAGACCTGCTGACAGTACGTGGCCCAGGAACGATTGGTCGCTTTTCGCCAATTCATAAGCCTGCTGATATTGCTTGGCATTAAGCTGTTCTTCAAATCCTTCGACCAGTTCCGTTGGAATCACATTTTCACGCCGCGCGGTCAGTAAATTCATCACAAAAAGGGCGACCAAGGTGAACGAGATGCCCAGAAAAACGAGACCATAAAACCATCCCAGCGACCTGGCGGCCCAATCGAGGTAACTGATGTCTTCCCCGGAGGTGCTATCTGGCTCGTCAGCGGGTATCGCGGTCGCAGCCGCTGACGCGGGGTCCGGGGCATCTTGAGCCAGGGCTCCAAACGGCACAAGACAGAAAAATAACAGCGTCCCCAGGAAAGTTGTCGCGAAAAAATGCGCCTGAGAAGGAGCATGGAGCGTCTGCCCCATCCGCTTAATACGAGCACAATGCATATTCATGAGTCTCCTGATTGGACAGCGCCACTTGGGTATACGTACGGTTCGTTTCGCCTATTTTTCCAACCTGCCAGGAAGTTTGCAAGGCAAGCCGTCCAGAACGGCCTCATCCTAAGTTACTCAAACTGAAAACAATTTAAACCACGAAATAGACGAAAGACGCGAAAGAAAAATGCATTTTGGCAACCCTTGCGGATTCTCGTAAGGCATACAGCTCTGATTTTCGCCACGTGATTTTCGTGTATTGGGTGTATTCTGTAATTTGCCTGTTCACACACAGTCCTGCTCACACACAGTAAGGTTCGTGTTCGACGCCGACAATAGCTACTGGTTGGCCCAGCGGCTGCCCGGGTACTCTTTATGCAATTTTTGCCTGGCTTCACGTCCACGCGACTCATACCCCAAGGTTGGCCACAACTGGGATAGTTCGTAGAGTGCCTGGGCATGCGACTGAGGCTCTTTGCTGTACAGCACATCCACGTGGAGAAACGCGTACAAGGCGGCCTTTTTATCGTCACTGTTCAAATAGCACCTGCCCAAAGCATTGTAAGCTCGACCCTGCAGACGCGCATCTTCGGGATCCGCCTGGGCGATCACTTGCTTGACCGATTCAATGGCGGACTCGGCCGTACCGGTGGCGGCCTGACTGACGGCCTTGCCGAGCAGGGCCGCCAGTTTCTGCTCCTGGGCCGCGGTCGAGTTGGTTACGGACGGTTCGGCAGCCTGCCGCAATACCTTTTCAAATTCCGCCAACGCCAGGTCATGCTTTTGCTGGGTCTGGTACAATTGTCCCACCAGCAATGCCGAGCGCATTTTGTAGATGGGTGAACGAGCTTTGCCCAACTTCTCATATTGCCGCCGAGCCTCGTCTGGTTTTCCGGCCTGCAACAATAAATCGCCCCAAAGTTCGATCGCAGCCGGTAAATGGTAACTGCCGCGGTGACGGGTAAAAAAATCGTCGATTTGCTGGATTGCCTGCTCCAACTGGCCTTGCCCTGACAAGGCCAGTTTAGCCGCGCACAACGCATTGTAATAATCGAGATCCTGGACAATCGCATCTCGGGAAATCGCTGCACGATTCAATCCCGCGAGTATTTTTTGCGCCTCGCCATATTGGCCCCGTGCTATTGCCAAACGGGCCTGACCGAGCTCCGCGGGCTCGCCGGCAAAATGGATGGAGCGGATTTCCTCCGCCGGGATTCGCTTAGCAACTCCTCCCTTCGACAAGGTGACCTCTTGCGAGCTGATCTGAGTTACCTCGCCCCGATCCGACCCATTGCGACGAATAATCCGATCGAAATTGCTCTGCGCCTGGACTCCGGGAATCTCACCCAACAGCAGTAGCAGCAGTAACAGGCCGACCCGGAGCAGGCAGTCTGGGACCATGCTCCTGGTCGTTCTGCTCAGGTTGGCCTGAAGGGCCCAAAATCTATGAGCCATGGGCAAACGCAGCGTCGCCTTGGGTAGACCTGAATAAAATGGCGGTCGATGGGTGATCATGTGTATTCTCTTCCGATACCTGGGCAATTGAATGTACCTGAACTTGATTTTTGAACGCAGGGACCTATTTTCTCCACAACCCGAGGCTAACACCCGAGGCTAGCTCAAGCCCTTTGGAATAACCCAAAGCTAGCATCTGCGGCTTAGCCACTCTGGAAAATCAACCCTTACTTCTCTGCTTTGATCTCCGCTTGCAACTGTTTGAATTTTTCTTTCCATACTCCTCCTCCCAATTCGGGATAGAGCTGGATCATGGACTTGATGCCTTGCCTGGCAGTACGCAGATACTTTTGTCTGGCCGCTCCCTGAGAAAACTGGGCAGCCTGAAATCGAGCTTGAATGACCTGGAAACGTGCTTCAAAATAAAGATCTTGATATTTGCCAATTTTCTGCCGTAGCGAGTTCTGCTTTGCCTGAGTCGGTGTTGGTGTTTCAGCCTGCTTGCCATTCTCCTGGGGCTCCGCCTCCTGAATCGCAGCTTCCCTGGCTTCGGCTTTTCCTTTGGCGTAGTCGGCAATCGCAGCCAGTCGCAGCCAGCCCCAGATCAGATTCTTCTGATTCTGTTGCGGCATTGAACCACGGATTGACTGGTCGATTGCATCAATTCGCTTAGCGGCAACTCCCCACTGCTGCAACGCCACGGCAGCTGCCCGTTGTATTTCCAGCATGTTCGGTTTTTGCCGCAGAATATCGGCATACCCATCGACCGCATCGTCATACTGCCCCATGAGGAATTGGCATTCCGACAATCGTTGCTTGACGCCCAGCAGGGCATCCGAGCCGGGGGCGAAATCGGGGGTCTTGGCTGCTTTCTCCAGCAGAGACCGATAAGCTTTGATGGCCCGCTCGAAATAGCGCCCGGCAGTGCCGTCCTTGTTTTCCCCGTTCGGGGTGGCCGAATTGCCCTGTTTACGTCCCGTCCCCGCCAACCCGCTTCCCGCCAACCCGCTTCCCGCCAACCCAGTCCCCAATTGCTGGCTGGTTTGGGCAATCCAGAGTTGTACATTCCAATCCCCCGCGTCGGCACGCTCACCGGCACGTTGCAGAAAATCTTCGAAAGCCGCAGCTACCCGTCCAGCCTCCTCACCCTGGCCCGAGGCGGTCAATTGCTGCAACTGCTTCTGCAACTGCAAGCCGAGGCTGACATAGATCCGGGTGAGCTGTCGCTTGTCAGTCTCATTTCCACCTTGGGCGACCATCTGTTCCAAGGCATCCATCATGGCAAGTGCCTGTTGCCGCTGAGGTGGCGAAACCGACACGTATGCCCGCAAAGCCGTTTTGTACGTCTCAATCGCATAGCCCCTCGTTGGAAAACCCCCTGCCGAGGAACCCCTTGCCGGGGAACGCTGCTCTGGAGATACCAGCGAGCCGGCGGCATCCGCCCTATCCCGCGGTAGACCCCTTTCCCTCAGTAAGCTCAGGGGCCCGGCCCGACCGTCTTCGAGCACTTCAATCGATTGTTTGGCGTCTCCCCGGCTTAGTAATGATTGGGCCAGGTAGAGCGCTCCTTGGGCCTGGGTCGGCGATAACTGGTTGAGCGATGAAACCGTTTTAAGTCCTTGCCGCAATAACTCTTCCGCGTGCTCGCGCCGCTGGCGAGACAGTGCGCTCGCTTGGCCGGAAGGGGCCTGCAACTTCTGCAGGTAATTTCTCCACAGCGCACCTCCCAGGCTGATCTGGGCCGCCGCTCGGTTCGATTCAGGCAATCGATCCAACAGCGTCTCCGCTTCTTCCAGACGCCCCCCGCGCACCGCCAGGTTGACGAGGAGCTGACTTGCCGCGGCAGCTTCCGGAGAGTCTGGCCAGCGCAAGACCACGAGTTTGGCCAACGCAGCCAGTCGCTGCGCTTCGTAACGCGATTCGTCCACGGCCCCCTTCTTCCCGGCATTCTCTCAGGCATTCTTCCGGCGCCTCGCACGCGATTGGTTGTAGAGACGTTCGTAAGCGGCTAAGGCCACTTTGGCCGCAACCGGCGTGTATTGGCTTTCTGGGTAATAGCGGGCCAGGAACTCACCAAGGATGGCGGCCTCGTGCAGACGGCCATCTTCCCAGTCCAGCCAACAGAGATGGTAACGAACCACGTCGAGTGACGCATACGCCGCATTCGGATCAACCAAATCGAGAGCACGTTCAAAAAATCGCCGTGCCTGGAGCCGGGCGCCTTCCGCCCGTCGCTGCAGCGACTCGACCGCTTCCGGATTGTTTTCTTTTGCCAACCGGGCAGCCAGCTTGGAAGAATTCATCCGCCCGATGGCCTCCTTTCCGGCGGTTACGGCAGCCGCAAAATCATTAATCCTCTCCACCGGGACGGCTGCCGGATCCGCTGGGCCACTGCCGGCGGACGATCCGACCAACGAGGCGAGTGCCGCCCGAGCGGCCTTGCGAAACTCCCCGGTTTGCCGTGATACATCGGTCAACAGACGGCGAGCGCCCTCGGTGAGCTGGGAATCGGGTTTGGGTAGTGATTCCGATTTTTTCAGCAGAGTCATGGCCAACTCATATTTCAGGGCGAGCCATTGGGCGCGTTCCAATTCATTGGGTCGTGACTGCTCCAACCACCCCTGGCATTCACGGATGGCTTGATCGTACTTCTCTTCGATCCGAAAGCATTCTGCCCGGCGGCGGTAGGCGCGGGCAACAAGCTGCCGAAAAACGGCGTTTTGTATCGGTTGGTAGACTAATTCTTCATAGCTGGCCAACGCCCGCTTCGTATCACCAAGGGTCTGGTAGCAACGACCCTCGTACAATCGGGCATAGAAACCGGTCAAGTTTTCCGAGTTATCCTTGGCTAATTTAGAAAACTGCTCGGCCGCCGCGGTGAGTGTCTGCTGAAAGGGATCCGTACCTTTCTCCCAAGCTTGCGCTTGGTCAAATGCCAATTTGGCCAGCAAAAAACGGGCTTCGGCTCGCCGTGCCCGCAACTGTTTCCTTTCCTTGATGCTATCCGGATCGCGCTGGGACATGACCGGTTTCGGCAGTGCGGCCAATCGTCCGTCGCATACTTTCAGTAAATCTTTCGGAACCGTGGCTGCCTCCTCCAGCGACCGCCGAATGTCCCCGCGCAATCGATCGCGTTCGGCTCCCGCTTGCTGGGGAAGCTGCTGAAGCTGCGCGATCGATCGCAGCGCCTCGGTCACAAGTAAGTTGCCTGCCTGGCGCAATGCATCGAGGGCTGCGGGTATTTGGGGCTGAGCCTTGGCAAACTCCAGCAACCGCTCGATGGCTTGTTGTTGCCACTGGCCACGTTGGCGAATGTTGGTCGAATGAGCAGCCTGCTCGGCGAGTGTGCGTCCCTGCTCATAAGGTAGCAGATTGCGGAATTCGTCCGTCAGCAAGGGATCGTCCGCTGCGTAGTTGTTGAGATACTCCAGAGCCGTGTCGTACCAACCTCGCTGCCGCAAGGTCTCGACGAATTTCGCTTGACTATTCCCTTGCCCGGGTTGCTCAGACCCTTGCGCATGGCTCGCGGCCGCGGCAAAGATCAACGCCGCCATCATAACCACGGCCAATCCGCATGCCTGGTATGGAAATCCGTCATGGGTACGCCTTCGGACTCGCATCCGCTGATTAGTCCCCGGTTGCTGAATCGCCGCGGTCCACCGAAAAAAACAGCCGAGTGAACAGCGCACACGTCTCGGGTAGAATAAAAGCCTTGGGGGACTGGGGGGAAGGGCGAAGCTAGGCATAGGCTTAGGCGGAATACGGAATGTCAGTAGTTCCAAGAATGGTCGATGAAGCCGACCCGGCGGGCGTGCTAGCATTTAAAAAGGTCGGCTCCCGGGCGGCTTATCGCCCAGCCCCACGTAGGGCCACGGGGTAATTTGGAAGTACGGAATGTGGAATGCGGAATTTGCAGAGGCAGCTTTCGACTCCAGGTTTTGGGCTTTAGGTAAAAACTGCTATCGAGGAAGAAAGGAAATTGGCTATCCTTCAAGAAGATTTCATTCCCAGGTCTTCCATTGCTCTACGGATCCCAATTCTACCTGGGATGCGGTTGAAATGACAGACGGACGATTATTCCGATTGGAACGATCTGGCCAGCATAGGTAAACTGAACCCCGGCGGCCTGAACCCCCAGGGCTTTTTACTAGCACCACCAAAACTTTCGGGATCGCTATCGGGATCGGGATCGAAATAACATGGGTCTGAGACACGAAAAACTGGCTGTTTACCGCCTCTCGATGAAGCAGAAAATCAACAACGAAAAAGGGACCGTATTGTCGCCAGGCTTAGTTGCTTAGTACGACAGCGTTAAGTCAGGTCACCAAGGAACCGCGAATAAACGCCAATAAACGCTAATAGGGTAGAGATCATTAACAAGAAAACGCATTGCACCAGGGCGTGGTTAGGTTCGATGGGGGCAGTGGCTCTTCCTCCCAGTACGGCAACTTTATATTTCCAAGGATTAGCGTCCATTCGTGTCCATTCGCGGTTTTTCCTTTGTTCCTTGCCAGATTTGCCTGGTGCTGTAGCGTTAGGGGCAGAGGCCATCCGGTCAAAGAAGATTCCGTTCCTTATGCATTCGCGGATTTCGATCCCAAGTTCCGATCCCGATAAGATAAGATAAGTACTCGTAGTTGAGAAAGATTACCCCGTTTTCCGAAAGTGCAGGATGTTGATAAACGCTAGTAGTAAGGCCCTCAACCCCGACACCTGACACCCTTTTTCCTGAACCCTGAACCCTGAACCCTGACACCTGACACCTGACACCTGACACCTGACACCTGACACCCGACACCTGACACCCGACACCTGACACCCGACACCCGACACCCGACACCCGACACCCGACACCCTTTTCCCTCACCCCCTTCCAGGAGCCGTCGTGTTGCGATTTCGACCAGATTCCCAGGCAGCACCAAGTGGTATGCGTGGTGTTTCTCGGCGTGAGCGAATACGCCTATGGCTTCTGGTGATAGCACTGGGTCTGGTATTGCTGGCCATGCGAAGAATCGGCCAACCTCGGGCACAACAACATTTGCAGCGGTGGTTGGGCCTGGAGGTCACGACAGGGCAGAACGCAAAGAGCGGTCAATGGCGAGTGGGAGATGAAATGTCCAAGGCAGTTTCAGCACTCGACCGCACCCGCACGGTACTCACGACGAAACCCAGGGTTTCATCTGAATCCAAGTCCCTACCCGACCCTCAAGACGACACGGCCCGACTCGACCAGCAGTTGCGAGAAGTCCAGGACAACACATCTTTCCGTCCCCAGGAACAGGCAGCCTGGTTTGCCTTACTGGGCCGTCTCCAGCAGAGCAGCCCGTCCACCTTGCAACAACAATCCATCGGCCTCTTGTCGTATGCTCAGTTGCTCGGACAACCGGATGTTTATCGGGGGCAGGTTGTCACCCTGCACGGCACAGTACTACGAGAAGAACAACTTCAAGCATCGGCAAATGCGGTGGGAATCGGTGGCTATCATCGTCTGATCCTGCAACCCGCCGGGGGAGGGGAGTGGCCGTTTGTCGTCTATACGTTGCAACTGCCAGAAAATTTTCCTGAAGGTGATTCGTTGCGAGCTCAGATTGAAGTAACCGGTTTTTTTTTCAAGAATTGGTCCTACTCCTGGGGAGACGGTTTGGGGCTGGCACCGGTGGTCTTGGCAAACAATGTTCGTTGGCTTCAGAGTACCTCCCAAAATGGCCGCCATGGGTCGGACCGTAAGCCGTGGACGGGCGACTGGAAACGGCTGGCCTTGGCGGTGTTGGCGGCCGCCCTGTTTGCAGGCCTGGTTTTGGTGGTGGTTTGGAAGCAAACCGGCCGCCAGCGTCCGCGAGTTCTCGAGCATGCAGCAGGCCGGGCAGAACAATCGATCCAGGACACGCTACGCCAGTTGTCGGAATACGAGTCACACGAATGATCCAACGAAACGCCTGCTATTGCGGTCACTGCCGATGGAAGCTGCTTCAGGGTACCTCCTGCCTGCTCGCAATGCTGCTGTTGGTCAGTAGCGGGGGGGCTGATGGTCGAGCCGAAGTTGCAGCCACGCCCCAGTCAGCCAATCGCGTCCTTTCAGCGTCCTCGGCGACTCCTGAAAAGCGGCTGGGCACTCACGTAAATCGAGTGCATCCTGTTGACGGATTTCGCCAGTTGCTCCTATTGGCCAATCCCGATCAGACCCAATGGGCCACTCTCGCCAGCCGCACTCGGCTGTTGGCCTCCGACTTGCCTTTGCTGCTGCAACTCTTGTTTCGCGTACGCCAGGTAGCGACCGGTACCCTTGATGCTTGGACCCAACCAGCCCCCCCCATGTCCGCCTGGCTGAAAAAGCCAGCCGATCATCAAGGGGAATTAGCCTGGTTCACGGGCACGGTGCGGTCGCTGGAAGCCATCGAGATTCCGGATTCCTTGGCCCAGACGCAGAATTTCAAACGGCTCTATCAGTGCCAGTTGGAGTTGGAATCACAGCAAGCTCTGGCAACCGTGGTTGTGCCGAAAGTCCCGGCACGCTGGCTAACGACCGACACGCTCCCGCAGCCGGTTCGCCTGCGCGGCCTGCTGCTCGGGGCCCGGCCCCCCGGGGACGAAAATTCGAGCGGGCAAGCTCGGGTCCGAAAAGGCCAATCGAGCGGCGACCTGGGCAGGCCTGAGTTGTTACTGCTCAGTGCCCATCTGGCATGGTATCCCACCGAAAGGGCTCCGCCTGGCCAGTTGCTGCTGGCGGCACACGGCATGGATGTCGCGTTGCTGGATGACGTCCAGCAGCGGCAGCCCTTTGTCAAACCGGGTAGAAGCCGTGAACATGAAGCTTTTTACGCTTGCCTGCTGGCTGCTCGCCGGGCTGGGGCCGATGCGCTGTCGGTACGCACGCGACAACAACTTCCTTCAGTGGTACGGCGTTGGCGCACTGTCCTTGGTGAGGTCAGGCAGCAACAGCAGGTGCTTCGGCAGAAAATCGCCGCTGCGGGCAAAGAATCGTCCGGGGATTTGTGTGAACAGTCGCGGCTTGAGCAGGAGCAAAAAGCGATCGATCGGCGCGCGGCGTTGGCCGCCACCGTCGTGCAGCGTGCCCGCCAGAACCAATATTCGATTGCTCCACTATTCCTGGAACCCGAAAAGCAGGTAGGTTGCTTGACGCTGGTGGAAGGGGTAGCCCGCCGTGCGGTAAAGATTGTGATTACTCAGCCCCAAAAAGCTGCAACCGATGCGCTGATAAATCCTGCATATTATTATGAGCTGGAGGTTTTTACCGCGGATTCTCAGAATCTGCCCGTGGTTTGCTGTGTATCCCGGTTGCCGGCTCACTTCCCACTGGGAGATGCCATTCGGGAGCCGGTCCGAGTTGCCGGCTTCTTTTTTAAGAGTTGGCTCTATCGGACCAGGCTAACAAAAGACAACAATGAGGTCGGCCGTCCGCAACGACAGCGAATTTCCGTTCCCGTTGTCATTGGTGCGGAAGCCGAGCGACTGCCTGTGGCTTCGGTCCAAACGAGGCAATGGCCCCTGGTCGCGGGAATCGGCTTCTTGGTGCTGTTGGCTGCTTTCTGGGTTAGTAAGATCGGGCACGCAAGGCGAGAGCGACGGCTTCGAACCAGCAGACACCCTGCCAAGGGGCTGCCACCGCAGTGGCCCGATACGAATGAGAACCAATCGCCTCCATGAGTACGCCCACCAAACTCCAAACAGACAGCGCCACCCGAGGGCCAACGCCCGAACATGTGGTCCATAATCGGTTTCCCTGGTACTCGCCCCGTTTCTGGCATGGCATGCGGTTGGGAACCTGGCTGCGTCAACTGGGCCGCCACCGAATGGCCATCTCTCCCAGTCGTATCCCACTCGCCGTGGGAGTGACTGGAGTGAGTGCGTTTAACTCGACTCTGTCGATGGTCGACGATCTGATTTACCGGCGCAAGATCGCCCAGGTTCGCCTGACCGTCCATCCTCTGTTTATTCTGGGCCATTGGCGTTCGGGAACGACTTTTCTGCACGAACTGCTGATACGCGATCCGGAACACAACTATCCCACCACCTACCAATGTTTCGCGCCGCACCATTTTGTGCTGAGCGAGT